>JAZQLN010000001.1:0-29455 GCA_045542715.1 Acutalibacteraceae bacterium
CGAATATGCCTTAATAGCTCAGTCGGTAGAGCACGCGGCTGTTAACCGCGGTGTCACAGGTTCGAGTCCTGTTTGAGGCGCCAAGAAAAGGAACCATCCAATCGGATGGTTCTTTTTGTTTATTCTTTAATACGGTTCGAAGTGCGGCACCGTAACATTAACAACGTGTTGCGGCTGTTAACTGGCTCAGGTTTTGCCGCTGCCGGTGGCAGATAAAGGCGGTGCTTGAGCAGGAAGAAACAAGGAGTCTATTGCCCGCTCCAAGGGCGATAGACGACTATGTTTCTGACCGTTGGTGTCACAGGTTAGAGTCCTGTTTGAGATTGATTTGAATTTGATATTCATTATTGAAAACTTTCGAAATCAGAGTATAATTATTTTATGGTGATTATTTATGAAAATGTGGAAAAGTAAGACATGGCAACTTGAGGCAACCGGAATTGACGGTAATGTTCAATTGTTTGGCGTTAATATATTCGATTACGATTGGATTGACACAAAAAACAGAGTAAAAGTTAATGATTTTTCTTGTGAAATTCCTGTTTATCAAGTTGTAATTGATGGTAGTAATTATGAGTTTGCAGCTGTAGAGAGAAGCAATTGTGTTTGGAATTTTTATCTATATAAATTTTAATTGATGTTTATTATATGAAAATCAGAGAGGTGATTCATTTGAATATAAATGAATTTTTTTGTTTGTTGCAGGAATATACTTTGAATTATGAAAATTACAAACAATGGCGGGAAATACATGGTAAAGCTTTTGGTAAGATTTTTTTATCAGCTTTTGAAAAGTCATCGGAAGCTCAGATTCACCTGACAGCTTCTCTGATAAAAATATCAAAGCGAGATTTTAACGGCGGGTTATCGATACTCCTCGTACTGGAGAACGCATGTTTTAATGATTTTGACTCTTTTGCACTTTGTTATTTTATCGGTCTTTGTTATGAATTTCTTGAAAACGAGGAATTGATGAATAAGTATTATGCAAAAATGCTTGAATACGATGAGGATTATTCTTTTAAAATTGGTTTCCATCCTTATTATCGTACAGCAAAATTTGCACAGAGAAAATCAGAAAACTCAAAAGCTTTAAATTACTATAAAAAAGCTCTTGGTTTATATTCCGAAAATGAAACTGAAACCTTAAAACTGGAAAACATGGGTCAAATATATTACGATATGGGCACAGTTTGTTTATCTTGCAAAAATTATGAGACTTCACGTATGTATCTTGAGAAGTCTTATAAATGCAGTCCTGCAGAAAATCCTCAAAGAACCTATGTGATGGCTGTTTTATATGCTGTTGAGGGAAAAAGCAGTGAATCCGAAAAACTTGTTGAAACTTTACCTGAATATTTAAAAGCAGAATGTAAAAAGATTATATCCTTGATTTAATTAAATCTTAATCTGACAAACCGAGGCTGAAAAAACGTAAGTTTTTTACAGCCTTTTTGTATTGCTTGACTTGATATCGGGAATGCATTATAATTATATAGTTATTTTGTTTTAAGGGGTGGGATTATGAGCAGGTGTGCAGTGCTCAGAGCTGACAGTTATAACGCAGACGAGATATATAATATTGTGAAAAAACATTTTGAGCTTCACGGAATTGAAAACGATATTCCGAAGAATGCAAGGGTTGTTATCAAACCTAATCTGCTCTCCGACAAGGAAGCATATTTTTCAATAAACACAAACCCCGCATTTGTTTTTGCTATCATACGCTGTCTTAAGGATATCGGTGTGAATGATATCACGGTTGCCGACTGTCCGGGCGGTTCGGTGCTTCTTTTCACGCAGATGCAGGAAGTATACAGAAGAGCCGAGTATGATTCTCTGGCAGAACACGTCAAGCTCAATCTTGACTTCGAAAGCTCGGATATCCACGGCTCTCAGGATTTTGTGAACAAAAAATTCAACATCATTAACACAATAAAAAATGCTGATTATCTCATAAATGTTCCCAAGCTCAAAACCCACAGCATGACGGGCATTACCGCAGGAGTGAAGAATCTTTTCGGCTGTATACCGGGACTTCAGAAGCCTGCTTTCCATGCAAGATACCCCAAAACCGATGATTTTTCCAATATGCTCGTTGAGCTTGCGGCAACGGTCAAGCCTGATTTCACAATCGTTGATGCCGTTGATGTCATGGAGGGTAACGGCCCTGCAAACGGTACAAAAAGACATCTCGGCGTAACGTTCTCGTCGAAAGATGTTTTTTCGCTTGATGCGTTTATCGCAGAAAAAATGCAGGTCTCAGCCGATATGGTGAAAACCCTTGCCGCGGCAGAGAAAAAAGGCTTTGCGGCGGAAGAAATTGAGGCGGTCGGTGACACGGTTTTCCGCATTGACAGACCTCTTGAGCTTCCTGCACCTCTCAAAGAAAAAACATCGGGCAAGAAGCTTACGGCAACTTTTAAAATCATGCTTGACAGAATTGATGAGCGATTCTTTAAAATCTATCCGCAGATGAATGATAAATGTATCCTCTGCCGTAAGTGTGTGACAACCTGTCCCATGCATGCTTTGAAAATTGAGGACCGTAAGGTTGTTCTTAACAAAAAAGACTGCATAGGATGCCTGTGCTGTGACGAAATCTGTCCTCAGGGTGCGGTTGATACAGTCAAAAAGTTTGATATTCGTAAGGTGAAATAATGAAAATACTGTTTGTTCAGCCGAAGGCAGGTTTCCTCATGCGAGGCACAACCTACCCTGTCTGCAGAAGCATGATGGTAACGGCAACATATATGAAATCGCTGGGTCATGAAGTGCTTGTCTACGATAAGTGCATCGATTTCAGAAAATCGGAAAAGGTTCTGACCTCATTCAACCCGGGGATGGTTATGGTTTATGTTCCGCCTACGGCATCCCTTGAGGATTCCGCAGAGATTTCCCGTATGTCAAAGAAGATGGGTGCAGTGGTTGTGTGGGCAGAGATGCTTGCGTCCGCACTCTCGGAAAAGGTGATTGAAAAAGGTCTTGCGGATTTTGTTATCATCGGCGAGACAGAGGCAAAGCTTGTTCAGCTTATCGATGAGATGAACGGCGGAAAAAATTTTGCAGGCATACCCGGTCTGACATTTTCAGACGGTGAAAAAGCGGTTACAACCGCAAACGAGAATAATTCGGATATAGAAAATCTGCCTGCGATTGACTGGGATCTGATAGATGTAAAAAAATGTTTCCGTGAGTTTCCGCACTGCAAAAGGATGCTCTATATGTATACATCGAGAGGATGCCCGAATAAGTGTGCATTCTGCTTCAACACGATGTTCTATAACTCGTGCCACAGAAAAAGACCGCTGAAATATTTCTTTGAGGAAGTTAAGTATCTTGAGGAAAAATATAAGCTTGACGGTGTTAATTTTTCTGACGAAGTTCTGCTTCTGACCGATGAAGAAATCGATGAGTTTGCGAGGTTCAGAAAAGAGAATAACCTGAAATTCGTCTGGGGCGGTCAGACCAGAGCAGATGCTTACACGAGCGAGGATACGCTCAGAAAAATGTATGATGCGGGATGCAGATTTCTTCTGCTCGGAATTGAAACGGGCAGTGCCGAAACAAGAAAACAAATCAATAAACCCATGAATCAGGATATGATAAGGGAGTTTGTTGATAAGTGCACAAGAGCGAAAATCACAACGTTCGGTTCGTTTATGGTCGGATTTCCCGATGAAACCGAGGAAAACCTTAAGGAGACCGTTAAGTTTGCGCTGTCGCTTAATCTTGATGCGTTTCTGGTGAACTATTACGGAGTGATTCCCAAAACCCCGATGAGCGATAAGCTTGTTGAGGAGGGCAGGATTGATTATACGGATATTCTTGAGGGGGATAAGCTTCTGAAAGTGCTCCCGACCCTCACGAAAAATTATTCCGTGATACCTGACAGAGAGCTTAAGGTGGTCAAGAGCTGTTTTGACTGGATTACTTTCACGAGAAAAAAAGAGGAATCCCAGCAGAAAAATATGTTTATCAGAAAAGCGATTGATGTGCTGATGAGCTTTGCAAAGGTGGATTTCAGGTCTGCGGTTGAGAATATTTACTCTGCAGGAAAAACCTTTGTAACGGTTGTTTTTTATTCCCACGCATTCCCGGAAATAAGGAAAAAATACGGGCTGTATAATATTAACAAAAAGAAAAAATAGGAGAATTTTATATATGAAAAAGAATTTGAAGGTTGCAAACATAGGCATGAAGTTCGGAATGTGCCACGTTGAGGGTGCGGTTAGCTATGGCGCGGAAATTGCCGCAATCTGCGATTCAAACGAGGAAAATCTTCGCTTTGCAGGTGAAAGATATAATATTCCCGAAGAAAAAAGGGTAAGGGATTACAGGGAGATTATGGATAATCCCAATATCGATGTTGTTACCGTTGCTATTCCCGACCAGCAGCATGTTAAGGTTTCGTGCGATTTGCTCCGTGCGGGCAAGCATGTGCTTTGCGAAAAGCCTCTTGCACTCACCCGTGAGGATATCGAAGAGATGATAAGGGTTGCGGATGAATCGGGAAGTAAGTTTATGGTCGGTCAGATTTGCAGATTTACTCCGTCTTTTGAAAAAACAAAGGAACTTATCGAATCGGGTGCGATAGGAGATGTTTATTTCATCGAATCCGAATACGCACATGACTATATGAAGCTTTGCGATGACTGGCGTGCTGACCCCAAGCGTCACGGCGTTATAGGCGGCGGATGCCATGCGGTTGACCTTATCCGCTGGCTTGTGGGCGACCCCGTTGAGGTTTTCGCATACGGTACACACAGACTTCTTCCCATGGTTCCGTATGACGATGCAACAATCGCAATCATGAAATTTGATGAAAATACCATGGGCAAGGTGTTTGTTTCGACGGGATGCAAGCGTGATTACACCATGCGCACCGTTGTTTACGGCACAAAGGGCACAATCATCTGCGATAACACATCACCTTCGATAACTCTTTATGAGGTTGACGAAGAGGGCGTAACAAAAGAACCCGTGACAATTCCCGTTGAGGTCAACAACCATAATGCCGCAAAGGAATTTGAGGTTTTTGCGGATGCGATTGTCAACGGTAAGCCCGTTATAACCGATGCAAGAGAGGGTGCAAAGACCGTTGAGGTCTGTCTTTCAATCGTTGAGGCGGCAACAACAGGTAAAATCGTTAAACCCAATTATGAGTTTTAAAATAAAAAGCAGAGCTGAAAAACAGTTCTGCTTTTTGTGCATATAGTGCGTAGGGCGGGGGCTTGCTCCCGCCGAAAAAAGTTCAGTGAGAGTTTTTGGCATTTCATCCGTCTAACAGGTGAAGACGGAAACGGAAGTCTTTCGGAAAGGAGAGATGCCGATGGATATCGGTGCAGTCAGCTACCGCCGCTATCTTGACGGAGATGACGCGGGATTGGTCGAAATAATCAAGGCTTATAAAGACGGATTAATCCTGTACATAAACGGTTATGTGAATAATATTTTTACCGCGGAAGAACTGATGGAAGAAACGTTCTTTAAAATAGCAGTCAAAAAGCCGCATTTTTCAGGTAAAAGCACATTTAAGACATGGCTTTTTGCGATTGCACGCAACCTGGCGGTTGATTATCTGAGACACAGCTCAAAATCGGTTTCCGGGCCTGACGGTGATTATCCGGCGGAGGAAACAACCGTTGAAAAGGAATATCTGATCAAGGAAAGAAAAATTCTTCTCCACCGAACGATGAAAAGGCTGAAACCCGAATATTTCAGAGTTCTATATCTGATATATTTTGAGGATTTCAGCAATTCGGAAACGGCGGTAATTATGAAAAAGAGCAAAAGACAGATTGAAAACCTTGTTTACAGGGCAAAAAAATCGCTTAAATCGGAACTTGAAAAGGAGGGTTTCGAATATGAAGAATTATAATGAAGTTGCCGTCAATGTTTTGTTACGCAGGGATGAATACAATAAAAAGAAAAAATTAAAAAGGAAAAGAATGCTTCGGCTGACGGCGGTTGCCGTGTGCTTTGCCGCGGCTGCCGTTTTTGCGGCGGGGATGGGCAGAAGCGGAGGCTTCACTTCAAAGCCGATGCCGACGGATGTTGCTGTCACGTCAACGCAGGAAAGCGGACTTGCACAGTCGGGCAACGAAGTCGTGACAACAGCCGTCAATCCTTCTCCCGTGACGGAGCAGACAACTCTGATGCAGGAGGAGACAACGGTGCCTGACGGCGGATACAGTGCGGGAGGCGACTATTCAAATTGGTTTTGTATTCCCTGTTTGCCTTTTGACAGAGGAATTGAGGTGACGGGTGAAGCGATAACCGATGAAGAAGCAAAGGTGTATTTTGAAAAGAACGGTGCAGGAATTATCGGCAGTTTATCGTCAGGGGGAGTTGAGTCGGGTTCAATAAGAATATCCGAAAAAGGCTACAGCCATGTCACCTATGACGGGACAGAGGGCAAATGCTTTGAGCTGAGGCAGAATTACCGTGATTACCTTGTGCATAACGGCGATAAGCTTGTGGCGATAATCACTCTTTGGAAAGAGGACGGAGTGATATATAATACACCGTCATTCGGTGCAAAGTGGTTTGATGATTATAACGATTACCTTAATAACCACAGGGGAGAAGAGCTTGTTTATGCTTATGCAGGCTGGTTTGAGATAATCATTGCACCCGATAACACATATTATAATCCCATGGGTCTGCCCGCAGAGTATTATCTTGAGGGCGTTGAAAATCCGTATGAGGTGTTTTATCATGAAGCGGCGGTTTATGTGCCGCAATAAATAAAATCAAAGGTGCTGTTTCAATAAGATGAAAAACGGCTGAAAACACTTTTAAAATTCCGTAATGACATTAAATTTGGCTTGAGAAGGAGATTTCCGACTCAAGCCGATTGTTATTTATTCCGTTTTTTGTTTTCCTTTGGCGAGACAGTTCCTTTTGTGCATATAGCATAAAAAACAGTGTAACTTTTTGTAAATCAGAATTTTTATGTCATTGAAAAGATGAGCCGAATATGATATAATACCCGAAGTAAAAATTCAGTCATTCATTGAGAAAGGTTTTCAAGATGATTTGCAATACAATTCTCGAAGCTATGGGTAACACTCCCATTATCAGACTTCAGCATATGACGGGTCCCGACGATGCGGAAATCCTTGTTAAATTTGAGGGTCTTAACGTTGGCGGCTCAATCAAAACAAGAACGGCGCTCAACATGATTGAGGATGCCGAGAAAAAGGGTCTGCTGAATTCCGAAACCGTTATTGTTGAACCCACAAGCGGCAATCAGGGCATCGGTCTTGCACTGGTTGGTGCGGTTAAGGGATATAAGGTTAAGATTATTATGCCCGACTCCGTAAGCGAGGAACGCAGAAAGCTTGTTCAGCATTACGGTGCGGATATAATTCTTGTTCACGATGCGGGAAACATCGGTCTCTGCATTGAGGAATGTCTCAATCTTGCTCTTAAAATGAAGGCGGAGAATCCCAATGTTTTTGTGCCTCAGCAGTTTGAAAACCCTGCCAACCCTGCAATTCAGCGTTCGGGTACGGGCAGAGAAATCCTTGAGCAGGTCGGCAAACCCATTCACGGCTTCTGTTCGGGCATCGGCACGGGCGGAACGATTACGGGCATAGGTGAAACACTCAAAGCGGAAAATCCCGATATGGAAATATGGGCGGTTGAACCCGAAAATGCGGCAATTCTTTCGGGCGGTTCAATCGGAACTCATGTTCAGATGGGCATTGGTGACGGACTTATCCCCGATATTCTCAACACGGAAATATATAACGATGTCTGCATCGTAAAAGACGAAGAAGCACTTCAGACCTCAAGAGATTTAGCTTCAAAAGAGGGAATCATGTGCGGTATCAGCAGCGGCACAAACGTTGCGGCGGCACTGCGTCTTGCAAAGAAGCTCGGCAAGGGCAAAACGGTTGTAACCGTTCTTCCCGACACGGCGGAAAGATATTTTTCAACACCGTTATTTGAATAAAAATCAAGCAGCTTATGTAAAAACATAGGCTGCTTTTTCAGTATTACTGTTGCTTTTTGATGAAACTGAAAGTATTAGAAGTGAAAGGAGGTTTTTTATGCTGAAACGGGAGGAAGTATCGCAGGAAATTAAGGAAACGATTATGCGTAACAAGGATATGGTTTACAGGCTTGCATATTCGCAGATGAAAAACAAAGATGATGCGGATGATGTGTTTCAGGATGTTTTTTGCAGATACATAAAAAGACAGCAGAAATTTAATTCTGCCGAGCACGAAAAGGCCTGGTTTATACGGGTAACATTGAATTGCTGTAAAACCGCCGTAACATCTTTTTGGAAAACTCGGGTTGATGAGCTTGACGAAAACACTGAAATGCCTGAGATTGAGAAACATGAGCTTGAATTTGCACTGAATCAGCTTCCGAAAAAATATAATGCAGTTTTGCATCTGTTTTATTATGAAGATTTAAGTGCCGAGAAAATTGCAGCGGTTCTGAAAACAAGCACGGCAAATGTCAGAATGCTTCTGACTCGTGCAAGAAGGGCATTGAAGGAAATCTTGGAGAGGAGTGAAAACGATGAAAAAAACATATAAAGAATTGTTTGATGAAATTAGAGTCGGTGATGAAATTTTGGAAGAGGTTCTGAGAAAACCCGAAGAAAAAGCTTCGGTAAAATATTTTGCGTTTGCGGCATGTTTTGCTTTGCTTGTGTTTGCAGGAGCAGGGATGTTTACAAATAATTTTTCCGATGAAAACGATAAAACAGAGACATCAAGTATAGAATATGCGAAGGCATCGAGAAAAGACGAGGAAACAGTAAAAAGCGTTTTGAAAGAATTGAAATGCGGCGAAAAAACGGTAAAAATCGATGCGGATGTTGTGATTGACGGTTCTGTAAGTGATATGCATATATACAGTGCGAAGCACAGAGTTTATTCCGTTGAGAAATTCAATGAGATTCTTCTCGGTGAAAACGGAATGTTCAAAGGAAACAAAGACGATGCAAGCGTAGGAGTACCCTTGGGAAGCGGCATTAACTTTGGTGTTTATAATTATCTCAGTGCTGAAAACAATCCGGTTTCAAAGGGTGACGGATATGCAAAAGGGTGTGATATGTCTTATGATGAAGCGAGAATGATTTCGGATGCATTCCTGAAATCTGAGGGTTCAACAGACTATGTTTTTGTAAGCGGTGAAATCTGTGACCCCATAACCTATGGCGGAGAGTCTGCACCGATGGGTTGTTATGAATTCAGATATGTTCAATATGCAGACGGTTTCCCTATTGAGAGCGTAACATCGGAAGTTTATGCAGGAACAGCATCTGAGCTAACGGTGCAGGTTGATGACAGAGGGGTCATCTTTGTGAGGATGTGCGGATTGGATTTATCGGAAAGAGAAAAACCCGAAAAAGTGATTATGCTTGAAGAAGCCATTGCCCGTATTGAAAATTCTCTTGAGGAGCTCTGGCTTTCGGAATATGCACCGATTGTTGAAATTCGTTTTGAGTATTTGCTTGATGAAGATGAAAGCGGAAAACTGAAGCTGTTTCCATGCTGGCATTTCTGCGTAGACAAAACGCAATTGCTTACTCTTCCTGTTGATGTTCAAAGAGAAAATGACACAAATGATTTGTGCATGAATGCAGTAACAGGCGAAATGTTCAGAACAATGGAAAGATATCCTGCTTTTCAGACGGCAGAATAAAACAACCCCGTACCATTTCGGTACGGGGTAAAGTTTTAACCTATCGAAACAAAATCCTTTGTTATGCTGAGCATAATCAGCAGGGCAATTATCATGGGGATTGTGAAAATGAACGCTTTCATTTTGCGTCCTTCCGTCAGCACGGTAAAGGAAGGGAGAACCTTTCTCTTGTTTTTGATATATATGAATATTACCGAGCCGAGAATTGAAAGTGCATAGAGAATAACCGTTGTAACAATATAAACAACATTGAGGATATCCTCGTTTTCGATGTCCGCAACCATAAATTCAATGATAACCGAATAAAGATTGTTGCAGAAATGAATCAAAACACCTGTCCATACGCTGTTTGTTATGCAGACCGCATAGCCGATGCCGATGCCTGCAATAAGTGCAAACGGAGCCTGAATAAGGTTGCCGTGAAGCACCGCAAAGAAAATCGCAGATGCAAGAATGGCAAACTTATCGCCGTATCTGCGCAGGGGCTGCATGATAACGCCTCTTATGGCAAATTCCTCAACGAGCGCCGGCACAACGGCAATCGAAACCGCATAAATCACTCTGCCTGCAAAATCATCGGGTACGCTGAATTCGGGTGCTGTAAGCGAAACACCGACGGAATCCATTGCGTTAACAAAAATGCTTGTGATGTAGTTGCCTGCAAGGCAGATGAAAAATCCCAGAGGCACAGCCGAAAGCATGAGAGAATTGCTGACGGGTCTGTTGAAGCCGAAATCGGTTTTGCCCGTTTTTCTGCTGATAAAAAGTCCGGCGAGTGCAAAGGGTACAAGCAGACCGAGAAGCGAAAAAACAATGTTCACAACGCTCTGCATGGTTGAGTCTGCCGAATAAATATTATACAGAGGGGTAGAAACAAGTATTATTGAAAGAATATTCTGAATAAGAACATATCCTATGATACAGCAACCCGCAGCCTTGCTGATTCGTTTTATTCCGCATTTTTCATTATATTCCTTGTCATAAAGGGTCTGCGGATTATCATAATAGTCGTACAAAAAATCACCGTTCTTTATAAAATAATTGTTTTTTACATTTCTTCCAAATATTTTGTTTATTATAACGCAAATTTCTATGCGTTACAAGGGGAGAAAATTAATCATTTGTAAAAATTCTGTTGTAAAATCATAAATTTTAGTGTAAAATTATAAGGCGTATATTTTCGGTATGCAATAGGAGGATGAACTAATGGCAATCACCAAAACTCAGCTTGAAGAAATGATTTCCGCAAAGCTTTCTCATTTCTTCGGAGTATCTCCCAGAGAAGCTACCAACGAGCAGTTTTACAGAGCACTCTCCATTATCGTAAGAGACATGGCAAGAGATTCGCGCAGAGAGTTTGACAAAGCTTCAACAGAGCAGGGTCAGAAAAGAGTTTATTATCTCTGCATGGAATTCCTCATGGGCAGAGCACTCAAGAATACTCTTTATAATCTTAATCTCACAGAAACAGCAAAAGAAGCTCTTGAATCTTTTGGTGTCAAACTTGAAAAACTTTATGACTGCGAGCCTGATGCGGGTCTGGGCAACGGCGGTCTCGGCAGACTTGCTGCCTGTTATCTTGATGCCCTTGCAAATCAGGGCTATAACGGAATGGGTTACTCCATTCTTTACGAATACGGTATTTTCAAGCAGAAAATCATTGACGGCTGGCAGACCGAGATGCCCGATTTCTGGCTTCCCGGCGGAGAAGTATGGCTCGTGCCCAGAGAGGATATGACCGTTGACGTTAAGTTTGAGGGTCAGGTTGTTGACAGCTGGGAAGGTGCATTCCACCATGTTGAAATGGTTAACTGCAAAACCGTCAAGGCTGTGCCCTATGATATGATGATTGCGGGCAAAGACGGCAAGGGTGCTGCAGTGCTCCGTCTGTGGTCGGCAAAGGTTGACGGCATCGATATGGCGATGTTCAACCAGGGCGACTACATGAGAGCAATGGAAGAAAAGGCGATGGCTGAGGTAATCAGCAAGGTGCTTTACCCTGCAGACAATCATCCCGAGGGAAAGAGCCTTCGTCTGCGTCAGCAGTATTTCCTTGTTTCCGCATCGGTGCAGGATATCGTTGCAAGACACCTGAGAAAATACGGCTCACTTGAAAATTTTGCAGAAAAGAATGCGGTTCATATCAACGATACTCATCCCACCATGGCTATTCCCGAGCTTATGAGAATTATGCTTGACGAATGCGGCTACGGCTGGGACGATGCGTTCAGAATAGTCAGCGAATGCTGTGCATACACCAACCACACCGTTATGGCTGAAGCTCTTGAATGCTGGGGCGAGGACCTTTTCCAGCGTCTGCTTCCCAGAATTTATCAGATTGTCAAAGAGATTGACAGACGCTTCAGAGATAAAATCCGTTATTTGACAGGTGACGAAAAAAGAGTTGAAAGAATGGCTGTTATCTCAAACGGTGCAGTCAGAATGGCTAACCTCTGCGTTGCCGTATGCCACAAGGTTAACGGTGTTTCTGCTCTTCACAGCCGTATCCTCAAGGATTCCGTATTCCGTGAATTCTATGAGCTTGAACCCGATAAATTCACAAACGTAACCAACGGCATCGCTCACCGCCGCTGGCTCTGTCAGGCTAACCCCGGTCTCACATCAATGCTCACCGACCTTATCGGCGGTGAATTCGTATACGATGCAAGCAATCTTGTCAAGCTCCGTGATTACAAAGACGATGCTGCTGTCCTTGAAGAGCTTCGCAAGATAAAAACCGCAAACAAAAACGATTTTGCGGCTCTTGTCAAGAGCAAAACAGGCATCAGCCTCGATCCTTCATCGATCTTTGATGTTCAGGTCAAGAGACTGCATGAGTATAAGCGTCAGCACCTCAATGCTTTCAATATCCTTGCAAAGTATCTTGAAATCAAGGCAAATCCCAATGCGGATTATACTCCTCACACCTATATTTTCGGTGCAAAGGCGGCATCGGGTTACTTCATGGCAAAGAAAATCATCGAATTCATTTTCTCGCTTGCCAACCTTATCAACAATGACCCCGATGTGAAGGATAAGCTCAGGGTTGTTTACATGGAAGACTATAACGTTACCATGGCTGAAGCTCTTATGCCTGCGGCTGATATCAGCGAACAGATTTCCCTTGCAGGCACGGAAGCAAGCGGTACGGGTAACATGAAGCTTATGATTAACGGTGCTGTAACTCTCGGCACAATGGACGGTGCAAACGTTGAAATTTATGATGCAGTCGGCAAAGACAACATCATGATTTTCGGCATGAGCACTCCCGAGGTTAACGAGCTTAAGAGAAGCGGCTATGTGCCCATGAATTATTATAACAACAATGCCGAGCTTCATAATCTTATCAACTTTATCAACAAGGGTATCGGCGGCAAGATGTTCGGCGAAATCACAAACACAGCGATTTATCACGATCCTTACATGGTTCTTGCAGACTTTGCGGACTACAGAAATATTCAGAAGAAAGCGGAAGAAATCTGGCAGGATAAGGACAGATGGACAAAGATGTCGCTCAACAATATCGCAGGTGCGGGCATCTTTGCGGCAGACCGTTCAATCAACGATTATGCACGTGATATCTGGTATACGGATAAGCTTGCGGTTAAAGGCGAAAAGAAATAATGTGTATTAAGGGACAGCTGCAAGGCTGTCCCTGCGTATAAAGCGTAGGGCGGCTTGACCCAAGCCGCCGGATACATACAAAATTATATGAAAGAAACAAAATTACCTCAAAGAAAACACCCACGTCTGAAAAATTTTGATTATGGTTCGGTTGGGAGTTATTATATTACAATTTGTACAGAAAAGAGAAAATGCATATTGGGGTATGTTCCGAAAAGAACAAACATAAATACTGCTCCAAAAACGTTTTTAACTGATATCGGAAAGATAGCAAAAAAATTTGTTGACAGTATAGAGGATGCTTATTCAAATGTTAAAGTCGAAAATTATGTTATAATGCCAAACCACGTTCATTTGCTGGTTACTATTCAAGAGAGTAATGATTTAAAAAGAAGAAAAACCGATATATTTCAAATGATGAAGGCTTATAAAAGACTTACTGCACGGGAAATCGGATATCAGATATGGCAGGAATCATTTTACGATGAAATAATAAAAGATGATTTGCACTTTCAGAATGTCTGGGAATACATAGAGTTCAACGAATGCAAATGGGAAGATGATAAATATTTTTTACCGTAAGCCGCGGCTTACTCGGCGGGCTGGGTCAGCCCGCCCTACTCGGTTACGCACAAACCCTGTAGGGCGGCTTGACCCAAGCCGCCGGATCTGTCGCAGACGGATAATTGACAAACACAGGATGATATTATGACCGATACGGAATTCATGAACATAGCAATTGAACAGGCGAAGATTGCGGCTGAGGAGCTTGAAGTGCCCGTCGGTGCGGTAATCGTACGCAACGGAGAGGTTGTTTCCGTTGGCAGAAACCGCCGTGAAACCGGTAAAAATGCTCTTGCTCATGCCGAAATTGAGGCGATTGACCTTGCCTGCAAAAAGCTCGGAGGATGGAGACTCTGGGAATGCGAAATGTATGTCACTCTTGAGCCTTGCCCCATGTGTACGGGTGCGATTATCAATTCACGCATACGCAGGCTGGTTTACGGTGCGTCGGATTACAAAGCAGGCTCATGCGGGTCCGTTGTCAACCTGTTTGGTTTGCCTTATAACCATAAGCCCGAGGTTGTTTCCGGCTTCATGGCGGAGGAATGCTCGGCTCTGCTTTCAGAGTTCTTTTCAAATCTCCGCAGAATAAGGAATGAGAAAAAGGAGGAAAACCGATGAATGTTGATACCGTTTTGTTTGTCATTGAAATAATCGGTACGGTGGCATTCGCCATAACGGGCGTTATCACCGCGCTCGAAAAGAAATTCGATATTTTCGGTGCAATCGTTCTCGGCACAGTCACGGCAGTAGGCGGAGGAATTGTGCGAGACCTCATTCTCGGATATCTGCCGCCCATGGCATTCCGCAAATCCGTTTATGCCTTAACGGCGGTTATAACTTCTCTTGCTGTTTTTATCATAGCGTATTTCCTCGGCACGAAAATAAAAAGACACTTCGGCGTTTATTCGCAGATTATAAATATTTTTGACTCCATCGGGCTTTCGGTTTTCGTCATCGGCGGCGTAAACAGTGCGATTTCCTGCGGCTTCGGAGAGAATATGTTTCTTTCCGTTTTCGTTGCAACCCTGACGGGTGTGGGCGGCGGTGTCATGCGTGATATCATGGCAAGAAGAGTGCCTAAAATCCTGCGTAAAAGAGTCTATGCTCTGGCGGCGATTGTCGGAGCGACAATCTATTATGTTCTGATATGGTATGGTATTCTGCCGTCAACGCCGTCAATCATAATCGGTGCAGGGTCTGTGCTGATAATCAGAATTCTTGCAACGATTTTCCGCTGGAATCTGCCGACGGTTAAAGGTCTTGAAGAAAAAAACAACGGGTAGCTTGGGCGGCACTTCATAAGGAAGTTAAGGTTTTTATCGGCTCTTTTCCGTTAATACTTTATGAAAAAAATCCGTAATACACAAAGTATTACGGATTTTTTGTCGTTTCGTCTGAACGAAAAATAACCTGATAAAAACTGCTTCGCACCTTAAACAGAGATAGTTTGAGTATAGAACAAGGCAAAAAGCGCAGGAATCCTTGACGGATTCCGAGCATTTTTAACGCAGTTATATGCCAAAATATCCTGTTTTAAGGCTTAAATTCCTTATGAAGTGCCGCCCTTGGGCTACCCGTTATTTTTTAAATGTTTCTCTTTGCTTTGCGTTTTTTGATGAGCTTTCTTATAATCAGAATTACCGCAACGGCAATAAGTGCAACGGGAAGAATAATCGGCAGACCGCCGACGATATCAACAACCGCATCCTTGAGACCGTCGATAAGGTCATCGAGATTATCAAGGAATCTGTTCTTTATCCGTGACCAGAGTGAAGGCTTTTCTTCTGTAACACGTTCAACCTCACGGATGTGCATGGTAACGGTGCTGTAGCTTACTCTGTTTGCAAGAACGCGGAGTTGTGCGGTGTAATTTTCAATTTCGTAGTTGACCTCGGAAAGTCTTTCCTGAATTGCAAGAATGTTTTCAAGGGATTCGGCTTTTTCAAGAAGCTTTGTAAGCGAATCACGTTCGGTCCTGAATGCTGAAATTCTGCTTTCAAGGTCAACGTATTCAAGGGTAACGTTCTTCTGTTCCTCGTTTATGCTTGTGATTGTTCCTTTTTCGTTTGCCGCTTCAAGAAATGCATCAAGCTTGTCGGCGGGAATTCTGACGGTGTAGGTTGCGTTGCGGTTATAATTTGAACCTGAGCCGAGGTCTGTTGAAGAATTTTCAACATAGCCTCCCAACGAAACAACGCTCTGATTCAGACCGTTGATATAGGCGGTGTATTCCTTAGTCTGAACGCTCAGGTCAACGGTTTTGATGATTTTTTCTTCGGTGTCGGATTTAGTTGCCGACGGAGCAGCGGTGTAGCTTATTCCCCCTGCGGCATCAGCGGCAGACTCCTCAGCAACAAACATATCCTTCATGGCGGAGTTGTTTTGCAGGGAATACACTTCGGCATCTGCGGTTTTCGATGCTCCGCAGGCGGCGAGACTTACAGCAAGGATAAGACAGAGTGCGATTGCAAAAATCTTTTTCATTTTTTGTCACCTTTCTTTATTGATTTATTGTGAAAATGTTAAATTTCTTCAAAACCATTGACATTTGTGACTGAATATGTCACTCTTATAATATAATAAAGAATAAAAGGAGGAATTCCTTATGAAGAAAATATTGGCTCTTGCCGTTATTGCGGCAACTCTTTTTTCGCTTTCGGCTTGTAGGGTCAAAGGTAACATGACTCCCGAAGAACGCGAATCAAGCCGTGTTGAGTATTCTCTTAAGATTGAGCGCGAATATGTTGAGGGTGTCAATGAAACCGTTGACGATGTAATCGGAAAAACCAAGAAGGGCGAACGCCTTGTTATCAAGGGCGGTACTGCTCTCGGCAGCGAATATACCGTTTTTATCTTTGACAAAAAAGAGAAGCTCAAGGATGAATATAACTATCAGTTCTTTGATCTGATGAAGAACTACGAAGCAACTCTTGAAATTGAGGAAACAGGTCACGGCAAGCTGGTTGACCATGATGACAAGGCACGCATGGTAGTCTATAAGAAGGCTTCCAAAAACCTTGCTGAAGACACCTTTGATTCGCTCTATGAGGTTTATTCGAATCCTCAGCTTACCGAGCTCGGATACATAATTGTTGAATAATCACAGACCGCTTTCTTCGGAAGGCGGTTTTATTTTGTGCAGTAGTATCCGTCAACAACATTGCGGTCAAAGGAATAGATGATGTCGGAGTTAAAAATCTCAAGGTGCTCCCTGCCTTCTTCGGGGCTGACCGTGGCAGGCTCGCCGTAGATTTTTTCAAGCTCAAGAGCGTAATCGGCATTGGCTTTTTCAAAATCAGCCTTCTCTATTCCGAAATGAATAACAAACTGCATCATCAGCATCCCTTCATCGGTTGTTGCGGATGAATACCACTCTTCAAACTCCGCTTTGTCAACGAGTCCGGAGAAAACAGACGGAATGATTTTGTAAATCGGTCTCGGGGAAGCCGTGATTGATGAGCTCTGGTTGATAACCTTATTGTCGTTGACGTATATATCAGCATCACCGAGAGCGCTGCTGAAAAAGTCCGCATCCTCATCAGCGGTATAAACATAACTTCCTTCCATCGGAGCAGCATTTTCCGCATCGTCAGCCATTTTTGCGCCGAAAAGAGTGCCGTTCAATCCGTAGCACACAAGCGTTATGACAATAACCGCCGCAACCGTTGCAAGGGGCTTGTAGTTGAATTTTCTCTTTTTGCCTTTGCAGGCATTCAGAATATCCTCTTTTTGCGTTTCGCTGAGCTGAATTGACTCAACCGCAGGCTTGATTTTATCAAAATCCATTGCCGTTCACCTCCTTATCGTAGATTTCACGCAGCATTTCGCGTCCTCTCTGCAGACGCTTTTTGACTGCGGCACGGGAAATATCAAGCATCGAAGATATCTCATCCGTTTTGTAGCCTTCAACATAGTGCAGATGAATAATAATCCTGTATTTTTCATCCAGCGAAACAAGCAGACCGAGGATTTGCGCATTATCCTCGCTCGCCGCAAGATTTCGTATGTCATCAAGGCTTAAAAAGCTTTGGTGTTTTCTTTTCCGCAGGATATCGCGGCAGATGTTTGCCGAAACACGGATGAGCCATGCTTTTTCGTGTTCCTCATCTCTGAAGCCGGGTGCTTTTGTTATGTAACGCAGAAAGCATTCCTGAACCGCATCCTGAGCATCTTCCTTATTCCCCGTCATGACCGAACACAGCCGATAAAGACTGTTGCCGTAGATTTCGACGGCACGTTCGGGGTCAGGCGGAAATTTAACGATTTTTCCGGGCAAGATATCGCCCCCTTCACTTGTCTTTCACCATATACACGTACCGGAAGTGCAAAAGGTGACATTTTTTAAAGAAAAATCTTTGTAAAAATTAAGGCACACCCGCAGATGTGCCTTAATATATTATTTTTCATATACCTTTAATATTTCGCCCACATAGACCTTATGGTAATCCTTGTCGGCATAGTTGTTTTCTATTGCGGAATCCTCAAAGCCGTCGGGGTCTATGAACTGCGATGCCATTTTACGGCATACGATGGTATATTCGGCTTCTTCAAAGGTAACTCCGCCGTCGGTGAACAGGGGAGTGAAGCCGCACTCTGCTGCCTTGTCGGTATCTCTGCCGCTTGTTTTGCCGCAGAATCCGAGAGCTTTTTTGTGTTCGGCACCGTAGAATGAGAGCGTGAAGATCTCCTCTTTTTCAAGGAATTCAAATGTGTATCTCTGCGGACGGATGAAAATAAAAACAGCATCCTTGCCCCAGATTTCACCCACTGCACCCCAGCTGACGGTCATGGTGTTGAATTTTTCTTCATTGCCTGCGGTAACAAGACCCCAGCCGTCTGCGATAAGCGAAACGGGATTTTCTTTGATATCTCTGATGTTGATTTCTTTCATAATGTCCTCCGGATGTCAGATTTGTTACGGAACAATTATATCACAGCGTTCCGAAAAATTAAAGGGGTAATATTTATAATGAATAATATGTAAATTATCAAAAAAATATTTGAACTTTTGAACAATAAATGGTAAAATAATAATCTATAGATTTATGAAGGAGGAAAAGCGATTGGATAACGAAAAAATAAACGGTATTCCCGAAGAAGAAACAGAAGCTGTTGAGGCTGCAGAGGAAACCGTTGAAGAAACCAACGAAATTTCCGAAGAAACAGAGACAGAAGAAACAGAAGCGGATACATCGGAAGAAGAAGTCTCCGAAGCCTCAGCGGAAGAAACAGACGAAAGTTCCGGGGAATCCGAAGATGAAGAAGCTGCGGAAGAAATCAGCGAAGAGGAGCTTTGCTGCATCTGCGGAGAAAGAAAAAAATCAGATGACAGCAATTACTGCGTTGAGTGCGAAACCGCAATGCTTAAGAGAAAGATTCCTTTCCTTGGCTGGGTAAGCGGTTTTGCGGTTGTTGCCGCAAGCTTTGTTGCGTTTGTGCTTGCCGTGCTTGTCAGTGCACCTGCAGTGCAGATTGTCCGAGGCGATGAATTTGCCGCAAAGAATTGCTGGTATACCGCATATAACGAATACAGAGGTGTTTCGGGTATTGTTGAAGAAGTTCACACCATTCTCGGCAAAACCACTCCTCTTGTAAAAACCGGCAACGGTCTTAATCTCAAGATAGTCAACGCTGTTGCAAACAGCTATTCACCCCTTGAGGCTATCCAGGTTGCCGAAAGCCTTTTCGGCGACGGTGCTCTTGAAAAGTATCCGGGTCTCAGAAAATATGCTCAGATCCGCGAAGACTACATCGCATCATATGAGGCTGTCATGGACCCCATTGACGCAATGCTCAGCGGCACTGCGGACAAAGAAACAACCTATGCTGATATCAGCAAGGCTTTGGGTCAGGAAGGTGTCAGCGATGTTTACATCAACTACTTCCTTTATAATTCTGCTCAGACCTACGGCGACACATCCGAAGTGAAGCTCAAATATCTTGATGCTGTTGAAAAGAGTGCCGGCGAGGATGCGGAAAAGTATGCGTGGCTGTATTATCAGGATTACGCAGGTGAGCTTTACGATTCGGGTGACACCGAAGGTGCATTGAAGTATCTTGATGCCCTCACAAGCATGGACAAAACCAAGTTCGGTGCATATGAGCTCAAGCTCAGAATAGCTCTTTCAAACAAAGACAGCGACGAAGCCAACAGAATCCTTGCCGAATTCAAAGCCAACAACGAAGGCTATGATACCGCCTATGTTCTTGAAGCAACTCTTCTCAGAGTTCAGGGCGAATACGATAAAGCAAAGCTTCTGCTCGAAGAAGCATTTGAGCAGTATGAATCAGTTCCCGAGCTTCACCGTCAGCTTGCTCTTATCTACCTTATGGAAGGCGATTACGATATGGCATATGAAGAAGCATATGCTGCAGACAGCAACGCGTATATGCTCTATGCTTATATGGGTGACAGCAGTGCTTACACACCTCAGCTTAACAACACCCTTTATCTCTGTTCCGTTCTTTGCCGTGACAAGGGTACGGGCACAAGCGAAAATGCAATTTATATCGAAGAAATTCTTACCTATTATTCCGAAGAAGAACTTTCTGAACAGGTTCTTTCCATAATCAACGGCGAAAAGACCGTTGAGCAGGTTCTTACGGAAGGAGTGTGCGATCTGGCATGATGACAAAGCTTTATATTTTATCAAAGATTTTAACATTCCCCGGAGCTTATATCAGAGGTTTCTGGGAGCATCTTACCTGCAAGATACTCGGTGTCCCTGTTGAGATTCCCGGATATCTGAGAATAGACGAGGCTTGCGGTCATGTTGAACACGCTCTTGCAAAGAAAGGGTTTGCGGCTTATCTTATCGCAACGGGACCGGGTTTTATGAATCTTATGACGGGCTTCCCCATTTTCTTTGCGGGCTTCCTGAATCTGAGATATATGGGCATCAGACCCTCGGATTCAATCGGACTTTTCATTCTCTATGTTCTTATGATGTATGTGGGCATATCGCTTCTCTGCAACCTCTTTCCGCTTGTTGAGGATGCATACAATCTTAACGATTTGCTCTACAGACAGAAAAAAGGAAACATTATCGGAAGAATTCTTGCAATCGTTCCCTCGTTCATAACACTTATCGGTGCATATGCGGAAAAATATGCAATCACTTTTATTCTGTGGGCTGTATTTACGGTTTTGTCATTTGTGCTTTGAATTTTCAAAGAGTCTGCTTATAACCGAGCAGACTCTTTTTGCGATATTTGTCCGGTTTTGTCTTATTGACATTTTTTACAAATATGATAGAATGAGTTATGTGTCATTAAAAATTTTACAGAGGTGGACAACATGAAAATCAAAAAGCTTCTCGCATTTGTCATGAGCTTTGTTGTGGTATTCCTTGCAATCGCACCCGTTGCTGCTAACGCTCAGACTGTTTGCGAATGCGACGAAATCCCCATTATCTATGTCAGAGGCAGAGCACAGCTTCTTCAGAACAAAGACCTTCCGCTGGATAACGAGGGCGGAACAAACACAGAGCTTCCCTATATCGACAGCGATGCACTTATGGAATATGCCAAGGAAGTTGTTCCCATCTATGCGAAGGGATATATTGAAGATGATTTCGAGCCTTTCCGTAAGCGTATAACAGAAATTTTTGCCGAAATTTATGATGATTACGCTCTTGATAAGAACGGTAATATAGATAACACCTCCGGTATTCCTTCGCACATCAACTGGAGAAACAAAAACATCTATGACCATCACAAATCTGCCGGTCAGGCAACAACTCCCGAGCAGGCAAAAAACCAGCTTTATCAGTATTTCTTCCAGTATGACTGCCGTCTTGACCCCTGCGAAACCGCAGACGAGCTTTATGCTTATATCCAGAAGGTCAAGGAAGTAACAGGTCACTCAAAAATCAAAATTCTTGCCCGCTGCCTCGGCACAAACATCCTTGCCGCATACTTTGCCGAATATGGTTGGGATGATGTTGAAGATGTTCTTCTTTACAACGCAATCATGAACGGTACCGCAATAACAAACTCTCTCTTCAACGGTGAGCTTGTGTTTGATCCCGATGCGGTTGATTATTTTGCAACCCAGACTCTTGACGATACAACAATCTTAACCTTCATCAAGCAGGTTATCACAATGGCAAACCAGACCTACGGCCTTGATCTGACAATGGATTATTTCAACATGACTGCTCCCAAGGTTGCCCGTCTTGTTGTTCCCGATGTTATGCGTGTAAGCTATGCAACAACTCCCGGCTACTGGTCAATGGTATCTCCCGACAGATACGAATCCGCAAGAGACTATATCTTTGCAGGCGTTGAGGAAGAATGGGCAGGTCTCATCGCTAAGCTTGATAATTATCACTACAATGTTGCAAATAACATTAACTATATGTTCCGTCAGATGGAACGTGACGGCGTTAATGTTTATAACATCACAAAATACGGCTATCAGCTTTATCCCATCATGGAGGATGCGGGACATCAGAGCGACACAATCGTAACCGCACAGCAGCAGGCACCCGGTACAACGATTGCACCCGTGGGAGAAACTCTTGATCCGTTTTATATCACTTCTCGGGTTGTGAACGGCATGGGTAAATATATCTCACCCGATAAATCAATTGATTCATCAACAGGTATGTTCCGTGACACAACATGGTATGTCAAGAATCTTGACCACAACAATTTCCCCTGGGTCGTTGACGAGCTTATGTACACAATTCTCCGTTATGATATGTATAATGACGGCGAAAAGATGACTGTTTTCAGCGAGGAAAGATTCCCTCAGTATATGGTATATGAAGGCGAAGAAAATCAGGGTGACTCGCTCAAGCCCATGACAGCCAACAACCCCGGCTATACTCTTCAGCAGCCTGAATTCCTTGACCTTGTCAAGAATTTGTTTGCAACCTTCATTCAGCTTATGAAAGAGCTTTTTGCAGGTATTTCGGCAGAATAAAAATTAAAACGGAGATGCTGACCGAGCATCTCCGTTTTGTGCTTTTCTGGCACCCTCTACCGGGATCGAACCGATATCTAAGTCTTAGGAGGACCTTATTCTATCCATTGAACTAAGAGGGCAGATGTATAATTTTCCGACGCAAACCATTCTACCAAAAACCGCTTGTAAAGTCAAGATGAAAATAGTCGTCAAAACTGCCTTATATTCGGCATTTTGCCGATAAATAATACTTGAAATATTTGACATAATATTATAAAATAAGTAATTGGTAAAGTATGTTCCATGAAATTTTATTTTTCTGAAAGGATTGACAAAAATGAGCTTACTTAACAAGAAAACAGTAGACGACATCAATGCAAAGGGCAAGAAGGTTCTTGTTCGCTGCGACTTCAACGTGCCTCTCAAGGAAGGCGTTATCACAGATGAAAACAGAATCAACGCAGCCCTCCCCACAATACAGAAACTCATCAACGACGGTGCTAAGGTTATCCTTTGCTCACATCTCGGCAAACCCAAGAACGGTCCCGAAGCAAAGTTCTCGCTTGCTCCCGTAGCTGCAAGACTCAGCGAAAAGCTCGGCAAGGAAGTTGTTTTTGCTGCTGACGATACAGTTGTCGGCGAAAATGCAAAGGCTGCTGTTGCCGCTATGAATGACGGCGACGTTGTTCTTCTTGAAAACACACGTTTCCGTGCAGAAGAAACAAAGAACGGCGAAGCTTTCTCAAAGGATCTTGCAAGCATCTGCGAAATGTATGTTAACGATGCATTCGGTGCTGCTCACAGAGCACACTGCTCAACAGTAGGCGTAACAGCATTCGTAGAAGAAGCAGCTGTCGGTTACCTCATGGGCAAAGAACTCAAGTACCTCGGCAACGCTGTTGAAGCTCCCGAAAGACCCTTCGTAACAATCCTCGGCGGTGCAAAGGTTGCAGATAAGCTCAACGTTATCGAAAACCTTCTCAACAAGGCTGACACACTCATCATCGGCGGCGGTATGGCTTACACATTCCTTGCTGCTCAGGGCTACAGCGTCGGCAACTCACTTCTTGACGAAAGCAAGATTGATTACTGCAAGAATATGCTTGCAAAGGCAGAAGAAAAGGGCGTTAAGATCCTTCTTCCCGTTGACGTTGTAACAGCAGCAGGCTTCCCCAACCCCATCGATGCTCCCATCGAAACAGCAGTTTACGCAGCAGATGCAATTCCTGCTGACGTTGAAGGTCTTGACATCGGACCCAAGACAGCTGAACTCTATGCAGAAGCAGTTAAGAGCGCAAAGACAGTTGTATGGAACGGCCCCATGGGCGTTTTCGAGAATCCCACTCTTGCAGCAGGCACAATCGCAGTTGCAAAGGCACTTGCTGAAACAGATGCAGTAACAATCATCGGCGGCGGCGACTCAGCAGCAGCTGTTAACACACTCGGCTTCGGCGACAAGATGACTCATATCTCAACAGGCGGCGGTGCATCACTTGAGTTCCTTGAGGGTAAGGCTCTCCCCGGCATCGAAGCAGTTAACGATAAATAATTTTGAATTGACAATATCGGTTCGGGACGGCACGGAGGCCGTCCCCTACACGGATGTTATGCAATATGGATTTACCAAAAAGAAAACCGTTGAGGTTAAAAGAATATGATTATTCTCAGAATGGTGCATATTCAATAACGCTCTGCACGAAAAACAAAGAGCATAAATTAGGTAAAATCGTAGGGGACGGCCTCTGTGCCGTCCCGAAAACAGAACTGACGGATATAGGATTAACGGTTGAAAAATCAATCAACTATATAAACCGATATCCTGATATTACTGTTGATAAGTATGTTGTTATGCCAAATCATATTCATATGATTATTTCGGTTTATAATGAGGAAAACGGTAAGGCAGGCATTGATATTCCTGAAATCATGAAAAGATTCAAGTCATATACAACAAATTTATATGGCGATGAATTATGGCAACGCTCATACCACGACCACATAATCCGCGGTCAGGCTGACTATGACGAAATGTGGCAATATATAGACGGAAATCCGTTAAAATGGTTTTTAAAAAAGATGAAAGGATGTAATCCAAATGGATAAATCACTCCGCAGACCTGTTATTGCAGGCAACTGGAAAATGAACAACAATCCCGAACAGACAAAGGCTCTCATTGAAGCTATGAAGCCCCTCGTTGCAGACGCTGATTGCGACGTTGTTATCTGTGCTCCCTATATCGACCTTTACGCAGCTATGGAAGCAGCTGAAGGCTCAAACATCAAAATCGGTGCCGAAAACTGCCACTGGGCAGAAAAAGGTGCTTTCACAGGCGAAGTATCGGCTGAAATGCTCAAGGCAGCAGGCGTTCCCTATGTTATCATCGGTCACTCAGAAAGAAGACAGTATTTCGGTGAAACAGACGAAACAGTACGTGACCGCGTAAGAGCTGCTCTTAACGCAGGTCTTAAGGTTATCCTCTGCGTAGGCGAAGTTCTCAAGGAAAGAGAACTCGGCATCACTGCAGAAGTTGTAAGACTTCAGACAAAGGTTGCTCTCTCAGGCGTTTCAGAGGCTGAGCTTGCAAACATCATCATCGCTTACGAACCCGTTTGGGCTATCGGTACAGGTCTCACAGCAACTCCCGAGCAGGCTAACGAAGTTTGTGCGGTTATCCGTGCTCTTATCGCAGAGCTTTACACAAAGGATGCAGCAGACAAGTTCGTTATTCAGTACGGCGGTTCAATGAACGATGCAAACGCAGCAGAGCTTCTTGCTCAGTATGATGTTGACGGCGGTCTTATCGGCGGTGCATCACTCGTTGCAGAGAAGTTTGCAGCTATCGTTGCAGCAGCTTCAAAATAAGAATTTTTCTATGGGGGTCGTCATCGACCCCTGTATTTTTGAAAGGAATGTTTACTATGAGCAAAAAACCCGTTCTTCTTTGCATCATGGACGGCTTCGGCAGAAATGACAGCGATTACGGCAACGCAATTGCCGCTGCAAAGACTCCAAATCTTGATAAAATCATGGCTGAAAACCCCATGACATATATCGGCGCATCAGGTATGGATGTCGGTCTTCCCGACGGTCAGATGGGTAACAGCGAAGTTGGTCACACCAATATCGGTGCAGGCCGTGTTGTTTATCAGGAGCTTACAAGAATCACAAAGTCAATCAATGACGGCGATTTCTTTGAAAACGAAGCACTCCTCGGTGCAATTGAAAACTGCAAAAAGAATAACTCCGCACTTCACCTTATGGGTCTTCTTTCCGACGGCGGTGTACACAGCCACAACACTCACCTTTACGGTCTTATCAAGATGGCTAAGGATATGGGTCTTGAAAAGATTTTTGTTCATTGCCTTATGGACGGCAGAGACGTGCCTCCCACATCAGGTAAGGATTTTGTTGCTGACCTTTATAAGAAGTGCGCTGAAATCGGTGCAGGCAAAATCGCAACAATCATCGGCAGATACTACGCAATGGACAGAGATAACCGCTGGGAAAGAGTTGTCAAGGCATACGATGCAATGACAAAGTGCGAAGGCGTTAAGTTTGACTGCGGTTGTGAAATGATTGAAGAATCATATAAGAACGACGTAACAGACGAATTCATCGTTCCTGCTGTAGCAAACGATGCACAGCCTGTTTCGGATAACGACTCTGTTGTATTCTTCAACTTCCGTCCCGACAGAGCAAGAGAAATCACAAGAGCTTTTGTTGATGCTGAATTCAGCGGTTTTGAACGTGAACAGCTCAAGGGTCTTTACTATGTCTGCATGACTCAGTATGACGCAACAATGCCCAACGTTAACGTTGCATTCAAGCCTCAGACTCTTGATAATACATTCGGCGAATATCTTTCAGCAAAGGGCATGACTCAGCTCCGTATTGCCGAAACAGAAAAATATGCACATGTAACATTCTTCTTCAACGGCGGTGTTGAAAAGCAGTATGACGGCGAGGACAGAATCCTCGTTAAGTCACCTGCAGTTGCAACTTATGATATGCAGCCTGAAATGAGTGCTTACGAAGTGACAGATAAGCTTCTTGAAGCTATCGATACAGATAAATATGACGTTATCATTCTCAACTATGCAAACTGCGATATGGTCGGTCATACAGGTGTATTCGATGCAGCGGTAGCAGCTGTTGAGGCTGTTGATACCTGTGTCGGCAAGATTTGCGATGCTGTTTCCGCAAAGGGCGGCGTTATGCTTATCACTGCTGACCACGGCAACGCAGACAAGATGTATGAGCCTGACGGCTCACCCTTCACCGCACACACAACAAATCCTGTTCCCTTTGTTGTTGTGGGTCATGACTGCAAGCTCAGAGAAAACGGCGGTAAGCTTTGCGATATCGCTCCCACAATGCTCGATATCATGGGCATTGAACAGCCTGCACAGATGACAGGTGAATCACTTCTTGTTAAATAATTTCCATTAATAAAATTTATCACCCTGCACACTTTTATTAGTGAAAGCAGGGTGATTTTTTATGGTCAGACGCAGAAAATTCATAAGGGTCATTGCGTATTTAACGGCGGCTTGTATTGTTTTTGCCGCTTCGGGAATATTTTCGGCACACGCAAAGTCGGAGTACGAGGAAACGCTTGAAAAAGTTCGTTTTTCGAGCCTTGTTTCCCTCTGCGAATACTGTCATTTCATCAGCTCGGGTCTGCGGCTGCTTGCGGTTTCGGCAGACGATGCATTGAGCGAAAATTCGGCTTTTGTCTGCTCAAATGCAATGGCGGCACAGAGCTGTCTGTCCTCCTTTAACAGCGAGAAATCAAGGAATATCAGCAGGTTTATAAGCGGAGTCGGTGATTTTGCGGAGAGCTTTTCGGGCAACGGAAATCAGCGTGAATCCGCAAAAAAGCTTGCGGATTATGCAAGAGGAATATATTATCACCTGAGCGATTTATCAACGGGAATCGTCGGCGGAATGTATTCGCTTCTGGAATTCGGAAGTGTGTATTTTGCCGAGGAAAAGCCGTATTTTGAAGATTATCTTGATTATTCAAACGGAAAAGAGAAGGATGTTTTTTCGATTATTTCGCCCGTGGCGTCAACGAAGCAAGGGCTTTTCTTCCTTGACGGCAAAGAGCATATATCCGCGGACTCGGCAAGAAAAATTGCAAGCGGATATATAAAAATAAATCCCGCACTGTGGCGGGAAAATCAGGCTGACGGGGAAATTGAAGTCTATTCTTTTTATCACAGTGACACGGCTGTTGAAATCTGCAAAAACGGTGGTATGCTGTGCAGATTTGTGAATCCTTTACCCTGCCGTACGGCGGAATTCGGCATTGATGATGCCGTGAAAAAAGCGGAAAAGTTTCTTCTTGAGTGCGGTTACAAAGATTGTGTTGTGCTTGAAACGGAAAAATCCGAATTCACGGCAAACTTTGTTTTTGTGCCGAGAATAAACGGTATTCTGCTTCTGACAGCCGAAATACGTGCTGAAGTCTGTCTGGCAAGCGGAGAAATATCATTTTTTGACGCATCGGAATTTATAAAAAATTACCGCACCGATATTTATTCCGATACGGAAATTCCCGATTTTTCAGGCAGACTGCCTCCCAACCTGACTATGGAAAAAGCCGACATCTGCTATGCAGACATCGGCGGTAAAGAGCAAATCTGTTATATTGCGGAATGCATTTTTGAGGGTGAATATGTGAGGGCGTATATCGATTATTATACCCTCAGAATTCTCAGAGTCGAGTGAATCATTCACCGAAAATGCAGTATTTCTGATATTTATCAATCATTGCAACATCTGCAACGAGTTCAAAATAGAGTCCGTCGGCACGGTATTCCTCGGCAAGAATAACGCTGTCTTTGCGGAGAATTGCCGCCGCACCGCCGTCGGAATAGGGGATAAGCATTTCTGCCCTCGCTCTTGTGGGCGGAAGTGCTTTTGATATTGCGTCAAGAAGCTTGTCAAATCCCTTTTCTTCAAGAGCGGAAATCATAACGGAATTCGGCTCAAAAAGAAGATTATCATTTGCTTCGGGAAGGTCGCATTTGTTGAAAACGGGGATAACGGGTTTGCCCGAGCATCCCAATTCTTCAAGCAAATCATTGGTAACTTTTATATGCTCACCGCATTCGGGGTCGGAAGCATCGCAGACGTTGAGAATAACCTTTGCACAAGCCGCTTCTTCAAGTGTTGACTTGAAAGCTTCGACAAGATGATGGGGAAGTCTGCGGATAAATCCTACGGTATCGATAAGCATAACCTTTCTGCCGTCGGGGAGAGTTAATGCTCTTGAAGTGGGGTCAAGGGTTGCAAAAAGCTTATCCTGAGCAAGTACGCCTGCCTCGGTGAGAGCATTCATGAGAGTTGATTTGCCTGCATTGGTGTAGCCGACGATAACAACGGTTTCAACGCCGTCTTTTTCACGCCTCGCCCTTGCGAGACCACGTCTTTTTTCAAGTGCCTCAAATTCCTCTTCAAGGGATTTGATTCGTCTGCGGATATGACGTTTATCGGATTCAAGCTTTGTTTCACCGGGACCTCTTGTACCGATCCCGCCGCCGAGACGGGAAAGCTTGACGCCCTGACCCGTAAGTCGGGGAAGAGAATAGCGCAGCTGAGCAAGCTCAACCTGAAGCTTACCTTCGTTGCTCCTTGCTCTTTCGGCAAAGATATCGAGAATCAGGGTTGTTCTG
>JAZQLN010000002.1:0-49535 GCA_045542715.1 Acutalibacteraceae bacterium
GATTTGTAATCAGCAGGTCGGGGGTTCGAGTCCGTCCACCAGCTCCAATTTAATATGGAAGAGTTCCCGAGCGGCCAAAGGGAGCAGACTGTAAATCTGCCGTCAACGACTTCGGTGGTTCGAATCCACCCTCTTCCACCATTTCGAGTGTTCATTACGGATTTAAGTGATGAACACTTGATTTTTCTTTGTTTTTTCATAGTATTTGATTATGTATCGAGCAGGACAAAACCTGCTCTTTTTTGTTATGCCGTAAGGTATTCAACTGCCATACCTTGTCTCATATCCATTTTGAGATTTTCTTCATCTGAAGGAATTTCAATGTTCCCTACAAAACGGTAATAGATAACAATTCTCTGAGTTTTGTTCTTACCCGTGCCCTCTGTTTCATAAACGTCAATGTGATCAATGAGTTCTCTGAGAAGCGGTGTTGTAAGTTTGTCCATCTGGATAAACCGTCTTACAGATTCCACAAACACATCTTTATCCTTTTTTCTTTCATTCAAAACTTCAAGGTCCTCGTGAATCTTTGCTGTTTTCTTTTTCAACTCCGCTTTTTCTATCTCATATTTCTGAGACATATGCAGGAACCAAGCATCCGTAACCTTACCTAAAGCATTATCCTCATAAAGTTTTTCGTAAAGAGAGTTTACGGTATTCTGTCGAGAAGTACATCTTTGCAGCTCTGCATTAAGATATTTTCTTTCAGCCTGAATATCCGCTTCAGTTTTCATTGTAAGCACTTCAACGAGCTCGTCCTCATTATGCTTAAGGTAGTTTGCAAGTTTCTTGATTTCCATCGAAACAATTTGTTCAATGGCATCTGCTCTTACATAATGCCTGTGTTGGCAACTGCCTCTGTAATCCTTTACATAATTAGAACAACTGAAATAGTGAATATCTTTGTTTCGGGTGTTTACATGATACCACAGCTTATGGCCGCATTCGGCACAAACAAGAAAATCACAAAAGATGTTCTTCTTTCCGTTCTGCGGCAATGGATCACGGCGCTTACAAGTACCAACAAGTCTTTGTACTGCTTCATAGGTGTCACGGGAAATTATTGGTTCGTGAACATCCTTGAAGATTTTTAAATCTTCTTTCGGACTCATATGCCGTTTCTTGTTTTTGAAGGATTTGGAATAGGTTTTGAAATTCACCACATCACCGCAATATTCCTGACGAACAAGAATCTGACGGATAGTTGAGCTTTTCCATTTATAAGGATTAGGCTGCACCTTTTTACCGCCTCTGCCTATACCTCTTTCTTGCCAATATGCTGTACAATTCTTTATACCATTATCCTGCAGATGCCATGCAATTTTCTCCTGACCGTAGCCTTCAAGGTAAAGTCTGAAGATTTCTTTTACAACCTTTGCAGCTTCAGGCTCAACAACCCACCTTTTCGGATTCTGTGGGTCTTTCATATATCCGTAAGGTGGTTGAGAAAGCGGTTCACCCATATTGCCACGGATTCTTTTGGCTGACCGTACTTTCTTCGAAATATCTCTTGCATACATCTCGTTCATAACATTCTTGAACGGGATTATTTCATTTTCACCGTCAGCACTGTCAACTAAATCTGTAATGGCTATAAAGCGTATGTTGTTTTCGGGAAAATACGATTCGGTGTACAGACCAACCTCAACATAGTTTCTGCCGAATCGAGACATATCTTTAACTATTATGGTTGAGACATATCCGGCTTCAACATCCTCCATCATTCGTTTGAAATCGGGTCGGTTGAAGTTCGTACCGGTAAACCCATCATCAACATAAAATCTGGTGTTTTCAAAACCTTTCTCCTTAGCATACCTCGTTAACATCAATTTTTGATTCTCGATAGAGTTACTCTCATTTTCTTTATTGCCGTCATCTCGGGAGAGACGGCAGTAGAGAGCAGTAATGCCACTATTATTTGACTGCATTAGTCCTCCTTTCCGGCAGTCATACATACACATTCTTTGTTAATTGTATTTATATCTTCAGCGGTTGTCAAATGTGCAAAATCGCTACCTATATGTTTTTTTATTCTGTCTTTGAGTGTCATTGTTTCGGTTTTACTGTACTGTGTTGAAACTACATAACGCACGCCGTTGATGACATATTCGTTCGCATCATCTTCTTTGAGTTTCAGTTCAGCACGGGTATTGTTGAATGTTTCGATAATCTTGAATTTTAACATTTGCCAATATTTCATTATCTTGCCCCCTTATCACTTCTGGTTTTGTTCTGTTGTTTAGACCATTTTTCAAGCAAAGCGATTAATAACTCACTGACCTGCTTTTGCGTATAGTCTTTGGGTATGAATTTCCGTATGTCATCAAGTTTTATGGTTATCTTTTCTTTCTGATTCGCTTTTGACTTACTCATCACTGCAAAGATTTGGTCCATAGTAAGCAATTCCGCAAGGGATAAGTTACGTAACTGCTGTGCCTGTGACAGTGAGGGTGTGCAATCTTCACTGTTCATTGTTTCAAGCAGATTCTTTTGCTCATCTCCACGCAGATATGAAAGTTCAACAGCAGGTGTGAGTGCGATTTTGCCTTCATCAACTTTGTCAAGCAACTCGGGTATCAGCTTTGTCAGCCGTATATACCTCTTTACTTGTGACGGACTGTCTTCTGTCGAAATATCCTCTGCCGCCAACTTCGGACCAAGTTGGACCGAAGTTAAATCCGTTCGCCTGCCTTGTTGTTTCATTGCATCCATTTTCATTTTGTATGCCTTCGCTTTTTCGGACGGTAAGATATGTTCTCTCTGCAAATTGGAATCAACCATAGCAATAACCGCTTCTTCATAAGTGAGTTCTTTAAATACGGCAGGTATTGTTTCAAGCCCCAACTTTTTGCAGGCTAAATATCTGCGGTGACCCGATATGATGTCATACTTGGTTTTTCTCACATCCATATATGTTACGATTATCGGTGTGAGGACTCCGTTTTCTTTTATGCTTTGAGTCAGCATTTCCATCTCTTCATCATCACATACCTTGTACGGGTGATTCCTGAATGGCTGCAATTCATCAAGGGGTATGTTTAATTCCTTTGTCGGCTCAGTAAAAACTTTAGCCGCTTTTTCCAATAAAGATTCTTTTTTATCTTTCATAATTTTTATACTTCCTTCCATTTCTAATTTTTACTTGTTGTTCCGGCTTGTCCTTTCGGACAGTTTTCAGAACATCATCAATAAATGCCTTTACCTTTTCAGGCATAGCTTTCAAGGCTTCCAAATACGGAGCACAAACCTGTTTCAATTCATATAGCTGTGCTTCAAGTCTGTTGATTCTGCTCTGTAAATCCCAGCATCTTTTAGAGAGTCTTTTGTTTTCTTCTTCAAGTGTTTTTACCTGACTTCTTACGATAACGCATTCCTTTGCCTTATTGCTTAAATCGTCGTAATCTTCTTTTGAAACCGTTACCTTACCGGTCAGAGTTTTCTTTCCCATGCTTTCGATTTCCGAAAACATTTTGTGTACTGTTTTGACTTCTTCATATTGTGTTTCTGTTTTTTGCAGTTTACTTTCAATATCCTTTAAGCGTTTTGTATCCTGTTGTATTTCATATTGCAGACCAGTTAAATGTTCTGTTGTGCTACCTTTAATGCCTCTTATAATGTCTGTGTATCCTGCGGAGTTCATATATTCAAAAAAGTCATCCTGTAAGATGCTATATGACGGGATTAAAATTGGCTTGCCTTTTTCGTTGTATCGGGGGTTACCGTTTTCATCAACTGCCTGCGGTGATTTCCATTTCTTTGAATGACTTATCTGATTGACTGTTTCTTTTACTTTTCCAACCAAAGATTTGTCCTTACACCGTTTAGTCCAAAGTATTTGCTTTTCGACAACGGGCAGAGCGACAAGATGCATGTGGTAGTGATAGATAGGTTTCCCTTTTTCTTCGGACAGTGCTATGTTTAGTTCATCTGCATGCATTACGGCTGAAATGATATTTTCTTCACCGTACAAAGCAACTGCAAAACGATAAGCATCTGCATAGAATTTCTTTGCATATTCATAACCTCCGTGTTTTTCAAAGTAGTCTGTATTGACATCAAAAATTACCTCATCAAACACCTTCGCATCCTTTTTAAGTCCACGCATAGAAACCTTACCGTCTGAAATAAGCTTGTCTAACTGCTCGTTGTAGGTCAGTTCACCGCAGCTTTTGAAATGCATATTCATCTCGGTCCGTGATAAATCTACATTCATATTCTGATAGTGTTCGTTCTTGCGTTCGTTGTGTCTTTCATATTTACCAATAGTTGATTGCGTATGAGTAACTACCCTTGCAACGCTGTAATTACTTCTCATTTTTTCACCTCCTTTCGCTGATTTTTGTTCCGCTACTTTTTCAAAGTGCGTAACCCACTATGACACTTTCAGCCTGACCGTCTGTAAAGATGTCCGTGGGCTCTGCGAGGCTTCTGCCTGCAGCTTGAGGAACATTTCTCACTTATATATCGACACAAGTACGACAAAATGTTCCTGACAATTCAGAAATTTTTCTGCAGGCATGAGCGAGGGTGCAAATTCACCCTCGCTTTTACGCACAAAACAAAAATAGCCGTTACATTCCATACCAACAACTTCCTTAAGGGCATTAAATTCAAGCCTTTTAAGCAAAGTGTTCATAAGAAATGTAACGGCTATTTGAGTATTATTTCTGAGTTGCCTTATGCACCGAAGTGCAATCAATATTCAATTGTCTTTTTGATTGTGACTACATTATACAGAACAAATGTTCTTTTGTCAAGATATTTTTCAAATTTTTATCCCCAAATTTTTTATTAATTAAAGTAATATTATCTTATCTTGAAATTTCTTCTTGATATTTCGTTGAAAAAAGTATATACTATTTTCAACGAGGTGAGTTTATGGAACGACCTGCTATTTTATCACAAATAAAAAATGATATTCAAAGAGCAGAGGTTGGTACGGTTTTTGTGCCGATTGATTTTGTTCTGCTTACAGATAAAAAGACAGCCAGTGTATGTCTGACACGATTGGAAACGGAAAAAATTGTTTCAAAAATAATGCGTGGTGTTTACTACAAACCCGAATACAACGATTTTCTCGGTGAGTATGTTGCCCCTGAGCCTGATGCAGTCGCACACGCTCTTGCACGAAATTACGGTTGGACTATTGTTCCCTGCGGTGATACTGCATTAAATTTACTCGGACTTTCAACGCAGATTCCTGCCACTTGGGTTTATGTAAGTGACGGCAATTACAAAGAATACACCTATGAGCAGACAACTATAAAATTTAAAAGGACAACCAACAAAGAGATATCCAAGCTCTCATATAAAACTGCACTTGTAGTACAAGCATTGAAAGCTCTCGGTAAAGATAATGTTGACGATACTGTTTTAACAAAACTGAAAAACAATCTTGCCGACAGCGAAAAGCAAGCACTTCTCACCGAAGCAAAAGCGGCTACTTCTTGGATATATGAGTACATCAAACTGATTTGCAGGAGTTGAATTATGCGCAACATTGCAACAATAAAAGAAAATGACCGCAAGGCTCTGTTTCAGAACACTGCAGCAAAAATGGGTCTTACAAATGCAATTATTGAAAAAGACTTTTGGGTGTGCTTTATGCTTGATTATCTTTTTCACCGTTGTGAGTGGAAAGACAGCATTGCGTTCAAAGGAGGAACAAGCCTTTCAAAATCCTACGGTCTTATTGAGCGATTCTCCGAAGATATCGACCTTATTCTCGATTGGCGAGTTATCGGCTTTGACCTTAACGAGCCTTGGGAAGAACGCAGTAACACAAAACAGGATATTTTCAATAAAGAAGCAAATCGACGCACAGAAGAATTTTTGAAAAAAACTTTTATGCCGGCAATTATCGCAGATTTGCAGAACGAGCTCAGCACATCGGTTAATTGCTACATAGATGAAACTGACCCGCAGACAGTTGTTTTTGCATATAACCGCAGTTTTGAGGACAACTCAATTCTCCCGGTAATCCGTCTTGAAATCGGTGCACTTGCAGCTTGGACACCTGCCGAAGAAAGACCTATAACACCTTATGCGGCTGTTCAGTATCCGAAGGTTTTTACTCAGCCGACAACGGATATTCTGACCGTGCTTCCGAAACGAACATTTTGGGAGAAGGTCACAATTCTTCACCGTGAGGCATTCCGTCCCGAAGATAAGGCTTTCCCGTCAAGATACTCCCGTCATTATTATGATTTGTACTGTATGATGAATTCACCCGTTAAGGATGAAGCACTTGCTGATATTGAGTTGCTTAACAAGGTGGTACAGTTCAAAGAAAAGTTTTACCGTTGCCCTTGGGCAAGATATGACGAAGCAAAAGTCGGTACACTCTGCTTAATGCCACCCGAAAGAAATCTGCAGGCACTGAAAGACGACTACGAACATATGCAGAATATGATTTTCGGTGACAAGCCTAATTTTGAGGTTGTTCTTAAAAGTATTGAAAAATTAGAAAAAGAAATCAATAAAATATCAACATAAAAAGTAATGAACAACATAGTCGAGAGTATCGATTATGTTGTTTTTTATTGACAAAATAAAGTATTGGCTATATAATAGTTTGTAAGCTAACTAACTTACATCAAGGAGGTGGTTTGTTTGTCTGAAAAAGCAATTGAATATTCACTTGAAGATCTCGAAATCCATTATGACGATTTCGAGTTTGGAAAATATCTCCGCGCCGTACGTCAAGCTAAAGGTATTTCTATACGTCAATTAGCCAAAGATGTTAACAAAACGCCTACATATTTGAGTGATATTGAAAACGGACATAATAAACCACCCGAAAAAGAGTTGCTAAATACTATTATTAAAATACTTAATCTTGAAGAACACCCAAAGTTAAAAAACAATTTGTTTGATTTAGCTGCAATTGAAAGAAATGATATTCCAGCAGACATTAAGGATTATCTTATACAAAACAAGGCACTGTTAGATATGATTCGTATTACAAAAAACAAACCTAACGGTAAAGAAATATGGCAACAAATCGCAAAAGCATTATATGTATGTGGAGGTAAAAGTAATGGCTAAAGCAAAGAAAAAACAAGAGGCTCTTTCTGTAAGTCGTCTTATAAACGAAGTGTTAGTAGCTCAGTTAAGCATACCCTTCCGCCAAATCGTTAATGATACAACTTTTTCAAAATATACAGGCTCAAAACGTCCTGACATTCTTATTTCGGAATTTGAATACGACGGCACTAACGATGAACAATACATCAAAAACCTTGTTGCATATGCTGAAGCTAAAGATGATTGCAAGGTTGATGATAAAGATTGGAAAGATGCTTTAAAACAAGGTAAAATTAAAGCACCTAAATTAGGTTTGCCTTATTTTATTGTTACAAACTGCAAAACTACATATTTTTATAATGCTAAAACATTAAAGCAATTAACGCTCAACGGTAATCCTATTCGTGAATTTCAGACCATTGATATTTATAGACTTATCAAAAACAAATTAACTGCAAATCCTGACTTGGATGCAATCAACACAAATGTTGACTCTATCTCTACAATTTCTGAAGCCATCTTTAACAAGAAACTTTGGGAACTTGCAGGGGTGTATCGTGGTATAAACTTTAAGGATAATGTTCAAAAGATTGACTTCACTGTTGGTTTTGTTGCTCTTGAATATTTTGAAGAAAAAGAAGAAATAGACGGAAACAAAGATGCTTCTAAGGTGTATTGGTCCAATTGCGATGATGAGGTTGCTGAAAAAGTAAAGAATAATCTAAACGGATATATAAGCCGCTTGGAAGATGAAACTACTTTCAAAGAATTTAAAAATGTTATGGAAGTGGTTAGAATTGCGATAAGTGGCGATGGTAAAAACAAACCTCTTATTAGTGTAGATGATGTAAAACAAATTTACAGCATAATTGATTCTATGAAACCTTTACATGGTACTGGTTTTGATTTATTTGGTGCCGTTTATGAAATGTTTGCTTCTTCTAAAGAGAAAAAAGACTTTGGTGAATATTTCACAAGACGTCATTATACACATATATTCTCTAAACTGTTGTTACAAGACGAAGATGTTTACAACGAAAAGAAAGAATTTTCCATCATAGACCCTGCATGTGGCACTGGTGGATTTTTAACCGAAAGTTTTAAAGTTTTGTTAAACAACTACGAAAAAAGCGGTACTTTGACAACTGAAGCAAGAGAGTTTCTTTCTAAAAAATGCTTTTATGGTGTTGATGTAAGAGACGAGAATATTTCGAGAACTCGATTGAATATGTTTTTGGTTGGTGATGGCCATACACATATGTATTCCGATAATTCTTTGAAACCAACAAGACAAAACGGAAAAACTGCCCTCGGCAAAAAATACCAGTATGTAATCACTAATCCGCCATATGGAAGTGGAACAATTAAAGCACAAACAGATGTGATTTCAACAAATAGAACGGAAATAGCATTTATATGCAAAGTTATAGATTTGCTTGAGGTTGGCGGCAAGGCATGTATTATTACACCTGATGGCGTTTTGGAGAACCCTTCATACAAAAAACTTCGTCAAGAGATACTTGAAAAATGTGAAATATATGCAATAGTATCTCTGCCAAAATTCGCTTTTGCACCTTACACCAAGGAAAAGACTTATGCGTTATTCATCAAAAAGCGTAGCGACAAAGTCACTAAAATACAAGATAAACCTATTTGGATGTATATCATCGACAACGATGGACTAGCAAATTCGGATAAACGATTTCCAACTAAGCTTCGTAACAATCGCAATGGATGGATGCACGATGAAATATCAGGTTGGGTTAGCACAGATGGTATTGAAATGCCTGGTGTTTTAGAAACAAGATGGCTAAAATATGATGATTTGTATAGCGATGGAACCAATTGGATAAACGATAAAGGAATTCCTGAATGCCAGAGAAAAGGCGGAAATATTTCTATTGAACGTATCACTCAGAATGAATATTGTATACTTCTTCCCGAATATTATATTCGTCCATATGAGCCGTCCTACCTTGACAAGGCAGAATTAATAGCCGAATTGAGTAATATGCACACACTATTGCCGAAAATTAATTTGGCTCAATTAGCAAAAGATATTGAAAATTCTTCGTTATCATACACTCGATATCAAGCCAAAGCAGTGCCAATTTCTAAAGTTATTGATAAAATGAGTGGAAACAGCGGACTGACAGAAGAGTTCATTTATCATGCAATGCAAAACGAAGGCGAAAAATATACAGTCCTTTCAAGTGCTACTGAAGATAGAACCAAAATGGGCGAAATTCCTATGTGTACGATTAACAATAAGCCTTTAAAAGTTTTCGAAGGGCAAGAAGGTTTGTTAGTAACGAGAAACGGAAAAGCTGGACACACAAGATTTTTACCTTCTGGAAGATATACAATCAACGATCATGCATACATTCTTTATGTGAAAGAGGATTCCCCGTATGTTATTGATCTCCGTTGGTTGGCAATACAATATAGGACAGAATTCCTACAATTTGCTTCAAGTTCTGATAACGGCACTTGGAATATGACAGGTTTTTTCAAACAAATTAAAATTGATATACCAGATATCGAGGAACAAAAAGCTTTAGTTGATATTTATGATAAATTGACGTATGTTCAAGGTATTCTATCAAATTTGGATTTTTCTGTTTCAAGACTATTTGATAAGCAGGTCATTGTAGATGAAAATATTTGAGGTTTAGAATTTTACGATAACACGAAGAAAAGATAAAAAACGCACAACCATCGGCTTTTTATCCTAAGGTTGTACGTTTTGCTTAGTTATATAATATTTCTATATTTACGATTTCAATGGCTTTGTTACGGATGTTATTCATACGGGCAACCCATTCCATTTGATTTTCTTCTTTGAGTTGTTCTGTTATTCCTTCTTTAACCTTCATCTGTTCAACCAGCCGAGAGAACATATCCGTCGCTTGTTCATCAACCTCCGCAAGATGAGTCCACAATGTGCCTGTCATAAGCATAATATTAAACTGAACTCGTTTATGATTCATAAGATAATCTTTGCGTTTCAGTCCCCATACACCAAGCGGTTTGCTTGCTTCGGCAGGTAATGTAATGTTTGGTATTCTATAATCACCAACCATTCTATAGCTTCCGCCATTCTGTTTAAATGATGATTTATTCATAACTGTACCTTCCTTTCAATCGGTAACAAATGTGTCGTATGTAAATTTAGCACCGAGTCTGAAACCTGACATAAAGCTATCTGAATTGCTTAAACTCAAAAACTCATTGTATGTATTCGCATAGTCGAGAAACCGTTCCTTATCCTATGCGGTAAGTTTTGCCGTGAGCTGTTCTTCCTTTTCTGTAAGCTTGCTCAGCTTATTTCTGAGGTCTGCTGACAATTCAGAATTCAATTCCTGCGTCTCGATGTTTCCATAGTATAATTCTTCAATAAATGTTGACATTAATTCATCTCCTCGTTTATACTATGAAAGGACTTTTTCGGGATGAAGCAGAATGTGTATGATAACGCCGTTAAAACAATTATTTCAGCAAATACGTTGTTATCTTTCATCCCACAATAAAGAAATCCGAACTTAATGCCAATCGGCAATGGGTTCGGATTTTTTGTTTTTATCAGAGATATCAGTTTTTGAAGTTGTAACAAAAAAACAGGCGGGACTTCCGTCTCGCCTGCAACTGTCTTACTCATTCTTCAGCAGTCTGTTCATATTCCCTGAGTTCCCGCTGTCCTTCCTCGCTTTCAAAATATTCCTGCATTATCGGAAGTTGGCTCCGTGCGATTTTTCAATTGTATAATCAGAAACATTCAAAAATCTTTTCTTTGACATAACCATATTAAACTGTTATAATTAGACAAATATGTAAATAATTTGACGAAAAGGGGTGATATTTGTTGATAAGTTTTGAAAGAGCGACTGAGATTGCGAATTTATACTATAACGACATATATCATCTTTGTCTTTCAAGACTCAAAAAGGAAGAAAATGCTGCTGATGTTACTCAGGAGATTTTTCTTTTATTTCAAGAAAAATATGAAGGTCTTGAAGATGAGTACATAAAAGCTTGGCTCTATAAAGTTGCAAACAATAAAATCAAAGAGCAGTTCAGAGCCGTTGCCAAGAGAGAAAAGGAGCTTATTTTCGGAACGGTGTTCGGCTCACAGACAAGCACGGATATTCTCTACGAAATGGAAGAAGATAATAAAATAACTCCTGAACAACTTGACGAAAAGAAGAAAAGCATTCTTTCTTCGTTAAGTGAAAAAGAGCTTGAGCTTTTTGAAATGGTTTACACCAAACATATGGAATACAAAGAATTGGCAAAGGCTTTTGATATTTCTGAACACGCAGTCAGAGCAAGAGTTTACAGACTGAGATTGAAAATCAAGGAAAAAGCAGCCTTCATATTCATGGCAATTCTGCTTCTTTTTATGCGATTCTAAAAATTTTTCAAAAAAACATAAAATTTTTGCGTGACAAAATGCATTTCCCGTCATATATACATGAAGGGAGGTATTGCGTTTTATCAATCATAATTACAGGAGGTGAACAAATCCATGGGAAACAGACAAGATTTCAGCGCCGAAAAACAGTCTTTAAAGGACAAGCTTATGGCTATAATTCTGCTTGAAACCTCAAAGGACTACAAGGAAATGGACAGCGATCTTGTGACTGAATGCGTTGATTTTCTCATGGAGCTTGAAGGAAAACAAAAACTTACTAAAGCAGAAATCGAACAAAGAGTTAATGAAATACCGTTCAAGGGCAAGATAACAGCAATAAACTCATATGCAAAGAAGAGAATAAGAGCAAAGAGACTTGCTGTTATTGCTGCAATCCTTGCATTTATCATTGCACTCTTTGGTATAATAGCCATTGCATCGGGCGATGCCGTCAGCGAATTTTTCAGACAAATGACCTATTCTATTTTTAAAAATCTTGACGATAACCCGATAAATCAAAATAATATAACATTTTATAAATCCAATGAAACCAAGACATATTCCTCAATTGAAGAACTTGCAGAAAGTGAAGGAATTAAAATTTTATATCCCTCTTGGTTACCTGAAAATGAAAAGATTGTCAATGTAATGTATATAAATGATGGTGAATCGGAAAGCTATGTATTTCAATGCAATGTTCCTGAATACAGCGTTGAAGTTGAACTGAGTACCGGATTATCGGAAAACCTGAAATCTAATTGTGTTGAAGTGAAAATTGCAGGTTATTCGGTATATTATAGACAATATGCACAGTATATACAGGCAAATTTCATTTATAAGAATTACCGTTATTCAGTGAAATCCGATACCGAAAATAATCTTTTCAAAATCATTGAAAATTTGAAGGAGATTAGCTGATATGAAAAAAATTATTGCGCTTATTTTAGTTGTTGTTTCTCTCTTTTCCGTAATGTCAATATCCGTTTATGCTGATGATGCAAACGAAAACACCGTTACAATTACCGTGAATGAAACCGAGTTTGTTTTTGATGCAAATACCACCGAAGAATTCCGCAACAAAGCTATTGCCCATTACTTTAACCATAATGATGACAGCACATCTACCTATGGACTTACCTGCACACTTTTTGGCCATAAGCTTGAATCATCTATTATTTCAGCTATAACACACAAAGTAAATGCAACAGACCCCAGATGCTTGCGCGAAAGATATAACACAGAAGTATGTTCAAGATGTGACTACACCAACTCAACTTTGATTTCTTCAACATATATTACCTGCTGTTAAAAACGATAATTTTTGCCGATGTGCCTTGCTGTGCATCGGCAAAAACCTTTGGGTGAGAGAAAATGAAAGAGAAATATACCGTCAGCCTTTTCGGCCACAGAATAATTGAAGATTATATAACGGCTGAATCTAAACTTTATGAACTTCTGCGCATTGTTATGCAAAACGATAGCAGAGAAATTGAGTTTCTCGTCGGCAGAAACGGCGATTTTGACCAAATGGCTGCATCTGTTATCCGCAAATTAAAAAAAGATACAGGAAATGACAATGTTTTTCTCACTCTTGTTCTTCCCTATGAAACCGCAGAACTCCGAAACAATACCGAGGCTTTTGAAAGCTATTATGATTCAATAGAAATCTGCGATTCAAAAAACTTCAGGTATGCAATAGTGGAAAGAAACAGAGATATGATTGACCGTTCCGATATGGTTGTTGTTTATGTTAAAAACGAATCGGGCGGTGCTTATCAGTCTTTAAAATACGCAGAGAAAAATCAAAAAAGAGTTGTAAATCTTTATCACACCAAAAACGAAAATTGAAGGGATTGTCTCACAAATAAAGTGAGGCAATCTTTTTTAGTATTTATATTGAACATTGTATATCATTATGATATTATTATATTATAAAAATGCAAAGGGAGTGTATAAAGTGAAGAAAGCGTTTAAAATTATCAGCGCAATTATTCTTGTTGCGGCAATCTGTTCGGGCGCGGCATCAACTGTATTCGCGGCTGAAGAAATGCCTGCGACTATCGAGTGGAAGGATATGTTGGGCGATGATTTCAGATTTTATTACGGAGGAAGTGCTTTGCACGAGGGTCTGAATGAGCTGGATTATATGGATGCTCCGCTTCCCGATGACCTCAGCATCGGAGATATCATTGAGCTCAGCCGTGAGCTTTGCAATACCTATTATGAGTTTGAGGTTGAAAAGACGGGTTATTATAAATTAACGGTTGAAGGTACGGCTTCCGTAGGCTTTGCGAAAGAATTTGACGGAACAACCGCAACGGGAATAGTTGATTGCGTCAGCTACGGTGATACGATTGAAAATATGGAAAAAGGCGTATATCAGAGCGTTTACCATCTTGAAGAGGGTCTGACTGTCGCTGCCGTAATGTATTATATTGTTGATACGGATGCTTACATAAACAAAGTGACAATCGACTTTCTCGGTGAAAAGGTAACCGATTATACGGTTGACGAAGCAACGCTCGATGATTTCCTTATCGGAATGAATATATGGGAAGAAGACGGCGGTGAATTCGGACTTTCCACAACGGGCACCGTAACATTTTCATCCGGTGAAGTGCTTGAAATGGCTGAGCTTTATATTCCGGGTACCTGTGATTCGGAACTCAAAGAAGGTAAAAACAAGGCAACCGTTGAGCTTTTCGGGATTGAAAAAGAAATTGAGTTTACCGCATATTATCTTGAAAAGCTTATAAAATCCGTTGAAATTGACAATGTTGAGGAATATACAACCTGCAGCATTGCATATGACGGAACAAAGAAATATGCCGATATTCAGGGCGAAGAAATTACATTCAAATTCGCTGACGGAACGGAATATACTGCAACCGTAAACGATAACATGGCAACGGTTGTTCTTCCCAACGGTATGTCTGTTGACGCCTTTGCAGGTATTTCATATAACGGCGGCGGCGAACTCTGCTTTATGGTTTCTGTTCTCGATACGGTGTTTGCGGAATATTCAATAGTTGAAAAAGAAAACAGCTTCATTGAAAATGCAGGTGCACTTGCGGAGGATAATTTAGAGGCACTTTACGGAGCAGGTGACAGCTTTGTGGCAGGCATAATAAATATTTTCGGCCATCCCGATTTCTCATTGACCTGCTTCGGTCTGATTTTTGAAGAATTATCAAAGCTTTTTGTTAACTTTGCGGCATTTATAGGCTATTATATCTGAATATAATCTGAAAAAGGAGTGCGTACCGTGAAAAATACATCCAAAAGAATTGTTTCGTTGATTCTTGTATTTATGATTCTGATTTCGGCATCCGTGAATGTTTTTGCGGCAAGCCTGATTTCGGACGACACAAGGGCAAAATCTCTTGAAATCGCAAATAAAATTGAATCGGAAGGCATTGTAATGCTTAAAAATGAGGATGATGTTCTGCCCCTTAAAGAAAAGAAAGTCAATGTTTTCGGTGCGGCATCGTGTTCGATTGCTTTTGCAGGTGCCGCAGGTTCGGGTGCTGTCCGTTCGTCGGATGCAGTCGGATTTTACGATGCACTGACCAATGCAGGCATTGAGTATAACGAAGAGTTATATGATTTATATGCGGATTACACAGGCACTAAAGTTGACAGCGGATTAATCGGCTATGTGGGTGATGTTTTAGAGCAGTTTTTCGGAGGCGGTCAGTCGGAAATGCCTGTTAAAAAGCTCAGCGATAAGGTTATGAACAATGCCGTTGAATATTCGGATACGGCGGTTATGGTTATCGGCAGAGTCGGCACGGAAATGAAAGACCTCAGCGTTGAACAGCTCAATCTCAACGACGATGAAAAAGCCATGATTGAAAAGGTCTGTTCGGTATTTTCAAATGTTATCGTTGTGTTCAATATATCGAATATAATGGATATGTCGTGGATTAATGACTATGACAGCGTGAAGGCTGCACTTATTATGTGGCTTCCCGGCGAAGCTGCAACAGACAGCGTTGCGAGAGTGCTTACGGGTGAGGTTAATCCCTCGGGCAAGCTTGCGGATACAATTTCCTACGATATCGAAGACCATCCCGCATCGCAGAATTTCGGCAACTATATGTATAAGGGCGTTATAGGAATACCCAAATATTTCGTGAACTACAGCGAAGGTATTTATGTCGGTTACAGATATTTTGAAACCTTTGCACCCGAAAAGGTTATGTATCCCTTCGGCTACGGACTTTCATACACGGATTTCGAGTGGGATGTTCAGTCGTTCAAGGCTGATTCGGAAACGGTAACCCTTAAGGTTAAAGTAACAAACACAGGCGATATTGCAGGCAAGGATGTTGTTCAGGTTTATTTTTCAGCTCCTTATTACGAGGGCGGAATCGAAAAGAGCGCAATCGAGCTTGCCGCATATAAAAAGACAAAAGAGCTTGCTCCCGGCAAGAGCGAAATCCTTGAGATTTCATACAGCGTTGAAGATATGGCATCCTACGATTCTGCCGTTGAGCAGGCATGGGTTCTTGATAAGGGAGAATATAAAATCCATGTTGCACACGATGTAAGGAATATCGAAAAGAGCTTTGAATATGATGTTGCAAAGAAGGTTGTTTATAAGACCGATGCGAATTCGGGCAACGAAGTAAAGAATCTTTTCGAAGCGGCAGAAGGCGATTTGACATATTTCTCACGCTCAAATCCCGATGAAACATATCCCGCACCTCCCGCGGATTATAAAGCACCCGATGAAGTAATCAACAGTGACAAGAGACCCGAACCTGTCAAAGAGGGTGAAAGACCCAAGACGGGTGTGCGTCACGAGGGCGGCACAATAACTCTCAGCGATGTTGCCAAGGATGAAAGTCTTTGGGATGCATTCCTTGACCAGCTTACCGTGACGGAAATGATAGAGCTTATTGCCGACTGCGGATACGAAACAACGGGCAACAAGAGACTCGGCATTCCCGCAACCTCGGATAATGACGGACCTTCGTGCATCAAAGGCTCCGGCGGACTTCTCTATACACAGTGCGGACTTGCATTCCCTGTTGCAACGGCTCTTGCCTGCACATGGAATGATGAGCTTGCAGAGGAATTCGGAGAGATAATCGGTCAGGAGGGTGCTCAGCTCGGCACTCATATGTGGTATGCTCCCGGATGCAATCTCCACCGCAGCCCTCAGGGCGGACGAAACAATGAATATTATTCGGAAGACCCGCTTCTTTCCGGTAAGATTTCGGCGGCTGTAATCAGAGGCGCACAGTCCAAGGGGCTTGTTGTAACCGTAAAACACTTTGCGGCAAACGAGCAGGAAACCAACCGCCAGTCCAACGGTCTTTACACATGGGCAACAGAGCAGTCGCTCCGTGAGCTTTATTTTGAACCCTTTGAGATTTCCGTGAAAGAAGGAGGAGCCAAGGGCGTTATGTCCGCATACAACAGAATCGGAGCTGAATGGTGCGGCGGAAGCAAAGCTCTTATCACATATCTTTTAAGAGACGAATGGGGATTTGACGGCTTTGTTATTACCGATGCAAGTATCGATCTGACGGGTGAAGGTTATCTTGACCCTGCACTTGCGGTTTATGCAAGAAACAGCGGTATTCTTACCATGCTTTATGTTGTTTCCGCACCGCAGACCCGTGCATCACTCATGCTTGCTTATATAGCAGACCCCATCGGCATGGGCAGAGCAATGCGTCTTTGTGTTTATGATATATGCCGCATGAAGATGCAGACAAGCGCATTTACAGTTGAATAACAAAAAGCCGTGGGAATACAAATCGTTCTCACGGCTTTTTGTCAACCCAAGGTTGAATTTTCTCGTTTATGCGGTTATTGATTTGTTTGTTTTGAGCAGGTATACTGAATACAGAAAGAACGTTCTTCATAAAATCAGGAACGGAGAAATATTATGGAGCTTTTAATAGGAAACAGAATAAAAGAATTGAGAAAAGAAAAACACATGACTCAGGAGCAGCTTGCAGATGCTGTCGGAATTTCATTTCAGGCAGTCAGCAAGTGGGAAAACAATATTGCTTTGCCCGACATAACCCTTGTGCCGTTGCTTGCGAATGTTTTTGAGGTTACTATTGATGAACTGTTTGATTACAAAAACGCAGAGATACAAAAAGAAATCGAGGGTTACTGTCAAAAATCTTATGAACTCAGAGAAACAGATCCCGAAAAGGGGAGAGCAATATTGGAAGAAGGCTTAAAGAAATATCCCGAAAATGATATTTTGCTTAATAACCTGCTTTATTGCATCAATTACGGCAAAAATCCCGACGAAACAATTTCGGTTGCATCAAAGCTCATCGATAAAACAAAACAGTTCGATGTTAAATATGACGCACTTCGATTTTTGGCTTATGCATATAACGCAAAGGGTGACACGGTGAGTGCTGTTGCGGCATTGGAGCAGATACCTGAGATTTATTTCACCAAGCTTTCGGAAATGGCATTTATTCTTAAAGGTAAGCCTAAATACGATGTGGCAGAAAAACAGAAATGGATTTCATTCGAAACGTTGCTTCAGATGGTCTGGAAAATTGCAGAGTATTATGAGGCGGACGGTAAAACAGATTTGGCAATTGCAGAAACTCAAAAAGCACTTAATCTGATTGATGCACTTTCTTCTGAAGAAAAGATTGAAAGATTCAGCGGCTATGTTGAATTTTTTGAAAAACAAATCAAAAGAATGCAATAAAACATCCCCGAAGCACTGATGTGTTTCGGGGATTTCTGTGTTTTACTGACACTCTTTGACGGCGTCAAACGCCATTTCGGGGTAGTCTGTCATAATGCAGTCTGCTCCGTTTTCGGTGAGAGTCTTAACCGCTTCTTCATCGTTGATTGTCCAATACTGAACGGCGATGTCGTATTTATGAGCGTAGTTTGTAATCTGCTTTGTGCCTGAATTGAGAAGCCCTTTTGCGGCACTGTCGCCGTAAGGAATCTGAAGTGCAACATAGGTGGGATTGATTTCGTTGAGATCCCAGTTCATGCGGCAGTATACATAAAACTGAAGTGCTTCAAGAACGTTTGACGAACGGGGCATATCGGGATATTTTTCCGCCATGTAAATAGAAACATCCTGCTCCGAGGTTGCCCAGATGACTCTGTCCTGAAGATTTCTTTCCGTTATAATCTCATAAAGCCTGTCTGCAGCTTTCATGCCCCAGATGCTGATGCTCTTGTTTTCGATTATATATCTGTATTTTTTGCCGTTGCTGTTCTTTTCGATGTAGTCAATAACATCCTCGCACTTGACAACACGGAGATTATACGGGATATCGTCGCCTCTCAAGCCTCTGTAGGGATATTCACCGTTGATTTCGAAGTTTTCGCCGAGGTTGAGCACCTGAGCTTCTTCAAATGTTACGGCAGAAGCGTAAACGTTGGAATGTCCGAATGCTTCAACCGCGTTTGAGGTGTCATCGTAGGTGAGATTGTGGAGGATAATAAGCTCGCCGTCTTTGGTTATCTGAACGTCAAACTCAAAGGTGTCAACGCCAAGCTCATTGTTTTCTTCGATAACTTTTTCGAATGCCATGAGGGTATTCTGGGGAGCGATTCCCGCACCTGAACGGTGAGCCGATATATCGGGATCTTTATATTCGTTGATATAGGGATTGGTTGCATCGGGGTTGGGAACGATTTGTGCATCGGGACTTTCGGGCAGACACATTGTTATAACAATCGGCAATGCCACAACAACGGTCATGAGTGCGTGAAAAACGGATTTCACAAACATGAATACTGAAGCCATTAAATTTCTCCTTTGTAATAATTTACCGATAGATATTATATAGTATCGGCAACACTAATTCAAGAAAAATCAATGTTACACTTGTAACACATACAGAAGTAATAATAAACAAGCCGTAACGCATAAAATAGTTCCGAGGTGAATTTTATGTGGAACAAAATCAAACCCTATGTTATTTCTGTTGCGATTGCCTTGGGTGTGGGAGGACTTTCGGCATTCCTGACAAGCGGAAATATGGATATCTATTCAAGAATCGAACAGCCGCCGCTTGCACCGCCTGCAATACTTTTTCCCATCGTGTGGACAATACTCTATGTGCTTATGGGGATAAGTGCGGCAATGGTCTGTAAAGAAAAAGACAGAAAACCCGATGAAGTAAGGAATGCGCTGATTGTTTACGGAATAAGCCTGTTTTTTAATTTCTTCTGGAGCATTATTTTCTTCAATATGCAGGCATATCTGTTTGCGTTTATCTGGCTTGTTGCTCTATGGGCATTGATTCTGCTCACGGTTATAAAGTATTACCGCATAAATCCCACTGCCGCATATCTGCAGATTCCCTATCTTATCTGGGTGACATTTGCGGGATATCTCAATCTTGCGATTTATATTCTTAATAAATAAAATCAACGGTCTGTGCTTGAAGGTACAGACCGTTAGCTTTATATGTTTTCAATTATTTTTTCAACACATTCTTCGGGAGTGAGTGAAGCACATTCAACCGTTATATCGGCATATTTTTCATAAAGAGGTGCTCTTTCATCGTATAACTCCGAGATGGTTGTGCCGGATTTCATGGCGATGCCTCTGGTGTGAATATTGTTTATTCTTTTTTCAAGCTCCGATGCATCAACCCTGAGGTAGACAACGACACCCGATTTTTTCAGCTTTTCCATGGCTTCCTTGCCGTAAACGGCACTTCCGCCCGTTGCAACAACGCAGTTTGTGAATTCCGAATTGCAGATTACATCGTTTTCGATTTCCAGAAATTCATCAATGCCTTTTTCGTTGATTATGTTGCAAAGAGCAGAGGAATATTTTTTCTGAATAAGCAAATCCGTATCCGTGAAATCCATGAGAGTTGATTTTGCAAGAAGAACTCCGATGGTGCTTTTGCCTGCACCGGGCATGCCGATCAAAACTATATTTTTCATGGCTTATTTAATCTCGATAACCTTGTAATCCTGTGCTTCAACCGTGCTTTTGAGAACATCGTCGGAAAGGGGAGCGTTGAGGGTTACAACGGCGGTACCGTTTTCGTGGCTTACAAGAGCGGATTCAACTTCGGGAAGTGCTTCAAGAACCTTTTTGACTCTTGCTTCGCAGTGACAGCACATCATGCCTTCAATTTTCATTGTCTTTTCCATGCTTTTAATCTCCTTTGTTTTTGTTTTTATTTTTTTATCGTGTTTTGAAGAATAAATTTTAGTGAAATTCAGCCTGAGTGCATTTGAAACAACGCAGAAACTCGAAAGACTCATTGCCGCCGCACCGAACATGGGATTCAGCTTCCATCCGAGAACGGGAATGAATGCACCTGCGGCAAGGGGAATTCCTATTATATTATAAATGAATGCCCAGAAAAGATTCTGATGAATGTTTTTGAGCGTTGCACGGCTGAGCCTGATTGCCGCCGGAACATCGCTCAGTCTGCTTTTCATAAGAACGATATCCGCCGCATCAACGGCAATATCCGTGCCTGCACCGATTGCTATTCCGATATCTGCGCTCGTCAGAGCAGGAGCATCGTTTATACCGTCGCCGACCATGGCAACCTTACCTTGTTTTTTGAGTGAACGGATAACTTTTTCCTTACCGTCGGGAAGTACGCCTGCCATAACCTCGTCAATACCTGCCACCTTGCCTATGGCTTTGGCGGTTTTTTCGTTGTCACCCGTGAGCATGATAACACGGATTCCCATATTCTGCAACTCTTTTACGGCTTTTGCGCTGTCTTCTTTCACGGTGTCTGCAACTGCGATTATTCCGAGAGCCTTGCCGTTTTCAGCAAAAATCATGGGCGTTTTTCCGTCAAGAGCAAGTGTGTTTGCGGTTTCGGTCAGTTCAGAGCCGATTTTTGTGTTTTCGGAAATGAATTTAAGACTTCCGCCGAGGATTTGAGAATCTCCGACAGTTGCTTTAATACCGTTGCCTGCAAGCACGGAAAAATTATCAACATCATCAACGGTAATATTGTTTTCTTCTGCGTAAATATTAATAGCCTTTGCGAGGGGATGCTCGCTTTTCTTTTCGAGAGATGCTGCAATCCGAAGAAGTTTATCTTTATTTATGCCTTTTTCGGGAATGATATCGGTAACAACGGGTTCGCCTTTGGTGACCGTGCCGGTTTTGTCGAGAGCGACGATGTTTATTCTGCCTGTTTCTTCAAGCGAAACGGCGGTTTTGAATAATATACCGTTTTTTGCACCGACTCCGCTTCCGACCATGATTGCTACGGGAGTTGCAAGTCCGAGTGCACACGGACAGCTTATAACAAGCACCGATATCCCTCTTGCAAGAGCAAAGCCGAAGCTTTCTCCTGCGATGAGCCATATTACGGTTGTGATTATTGCGATTATTATAACCGCAGGAACGAAAATTCCGGAAACCCTGTCTGCGATTTTTGCAATCGGAGCTTTCGTTGCCGATGCATCGCTGACCATTTTTATAATCTGAGAAAGAGTTGTATCCTCGCCGACTCTTGAAGCTTCGCACCTGATATATCCCGATTGATTTATTGTTGCAGCCGAAACCGAGTCGCCTTTTTCTTTGTCAACGGGAATGCTTTCACCCGTCAGTGCCGATTCGTCAACAGCCGCAGTGCCCTCAAGAATAATGCCGTCAACGGGAATGCTTTCTCCCGGTTTTACGATAAAGATATCGCCCTTTTTAACTTCCGAAACGGGAACGGAAATTTCCGTGCCGTCTTTTATTACAGCAGCTGTTTTCGGGGCAAGATTCATAAGACCTTTGAGTGCATTCGTTGTTTTGCCTTTTGAACGTGCTTCAAGCATTTTGCCTACGGTTATGAGCGTTAAAATCATTGCTGCGGATTCAAAGTAGAATTCGTGCATATATTCCGCTGCTGAGGCATGATTGCCTGCGGTCTGTGCAGCTGTCATCATGAAAAGTGCATAGACACTCCACACGAACGATGCTCCCGACCCCAATGCAACAAGGGTATCCATATTCGGCGATTTTCTGATAAGACCCTTGAAGCCGTTTATAAAGAATTTCTGATTTATAATCATTATTATAACGGTCAGCAATAACTGCAAAAGACCCGCGGCAACATGGTTTTCCGCAAAGAAATCCGGCACGGGAAAATCCCACATCATGTGACCCATTGAAAAATACATTAATATAATCAGAAATCCGAGCGATGCAAAAAGCCTCTTTTTCAGAAGCGGAGTTTCTTTATCTTCAACGGCATCTTTATTCCGATCCGGTTTTTCTTTGCCTTTGGGGGAGGCACCGTAGCCTGCGTTTTCAACCGCGGAAATGATTTCGGCATCCGTTGCAGACCCTTCAACACCCATTGAATTTGTCAGAAGACTGACAGAGCATGTTTCAACGCCGTCAAGCTTTGAAACCGCTTTTTCAATTCTTGAACTGCAGGCGGCACAGCTCATACCTGTTATATCAAACTGTTTCATTCGTTTCTCCGTTTTATTTTATTCGGATTTATTATACGCTTCCCGAACAACATAAGTCAACGAAAAAAATTGAAGTTGAGAAAATATTTTACGGGGTAATTATCCGTGTTTTAACCGGTCATCTGCGGAGCAAATTATTAGTGCTTCGTGAATGAACGAAGCGGAATTCGGACACGGAGGTGAAACATGAAGCGTTTTTTTAAAGCTCTTTCTTTTTTGTCTTTTGTGCTCTGCATAGCGGTTTATTCTGCCGTAATTTACGGCACCGAAACCTTACCCGACGAGCTGAATATAACAGATACCGAAGAAATAGATTTCGGCAGTCTGTTTTCTGCGGAATACGGTGAGCAGGCACGTACAGCGGGAACGATGAATACGAAAAGTGAATACAAATCAAAAATAACCGCTTTGAAGCTTTTCCCCGTTAAAGATATAACGGTGAATGTTACAAAGCGGAGATATGTGGGCCTTGGCGGTGATGTTTTCGGAATAAAGCTCTATACAAAAGGAGTAATCGTTGTGAGCATGGATTCCGTGACAACACAGACGGGGTCTGCGGATCCGGCAGCCTCTGCAGGGATCAGATGCGGCGATATTATAACCCATATCAACGGAAAAGCCGCATTGAGCTCGCAGCAGCTGACCGATGCCGTTGAGCAGTCGCAGGGGAAATCCCTTGCCATCAAAGTTGACCGCGGCGGCGAATATTTTGAATTCACTCTCACTCCCGCAATGTCAGTCAACGGAAAATACAAGGCGGGAATATGGGTGCGTGACAGCTCTGCAGGCATCGGTACGGTCACTTTTTATGATGACAATGCCATGAAGTTTGCAGGTCTCGGTCACGGAGTATGCGATGTGGACACAGGCAAGATAATGCCGCTTGATAACGGCGAAGGAGTAAGAGCAAGAGTCAACGGCTTCTATAAGAGCAGCGCAGGCAATCCGGGCGAGCTGTGCGGAGTTTTTTCGGATATTGCCTTGGGCAGCCTTCGTGTTAATCATGAAACGGGTATTTTCGGTGAGCTTTTGCAGCCGTCGGGTGCAAAAACGGTACCCGTTGCCCTTGACAGCGAGGTAAAACCCGGAAGGGCACAGATGATAACAACAATCGATGACAGCGGACCTCAATATTATGATATCGAAATAGAGAAGGTTTATCCCACAACGGATGAATCCTCGAGGAATATGATAATAAAGGTTACCGATGCCCGGCTGCTCGAAAAAACCGGCGGAATTCTGCAGGGGATGAGCGGTTCACCGATTGTCCAGAACTCAATGCTTGTGGGTGCAGTAACCCATGTTTTTGTTAACGAGCCGAACAGAGGCTACGGCATTTTTGCGGGGAGGATGCTGGACACGATGGATACGCTGAAAAACGGTGAATTGGCAAAAGCGTCGTAACAATAAGTGACATTCTGTCACATTTTGCGATATGTTTTAGCTGGGAATTATTGACAATTTTGGCAAAATATGGTAATATCTCGGTGTACTAATCAAACGGAGGTAATACCATGAGAAAAATGTTGAAGGCAATGATAACGGAAGACGGCAGTGAAACAACCCATGAGCTTGCAGGGATTTTACGCTCAAACGGCTTTGAAGTATCAACGGTTATAAAGGATGGCTCAATGATAATCGATAAGCTGAAATCGGGCGAAAATCCCGATATAATCCTGATGGACGGATTCATGCCGAGGCTTGATGCTCTCGGAGTGCTCAGGGAGCTGGACTCCCTCAAGCTTGAAAAAAGACCGCTTGTTATGGTTATTTCGGGGGCGGACAATCAGAGGTTTGAGAATGAAGTTCTCAGAGCAGGTGCGGATTATTATTTCCTTAAACCCTATAATCCCTCAATGCTTGCCGAAAGGATAATTCAGTTTTCGAGCATTCATAATTCCGCTTGCGAAAACCGGGGCGGAGTGAAAGACCTTGAGGTTGTTGTTTCGCAGATAATGCACCAGATAGGCGTTCCTGCCCATATCAGAGGTTATCAGTATCTCAGGGAAGCCATAATTCTTTCCATTCAGAACAGTGAAATGATAAGTTCTGTAACGAAGATTCTTTATCCCACGGTTGCAAAAACCTTCAAAACAACTCCGTCAAGAGTTGAGCGTGCTATCAGGCATGCGATTGAGGTTGCGTGGGACAGGGGAGATGTTGACGTTCTCAGCTCTTATTTCGGCTACACCATTCAGGGTGACAGAGGAAAACCGACCAACAGCGAATTCATCGCAATGATAAGCGATAATCTTAAACTCAGAATGAAGACGGTATGAAAAACGGGGATATCTCAGTGAAAACCGAGATATCCCCGTGAATATTTGTTGTCAGATTATGGGAAAGATACCGAACTTCATAAGCATATCAACAAGGAAAGTAACATCAAGTGAGAAGAATGGTGTTTCAAAAACCTCGTCGTCGATTTCGCCCGGAATAACTTCAAATTCAAGCTCTATATCCATATCGGCGATGGTTTGACCGTGGGTTATATTTACAAGCTCGTCTCCGTCAAAGCATGCACTCAGTTGATACTCCTCGCCGTCTGTTACAAAGGTGTATTCTTCAACGAAGTATGTTTTATCTTCAAGCTCAAGCTCGTATTCTCCGTCAAAAGAATAGCCTATGCCGCTTGTGTCATCCGAAACGAAAAAACCTGCCGAATCCATTTTGTAGTGAACAAAGGGGAATTTTGCGGGGTAGATGTAAATGTCACCGTCTTTTGAAACTAATTTAAGTTCCGTGCCGTCAAAGTCAATTAAAGTTGCACTTTGCCCGCCTTTAATATATGCGGTGCATTTCAAAAATCCGATAAGAAAACCGTCAATGCGTGTGTTAATATTAAAAGCAATTCCTTTGTCGGATTCATATTCGTTCATCCACTTTTGGAATCTTGTGGGTTCGGCTTCGGCTGCAAAAGCACCGACCGAGAAAACGGAAAGAATAATCAATGCAGATAAAATAACGGATAAAATCTTTTTCATGGTTATGAATCTCCTTGAAAATTAAACTGCAACAAGTGTTCCGAGAAGTGAAGAGAAGAACAGCAGAAGAATCGGCGTTAAATCAATTGCAAAAACGGGAGTGTCAAAAACGCTGTCATCAACTTCAAATGAAATATTGTCAAAATATGTGTACTGAACGGTTTTTTTCTGAACATCTTCAACACGGAGCATTTTAAGGTCATCGCCGATGTAATAGAATTTGCTTGTTACATATTCTCTGTCGTTGAATTCTTCAACATAGTATTCCGTATCATCCACTATTTCGTTGTAGTTGCCTACATGATAGAGAAATCCCATTGTGATATCGGAAATCCCTTTGATTGCACCCCACATTCCGTTTTCGGTAACAAACGGTGCAGCTGTTTTCAGATAGAAAAAGGGGAATGAGGGAATGAAGCCTACAATTTTGCCGCTTTTAACAACTGCACGCATTGTAACAAATCCGTTGTTGAGGTCATATGCAAGCTCATTATCCTTGACATAGATTGTGTTTGTTACGCCGTAGTCAGAGCCGTAAACTCCGCCTTTGCCTGTTCTTAATGTAACGGAAACTTCTTTTGAAGTGTTCATTTTGTCAAGCAGTGCTTCGGTTTTGGTGGTTTCGGATGCAAAAGCATTGACCGAGAAAACAGAAACTGCAAGAATTGCGAATGTAAGTACGAGACTGAAAAGTTTTTTCATAATATATGCCTCCTTTTGTTTTATATTAACACAATTTGATTTTCATTTCAATAAAAATCTTGACCTTGACTATATAATTTGTTATTATATATCAGTATTACTATAATTTACAGGAGGATTACTCATGGGTCTTGGTAATAAGATTAAAGATGTTGTCGGTATTGAAGGCAATACATGGGAATATCTCAGACCGATTATCGGTTATAACGTTGCCAATATCACTATCGGCGGCGTAACAAATCCCTTGAGCAAGTATCACCAGCAGTTTCTGAATTATGTTGAAGGACTTGATACCCGAATGACGGGTACAATCAGCACCATTGCAGGTGTGTTTGATGCCATAACTGACCTTGCAATGGGATTCATAACCGACAGAACAAAGTCACGCTTCGGTAAACACAGAGTGTGGATTATGGCAGCGCTTCCCATTCTTCTTATCGGATATTTCATGAAATGGTATTCGTTCGGCATTTCGGGTTCGGGAAACACAACCGCACTTTTCATCTGGTATCTTATGGCTTCGTTCGTTTACAGCACGGGCTATACAATGATGAATATTCCCCATGCCGCAATGCTTCCGACCATTGCACCGAGATACTTTGAACGTACTCAGTATAAGATAATGGAATACATATTCAATATGTTCGGTATGTTCCCTTCGTTCATATTCATGAGTATTATTCTCGGCGGCGTAAGCCTTGATAATCCTTCGGCGGCAGACAGACCCAAATATCTTCTCTGCGGTATTTGCTTCGTTATATTCTTCTGCTGGTCGCCGATTGTTACCTTCTTTTCAACAAAAGAGAAAAGCTCGGTTGATATGGTCAACCCGCCGCTTAATCTTTCATATTTCGCCAAAGAATATATTCAGGTTTTCAAGAACAAAGCATTCAGGCAGTATTTCTTTATCGGTATGTTCTACAGCTTTGCAAAGAATTTCTACGGCGATGCAGACCAGATTTTTATGCGAAGCGTAGCGGATAAATACAGCCACTTTGCAGTGCTTCAGACCATAGCGGGCGTTGCCGAGGTTGCGGGCGGACCGTTCAACTATTTCCTCTCCCGTTATATGGACAAGCGTTTCTGCGGTCTTGCACTCACTCCGTTTATGATTGCCGGCTTGCTTATCAACGGCTTTGCAACCCCCTCAACTCCCGTATTCTTTATTTATCTTGCATCGATTCTTTATAACTTCGGCTTCTCGGGTCCCGGTTTTGTTGTTAATAACATTCAGCCCGATATCACCGACGTTGACGAGCTTATCACCGGCAGAAGACGTGAGGGTGTTATTGCAACCTTCAATTCATTCCTCAAAAAGACAAGCCTGAGCATTTCTTCGGGTGCTCTCGGTTATATGCTTTATTACATGGGTTATGATGTAAATAATCCGAGCTATGAAATGCTTTCGGGCACTGCAGAGCTCGGTATCCGTCTTGCAGTAAGCTGGCTTCCTGCATTATTTATGGCAATATCCCTTTTCCTTACCTTCCGTTACAAGATGAAGAAGAGAGATCATGAGCTCATTCAGCAGGTTATCAAGCAGAAGCATGAAACAGGCTCGTGCGAAATTTCGGGCAGCGACAAAAAACGCCTTGAAGAAATCGCAGGTCAGCGCTGGGAAGATATGTGGATAGGTCAGACAGGTGTAGACAGAAAGCTCGAAGAAGTTTTAGATTTATAATAGGAGAATTACATTGGCAGTTTCAAAAGATAAAATCAGAAATTTTTGTATTATTGCACATATTGACCACGGTAAGTCAACTCTTGCTGACAGACTTCTTGAAAAAACGAAGTCCGTTGCACTCCGTGATATGACGGCTCAGCTTCTTGACAAAATGGATCTTGAGCGTGAAAGAGGTATCACAATCAAGGCTCATGCCGTAAAGCTCAATTATCTTGCCGAAGACGGCGAGGAATATGTGCTTAATCTTATCGACACTCCGGGTCATGTTGACTTTAACTATGAAGTTTCCCGTTCACTTGCAGCCTGTGAGGGTGCGGTGCTTATCGTTGATGCATCCCAGGGGGTTGAAGCACAGACTCTTGCAAACACATATCTTGCTCTTGACCATGACCTTGAGCTTGTTCCCGTTATCAATAAAATCGACCTTCCTTCAGCTGACCCCGACAGAGTATCTGCCGAGGTTGAGGATGTTATCGGTCTTGACTGCTCCGAAGCTCCCAGAGTTTCGGCTAAAACAGGTCTTAACATTGAGCAGGTGCTTGAACGCATTGTAAAGGATGTTCCGCCGCCCGTTGCAAACGACGATTTGCCGCTTCGAGCACTCATTTTTGACTCGGTCTATGACAGCTACAAGGGCGTTATCGTTTATGTCCGTATCAAGGAAGGCAAAATCAGACCCGGCGACACCATGAGAATGATGGCAACGGGAGCAGAGTTTACCGTTGTTGAAACGGGTTATATGAGAGCAACCGTTCCCGAGCCCTGTGCGGAGCTTACCGCAGGCGAGGTTGGTTATATAACCGCATCAATCAAAACAGTCGGAGATGCAAGAGTGGGCGATACCGTAACAACGGTTGAAAATCCCGCCGAGGAGCCTCTTCCCGGTTACCGTAAGGTTAATCCGATGGTTTACTGCGGCGTTTATCCCGCTGACGGTGCGGACTATGAAAATCTTCGTGATGCACTTGAAAAGCTTCAGCTCAACGATGCCGCACTGACCTTTGAGCCCGAAACATCGGGTGCGCTCGGTTTCGGCTTCCGCTGCGGATTTCTCGGACTTCTCCACCTTGAAATCATTCAGGAGCGTCTTGAAAGAGAATATGACCTTGACCTTGTAACAACCATTCCCAGCGTTGTTTATAAGATTAATCTTACCGACGGAACGATGGTTGAAATCGATAACCCCACCCATTATCCCGACCCGGCGATAATCGCATCGTGCGAAGAACCTTTCACCGATGCCCATATCTATGCACCCACGGAATATGTAGGTGCAATCATGGACCTTTGTCAGGACAGACGAGGAGTTTTCAGGAATATGGACTACATCACTCCCGAAAGAGTTGATATCCATTATGAGCTTCCCCTCAACGAAATTATTTACGATTTCTTCGATTCACTCAAATCGAGAACAAGAGGCTATGCATCGTTTGACTATGAAATAACCGATTACAGAAAGTCAAATCTTGTCAAGCTTGATGTTCTTCTCAACGGCGATATCGTTGACGCACTTTCATTTATCATCCACTCCGAAAAGGCTTATTCAAAGGCAAGAAAGATTGCCGAAAAACTCAAGGAGCATATTCCCCGCCAGATGTTTGAAATTCCCATTCAGATCGGTATCGGCGGAAAGATTATCGCCCGCGAAACCGTTAAGGCAATGCGTAAGGACGTTCTTGCAAAGTGTTACGGCGGTGACATTACCCGAAAGAAAAAGCTGCTTGAAAAGCAGAAAGAGGGTAAAAAGAGAATGCGTCACTTCGGTACCGTTGAAGTGCCCCAGGAAGCATTCATGGCAGTTCTCAAACTTGATGATAATGACTGAGTCTGACTCACGAAGCGAAGAACAAAAGAAACTTAATAAACAGAATATGGCTTGTATGGTGAATAAATCTATACAAGCCTGTTTTAATTTTGATATAAAATAAAGAATTATTTATATGTTTCTTTTTAGCTCTTTTTCCGAACTCGACGTATACACATACGCCTGTCGTTCGGAGAAAAGAGCTTCTTCATCTCCGTGAGACAGCCTCAAAAAAAGGTGATATTATGAAACCCATCGGTTTATATATTCACATTCCTTTTTGCAACGGCAAATGTCCCTACTGCGATTTTTATTCGGTAACTCCCGATGATGAAACGGTAAAGAGCTATGTTGCAAAGGTCTGTGAAAAAATAAAAGCTGAAAACAGAATATATGACACCGTCTATTTCGGCGGCGGCACACCCTCATTAATCGGCTCGGAAAACATCGCAAAAATTCTTTCGCATATCAACCGTGCATCCGATTGTGAAGTAACTCTTGAATGCAATCCGTCGGATACGGGTGCGGTGAATTCAACATTTGATTTTGAGCTTGTTGCTCAAAGCGGAGTCAACCGAATTTCAATGGGACTTCAGAGTGCCGACGATGCCGAAAGAAAGTCACTCGGCAGGCGTGGCGGCTGTGACGATGTCAGACGTGCGGTTGAGCGAGCGAAAAAGGCGGGAATTGAAAATATTTCTCTTGACTTAATGCTCGGCGTACCCAATCAGACGGCTGAAAGTCTTAAGAAATCAATTGAATTCTGCAAAAATTCGGGTGCGAAGCACGTCAGTGCATACGTTTTAAAAATAGAGGAGGGGACACCCTTCCATAAAATAAAAAATTCGCTGATTCTGCCCGATGAAGACGAAACCTGCGATTTGTATATGCTGGCGGTCAGCGAGCTTGAAAAAGCAGGCTACAGCCAGTATGAAATATCCAATTTTTCAATAAAGGGATATGAAAGCCGTCATAATCTTAAGTATTGGCGGTGCGAGGAGTATCTCGGAATCGGTGCGGCTGCGCACTCCTTTGCAGACGGCAGAAGGTTTTATTATGAACGCAGTATTGCCGATTTTATAAACGGTGTATCGCCCGTTGATGACGGAGAAGGCGGAAGCGAAGAAGAATATATCATGCTTGCTCTTCGTCTGACCGAGGGTCTGATTTTTGAGAATTACAAAAACAGATTCGGCAAATCCGTTCCCGAGTCAATGATTCAAAAAGCAAAATCACTTGAAAAACACGGTCTTGTCAAGGTTACGGAAAAAAGCATTTCCATAACTCCGAACGGATTTCTGATTTCAAATTCAATAATTTCGGAGCTTATACAATAATAATAGGGTGTACCGATTCGGTACACCCTTGATTATTTTTATACATCTATGCTTGTTGTCATTGAGAATGCTATTTTGTCCATTTTGAATTCGGGGTCAAGCATATCCATTGTTATGTCTGTTGCCACAACTGAGCCTGTAGAATCCCAGTCGCCGTAAATGATTTTGCCGCTGTCGTCATCGATGATGCAGGAAACGGTGTTATCTGTGTATGATATCTGAACATCCGATACTGTAAATCCTAAGTCTTCCATACCTTCAATAACTCCTACGGAGTATCCGTAAACTCTGCCTGAAGGATTATTGATGTCTTCACCTTCGAAATCAACGATATCAAGAATGATGTATCTCTTTCCGTCGTTTACAGACATCTTTGCACTTTCAACATCGGCTGCAATAACCTCTCCCTCTCCGGGAACTTTGTATACGGTTGTTGCGGTTTCTTCATATGCCGACCAATATGCTTCCAAATAATAATCGTTGGCGGAAGGTTTTCCGTTAGTAATAACTTCGGGTGTGCCGATTATGTCACTGTAGCTTGAACCGATAACAAAGCTTTTGTTAGTTTTTTTAACGGCTGCGTTGTAGTATTCAAGAATTTCGTCAACATCTGTTGTGATTTCTCCGCTGACAACAACATCTGTTCTTTCGGGGTTATAGGGGATTACGGGTGCTGCACCGAAAACACCTGCAAGTGAGTTGAGAGCAACAACCATTGCTGTGATTACGGGAGCAAGACGCTGAAGAATGAGCGATGAAATGATTGATGAAAATGACATAAGAATCCTCCTTTGGATTATCTTTAATTGAATTTTAACAAAAATAATATTGCCAAACACATAATAACCTATTTCAGGTTAAATGTCAATAATCTGTTTCAGGTTAATTATAATATCCTCAGGTGATGTTATGTACGGTAGATTGCGTGACCTCAGAGAGGACAAAGATTTAAATCAGACACAAGTTGCAAAAATCATAGGAATGTCACAAACGGGATATTCAAAATATGAAACAGGCGAAAACGATATCCCTACGGAAATATTAATCAAGCTTGCGGATTTTTACGAAGTTTCGGTTGATTACATTCTCAACAGAACAGACAACAAAACACTTAACAGATAACGGCCCCGGATTGCTCCGAGACCGTTGTTCTTTTTATATATCAAACTTATCTATATCGTATTTTGTGCAGGGATAGTTTGCAACACCGTTTTCATCGGGGAAGGGTGAAAGATTATCGTTTTCATAAAGCTTTCTTTCTTCTTCGTTTGAGAAATCGGGAATCTTGTATTCCGCACCGTTGTGAAGGCTGCTTCTCCAGCCGAGAATTGCAACCGCACTCATTGCACATGAACGGTATGCGTTGAAATAAGGCTGTCTGCCTTCAAGGATACAGCTTATGAATTCGTGTGCAACATAGTAGTCGCCGCCCGAATGTCCGCACTGTCTTGCCTTATCTTTATCAAAAGGATAGCCGACTGTTGAAACCTTTTCGGGCTCAACTCCTTCGGGAACTTCCCAATCATTATATACGACTCGGATTTTTCCGCCGTCACCTCTGACTGTTTCCGCACTGCCCTTTGCACAGGCAAATCTGTACCAGTTACCGTGACCGCCGAACTTTGCCCAGCCGGTTATTCTTGCAACCGCACCTCTGCTCATTGTGCAGAGCATGATTGATGCAACGTCTTTGATGGGCTCGCCTTCACGCTCCTGACGCATTCCGTCGGTGTAAATGCTTCTTGCGTTAACGGAAACGGGGATGTCGTTTGTAACTCTCATAAGGGGTGCAAACGAATGGCTCAGATAGAATCCCGAAGGCATCTGTGCACGCCAGTGGGTTGTTGTGGGCGTATAATGAACATATTCCTCATGGCTCATGGGGTGAACATATTCACCCTCGCAGTAGAGTGCTTCGCCGAGAGTGCCTTCCTTATAGATTTCGGTAAGCTTGCTGATAACCGCAAAGTAAGCATAGTTTTCCGCAAGCATATAGATTGCACCGCTTTTTTCGCTTGCACGGCAAATCTGAACACATTCCGCCATTGTTACCGCAGGCATTGTTTCGCTGAGAACGTGAATGCCTTTTTCAAGAGCGATAACCGCATATTTTGCGTGCTGATGGAAGAAATTGGTGAGAACAACGGCATCCATACCGCTTTCGATGAATTCATCAAAATCCTTATAATACTTTGTTTCTTCGCAGCAAAACGGCTTGATGTTTTCGTAAGTTGTTTCGTCATAATCGCAAACTGCACTGATATATGCTTTGTCGGTGAGAGTAAGACCCTGTGCAAGACCGCGACCTCTTCTTGCACCGAAAACACCTATTCTTAATTTTTTATCCATTATATTAACCTCCACAGATAATATAAATGAATTCTATCACCTATTTGAAATAATAACAAGAGGTTAAACGAAAAAATTAACACAATTAAACGAAAAAATTAACACAATTTAACAACTTGTTTACAATTCTGATGTTGACAAATGCCATTGTTTGGGGTATAGTAATAGCAGAGTTTAGCACTCGAAGTCAAAGAGTGCTAAAATTAGCACTCCGAGGAAAAGAGGTGGACGGCAAGTGTCAGAACTCAGCGAAAGAAAAAAGCAGATATTGGCAGCGGTTGTTGAGCAGTATATCAGAACGGGTGAGCCCGTCGGTTCAAAAGGTCTTATTTCTTCAACCGGTATGTCCGTTTCGTCGGCGACAATCCGAAATGAGATGAGCGACCTTGCTGCTATGGGTTATCTTGAGCAGCCCCACACCTCTGCGGGCAGAATTCCTTCCCAGATGGGTTACAGATATTATGTTGACCATCTGATGAAAAACCGTGAGATTGACGAAATAAACAAACGTATAATTGAAGCGGGGATTTCTTCGGCGGTCGGCGACCCCGAAAGGCTTATTGCCAGAGCAAGCGAGGTTCTTGCGGACCTGACAAAATGTGCTTGCGTTTCCTCAACTCCGGGCGGCGATGCGGTTATAATCCGTAAGATTGAGCTTGTGCCCGTCGGTATTCACTCGGCAATGCTTGTTCTGCTGACATCAAACGGAATTCTCAAAAGCAGACTTTGCAGGCTTGACTGTGAGCTTACCGTAACAATATGCGAGCAGTTTTACAATATCGTCAAATCCTGCATAATCGGTAAGCCTGCATCGGATATCAGCGTTGTTTCAATGCAGACCGTTGCAGCCTCGGTTGACGGCGATGTTTTCGCAATGCTTCCTCTTATGGCGGCTGTTTGCGAGCTTGCAAGAAGTGTTTCGGATTCAAGGCTTGTTCTCGGAGGAAGTTCAAATCTTTTCTCTCATAAGGATTACGGTGCGGGAGCGATTGAGCTTCTTGAATTCCTCAATAAAAGAGAGCCTCTCAGCGAGGTTATCGGCGGAATATCCGAGCCTCTCAATGTTAAAATAGGCAGAGAAAATCTTTACCGTCAGCTTGAAAATTCAAGCGTAATTGTTGCAAAATATTCCGTAGGCGGCGATGATTCGGGAACAATCGGACTCATCGGACCCACCAGAATGGACTATGAAAATATAATCCCCAGCGTAAAATACATCACAAATCTTGTCGGACGCCTCATAACGCAGGCTATCGAAGAATAGAAAGGAAATCGGAATGAAGAAAGACAAGACAAAGCCCGAAAACACAGAAGAAGTTAAAGAAACCGCAGAGGCTGTTGAAACCAAAGAAGAACAGCTTCAGAAGGCTCTTGACGAAAAGAACGACCAGTTTCTGAGGCTCTATGCGGAATTTGATAATTTCCGTAAGCGTTCGCAGAAAGAGAAGCAGGATATCTACACTTCATCCAAGGCAGACGTTATCAAGGAGCTTCTTCCCGTTATGGATAATTTTGACAGAGCCGCAAACAATACCGAATGCAGCTTTGAAGATTACAAAAAAGGCATTGACCTTATTTTTAATCAGTTCGGCGAAATTCTTAAAAAGACGGGTGTTGAAAGCTACGGCGAAAGAGGCGAGGATTTTGACCCCAACATCCACAATGCGGTCATGACAGTTGAAGACGAAGAACTCGGCGAAAATCAGATTGCATCCGTATTCTCAAAAGGCTATAAGCTCGGTGACAGAATAATCAGAGAAGCAGTAGTCACCGTTGCAAATTCATAAGTTTATAATTTTCATTTATTTATAGGAGGAAACAAATTATGGCAAAGATTATCGGTATCGACTTAGGTACAACAAACTCATGTGTAGCAGTTATCGAAGGCGGCGAACCCGTTGTTATCGCTAACGCGGAAGGTGCAAGAACAACTCCCTCTGTTGTTGCATTCGGTAAAACAGGCGAGAGAATGGTTGGCCAGGTTGCCAAGAGACAGGCAATCACAAATCCCGACAGAACAGTTGCATCAATCAAAAGACAGATGGGTACGGATTACAAAGTATCAATCGATGATAAGAAGTATACTCCCCAGGAAATTTCCGCAATGATTCTTCAGAAGCTTAAGACAGATGCCGAAGCTTACCTCGGCGACAAGGTAACTGAAGCAGTTATCACCGTTCCCGCTTATTTCACAGACTCACAGCGTCAGGCAACCAAGGACGCAGGTAAGATTGCAGGTCTTGAAGTCAAGAGAATCATCAACGAGCCCACAGCGGCAGCTCTTGCATACGGCATCGACAAGGAAACAGACCAGAAGGTTATGGTTTATGACCTTGGCGGCGGTACATTCGACGTTTCAATCATCGAAATGGGCGACGGTGTTCAGGAAGTTCTTGCAACAGCAGGTAACAACAAGCTCGGCGGTGACGACTTTGACCAGAGAATTATCAACTGGCTTGCTGACCAGTTCAAGGCAGAGCAGGGTATCGACCTTCGCGGCGACAAAATGGCTATGCAGCGTCTCAAGGAAGCTGCAGAAAAGGCAAAGATTGAGCTTTCGGGCGTAACAACCTCAAACATCAGCCTTCCCTTCATCACAGCAGATGCAACAGGTCCCAAGCACCTTGAAACAACTCTCACAAGAGCAAAGTTCAACGAGCTTACAGCAGACCTTGTTGAGGCAACAATGGGTCCCGTTCGTCAGGCAATGAGCGATTCGGGTCTTAAGACAAGCGAAATCAATAAGGTTCTCATGGTAGGCGGTTCATCAAGAATTCCCGCCGTTCAGGAAGCAATCAAGAGATTCATGGGCACAGAACCCTTCAAGGGCATCAACCCCGACGAGTGCGTTGCAGTAGGCGCAGCACTTCAGGCAGGTGTTCTCGGCGGCGAGGTTCAGGGTCTCCTTCTCCTTGACGTTACTCCTCTTTCACTCGGTATCGAAACAATGGGCGGTATCAACACAAAGATTATCGACAGAAACACAACAATCCCCGTTAAGAAGAGCCAGATTTTCTCGACCGCAGCAGACAATCAGCCTTCAGTTGAAGTTCATGTTCTTCAGGGCGAAAGAGAATTTGCAAAGGATAACAAGACTCTCGGTGTATTCCATCTTGACGGCATCATGCCCGCACGCAGAGGTGTTCCTCAGATTGAAGTAACATTTGATATCGACGCAAACGGTATCGTTCACGTATCCGCAAAGGACCTCGGCACACAGAAGGAGCAGTCAATTTCCATCACTTCTTCAACAAATATGTCCAAGGAAGATATCGAAAAGGCTGTTCAGGATGCAGAGCGTTTTGCTCAGGAAGACAAACAGCGCCGTGAAGAAGTTGACACACGCAACGGTGCAGACCAGATGGTATATCAGTGTGAGAAACTCATCAGCGAAGAGGGCGACAAGTTCTCAGATGATGAAAAGGCTGCTGTTAACGAAAAGATTGATGCTCTTAAGGAAGCTCTCAAGGGTGAGGATATCAATCTCATCAAGAGCCGTCAGGAAGAGCTTACACAGAAATTCTACGAAGTTTCAGAGAAGCTCTATAAGGCTGCTCAGGAAGCTGCACAGGCTCAGCAGGGCGGTGCTGCAGGTCCCGATGCAGACGGCTACACAGAAGCAAACTATACAGACGCTGAATAATTAAGGAGTAATTCCCTTGGCTGATAAACGAGATTATTATGAAGTCCTCGGCGTATCAAAAGGTGCAAGCGAGGATGAAATAAAAAAAGCATACAGAAAAAAAGCCAAAGAGTATCACCCGGACCTTCATCCGGGTGATGCCGAGGCAGAGGCAAAATTCAAGGAAGCCAATGAGGCTTATGAGGTTTTGTCAGACAGCCAGAAGAAGGCCCGCTATGACCAGTTCGGCCACGCAGGTGTTGACCCCAATTACGGTGCAGGCGGCGCAGGCGGATTCGGCGGCGGATTCGGCGGATTCGGCGGCGGAGGAATGGATTTTGACCTCGGCGACATCTTCGGTTCATTCTTCGGAGGCGGATTCGGAGGAGGACGTCAGTCCAACCCCAACGGTCCGCGCAGGGGTGAGGATGTTCAGACCAGAGTGACTATCTCATTCGAAGAAGCCGCAAAGGGCTGCAAGAGAACGGTTGACATTAACCGTGTTGACAGCTGTCCCGAATGCCACGGTTCGGGTGCAAAAGCAGGCACATCTCCCAAAACCTGTCCCGACTGCTCGGGCAGAGGCTATGTCAATGTTCAGCAGAGAACGGCTTTCGGCGTGATTTCAACTCAGAAAGCCTGTCCCAAATGTCAGGGCAAGGGTAAGGTTATCGATGACCCCTGCCGCAGATGTAACGGTGCAGGCAGAGTTTCAACCAAAACTTCGGTTGAAGTCAACATACCCGCAGGTATAGATGACAGACAGATGTTCAGCGTCAGCGGTGCAGGTAACGCAGGTGCAAACGGCGGACCCAAGGGTGACCTTCAGGTTGCTGTTTTCGTAAGACCTCATTCTCATTTTGAGCGTGACGGCTATAATGTCTGGCTTGAACAGAGAATCAGCTATACTCAGGCGGCTTTGGGCGATAACATCAGAATTCCCACTCTTGACGGCGATGTTAAGTTTGATATTCCCGCAGGCACACAGTCGGGAACGGTGTTCAAACTCAGCGGTAAGGGTATTCAGATTCTCAACGGCAGAGGCAAGGGTGATCAGCTTGTCAGAATCATAGTTGATGTTCCCAAAAACCTTACTCAAAGGCAGAAAGAGCTTATGGTTGAGCTTGAAAAAGAGCTTGGTGTCAAACGCGGTGCACCCGTCAGCAGTAAGGAAGGCTTCTTCGACAAATTCAAGAACAAAAAATAAAAATGACGCTGTGCCTTTTCGGTACAGCGTTTTTTGAAGGAATATCTATGAAATACGATGCAATAATATTTGACCTTGACGGCACTCTGACCGATACGCTTGAAGACCTGAAAAACAGCGTTAACTTCGCAATGAGAAAATCCGGATTTCCCGAAAGAACAACAGATGAAATCCGCAGTTTCGTGGGTAACGGAGTGAAAAGACTCATTGACCTGAGCGTTCCCGAAAACACATCGGCGGAGGCTGCGGCGGAATGTCTTGCGGTTTTCAAGAGGCATTACAAAGAAAATTCTCTTGTTGAAACAAAGCCCTATGACGGAATAATTCCGATGCTTGAAAGGCTGAAAAAAGACGGAGTCAAAACCGCTGTTGTGACTAACAAAATGCACGAAGCGGCTGTTGATATCGTCAATCTCTTTTTCGGAGAATTGATTGATGTTGCCATAGGTCAGATTGACGGTGTTGCACAGAAACCTCAGCCCGACGGAATATATTCCGCACTTGAAAAGCTTGGTGTATCCAAAGAAAAAGCGGTTTATGTCGGCGATTCCGAGGTGGACTGTATGACGGCAAAAAACGCAGGTATTCCCTGCATCGGAGTTACATGGGGCTTCCGTTCAAAAGAAGTTCTTGTTGATAACGGTGCTGATTTTATCATAAATTCCCCCGAGGAAATATTTATTGTCGAATAATGTGTTGACAATATATAATATCTGTTATATAATAAAGTGTCAATAGAATATGTCCTTATTGAGAGTGGCAGAGGGACAGGCCCTGTGAAGCCCGGCAACCTGTGTTATGCAAGGTGCTAAATCCTGCGGCGAAAAGCCGGAAGATAAGGTGTTTTCGCCCGCTGAAGACTCCTTCGGCGGGCATTTTTTCAGGACATGGTTGATAGTATATTTCAAAAGAGGTTATGAAAATGGCAAACTACTTTTTTACTTCGGAATCTGTAACAGGCGGACATCCCGACAAAATCTGCGACCAGATTTCAGACGCAGTGCTTGACGCTATTATGGCTCAGGATCCCATGGGCAGAGTTGCCTGCGAAACCTGCTGCACAACAGGTATGGTTCTCGTTATGGGTGAAATCACAACAACCGCTGAGGTCGATATTCCCAAAATCGTCAGAGAAGTTGTTGACGATATCGGCTACAACAATGCTGAATACGGTTTTGACTGCAACACCTGTGCTGTTATGACGGCTCTTGATAAGCAGTCGGGCGATATCGCAATGGGCGTTGACAGACTCGGTGCAGGCGATCAGGGTATGATGTTCGGCTTTGCCTGCGACGAAACTCCCGAGCTTATGCCCCTTCCCATTTCTCTTGCACACAAGCTCTGTGCAAAGCTTACGGAAGTTCGCAAAGACGGCACACTCGGCTATCTCCGTCCCGACGGCAAGAGCCAGGTGACAATCGAATATGACGAAAACAACAATCCCGTAAGAGTTGATACGGTTGTTATTTCTTCACAGCATTCCGCAGACGTTACTCTTGAACAGATAAGAGCAGACATCGTCGAAAAGGTTATCAAGCCCGTTATCCCCGCTGATATGCTTGACGAAAACACAAAGTATCACATCAATCCCACCGGCAGATTTGTAACAGGCGGTCCTCAGGGCGACAGCGGACTTACCGGCAGAAAGATTATCGTTGATACATACGGCGGATATGCACGTCACGGCGGCGGTGCATTCAGCGGTAAGGACCCCACAAAAGTTGACCGTTCAGCTGCATACGCAGCCCGTTATGTGGCAAAGAATATAGTAGCCGCAGGTCTTGCAAAGAAGTGTGAGGTTGAGCTTGCTTATGCAATCGGCGTTGAACAGCCCGTTTCTGTTTTTGTCGATACTTTCGGTACAGGAAAAATCGCAGACACAGATATTTCTGCAATAGTTAACAAGCTCTTTGATCTCAGCCCTGCAGGTATCATCAAAGCTCTTGACCTGAGAAGACCTATCTACAGACAGGTTGCGGCTCTCGGTCATATCGGCAGAACGGATATCGACCTTCCCTGGGAAAAGACAGACAGAGTTGAGGATATTAAAAAAGCGGCAAATATCTGATTACGGAGTGTCTTAAATGAAGCTTTCACTTGTTGTTCCTTGTTATAACGAGGAAAAAAACGTTTCGTTGTTTTATGAAGCGGTAAAAAAGGATTTTGCGGGTGTTGACTTTGACTATGAGCTGGTTTTTGTCAATGACGGCAGTAAAGACGGCACATTGAAGGAGCTTAAAAAGCTTTGTGACGGTGATTTACCCGTTAAAATCGTTAACTTCTCACGCAATTTCGGCAAGGAGTCTGCAATGTATGCAGGTCTCAACGAAACAGAAGGCGATTATGTAACAATAATCGATGCTGACCTTCAGCAGCGACCCTCGATTGCCCTTGATATGGTTAAAATGCTTGATAACGAGCCTGATTACGACTGCATTGCCGCATATCAGGATGAAAGAAAAGAAAGCGAACTGCTTGTTTTCTTTAAAGATAATTTCTATAAGCTGATTAACAAGTTTTCCGATACGGAATTCATTCAGGGTGCAAGCGATTTCAGAACTTTCCGCAGACCTATGGTTGAAGCAATTCTTGAAATGGATGAATACTTCCGTTTTTCAAAGGGACTTTTCTCATGGGTAGGCTTCAACACGAAGTTTATTCCTTATGAGGTTGAAGAAAGAGCAACGGGTACCTCAAAATGGTCATTCTGGAAGCTTTTCAAGTATGCAATGGAAGGTATCTTTGCTTTCACAACAGCACCCCTCAGAATTGCAACCGTTATCGGACTTTTAACATCTTTGCTTTCTGTTGTTTATCTTTTCGTTGTTGTTTTTCAGAAGCTTGCATTCGGAATTGATGTTGCGGGCTATGCAACGATAGTGACGCTGATTCTTCTGCTTGGCGGAATTCAGCTTTGCTGTATCGGTATCATCGGCGAATACATCGCAAGAACTTATATCCAGACCAAAGGCAGACCAATCTATATTGCAAAAGAAGTAATAAAGAATCACAAATATAACAAATAAAAAACACCTGTCGGGATATCTTCCGTAACGAAGTTGCCCTGACAGGTGTTTTTTTAATATTTTATTTCATAAACATTGCTGTCTAAATCAATGACAACTTCCGTTCCGTCTGAATAGACAGTCTTCTGCTTGCGGTAGCTTCCGAGAAATTCGTGTCTGACCATTTCTTTGTTATAAAGCTTTGCCTGTAATTCGCAAAGAGGAGCAATGCGTTCAAGTTCTTTTTTCAACTGTTCATCGCTCATCATCTCGATATCGGCAGTGCGGTTGTCTGTTCCGATTTTGCAAAGTGAATTACCGTAAGGGTGAATATAAGGCATACCTGCGTTCAGTGCTCCGTACAGGTCACCGTCTTCACCCTTGGGGATACCCCAGTTGTTGAACCAGTTCCACGGAACCATAATACAGTCGTGGTAAACAAGGTTGCCGAGGGGAACGGGAATTCCTACTGCTTTGCCGTTTTCCTGCGGAAGAAGAGCATGAGGTCCGTGATGAACAAGTGCAAGGTGGTTTATCATCTGCATACCGGGTTCTTCGGAAGACATAACCAACCCCTTATTATTAAGATAGTCGAAACATTCTCCGCGGAGCTTCATGCTTTTCTCTCTTGTGATTCTGTGGTCTTCGTGGAAGCATTCATCTCCCGGCATAATCGAGAAAACATCAAGATATGCGCCCTGAACATCAACTCCGTGTTCTTCAAGTTCATCATAAGTTTTTTTGACCGCTTCAAGTGCAAACGAAGAACAGAGATAGCTGTGTTCACCGCCGTCCCAGATTGAGCAATAGGGGTTTGTGCCGTCGATGTTTGTTACAGCTTTGTTTTTGTCGAAAACGGGACTGTCGTAATAATAGTCTCTGTATTGGTCGTGAAGAGCAAAAACATAACCGAGTTCACGGCTGATACGCGAAAATTCTTTGAAACCTTCCCATCCGCCTGCCTGTTCACAAGGCGGTAAAATATAGGGATGATTGTTGTCGTATCCGTCTTTACCCCATCCGTCGGTATGGATATAGAGTTTTTCAAGGCCAAGAGATTTAAGCTTTTTGATTTGCTCTGCCCGTTCGCCGAATGTTGCGCACAGAATTTCATTTGAACCGTTTTTGTTGTAAAATTGAGATTTCTCATTGATTTTTGAGAAAATCTTATGATGCAGAACCGGTGCACCGATGATGTTTTTGATGTTGGGATTTGCGGCTATTTTTTCATCAATCGTAACAAGCTGATTTTTTTCAATAAGATAGCTGCGGTAATCCTTGGCAACGGTGTTATAGTCTGCGTTTTCGTGGAAAATAAATCTGATTTTTCTTTCATAAGAGAGTTTTCCGAGGGAGGACTGCCAGTAAACCGAATTAACAAATGCTTTGTGCTTGCCGAATGATGAATACATCGAAGCATCATAAGGAGTGTCAACTATGGCGGTAAAGCTGTGGCCGTCACAAACTCTGCCCCATACGGGCATATAAGCATCACCTGAATTTATGGGACGCTTTACATGAGTATATCCGACAAGAGCTGTTCGGTTCTTTTTGTAGCCGTCCGGCAAAATAAATCCCTGACGCATAGGGTCAACATGATAAGATTCTTTGCCCTTTGATTTTGAGTTGAACGGTGCGGGAAAATATACTGCCTGAATATCGTAATCTGTTTCGTTTTCTGCATTCAGAGAAAAATCAACTGTGTTTTTGCCTGTTATTTCAGCTGTGCAGACAAGAGTGAATGGCAGCTTTTTGCCGAAAACAATAAAATCGGAATACCGTGTTACAATCTTATTTTCAGAAAAATCCGTTTTCTTCTTCAATGCGGACCATAACGGAAGATTTACGGAAATATATTTGTTTTTTATCTTTTTTCTGACGGTTATGTATGGCTTTCTTCCGTCACTTACCCATGCGAATCCGTTATGTGAGATTTCGTAGTTGCCGCAGGTTTTATTGAAACTGATTTTCAGATTATTCTTTCCCATTTACTTTCTCCTTGTCCAAAAACTCATATAAAAATCATATCATAATTTATTGTTGGTTACAAGATGAATTCAATAAAAAGCACCGAAGAAGATGTTTCGTTTCCTTCGGTGTTTATGTTCAGATGTCATTCACAACACCCATGAAAAGGGGAGTGTTGTCGGGAGCGCAGATTGCATAGATAAAGGGTCTGTCAAATTTCAATTCGATTATTTCGGTGGGGGCTTGCATTATGCCCTCGGCTTTGAATGTTACAACCGTTGCGGCGCCTGCCTTTGTTCCTTTTTCACCGAGGCTGATGAATGTGTTGTGAAAAACCTCATCAATATAAATATTGCCGTATGCAGATGTTGCCATGCCGCTGAAATCCGCACCCGACGGACTGAACGCAAGAGGCATTCCCATTTTCTTAAGAGTGTCCGAAAGCCTGAACTGACTTTCAATCTCGAATTTCGGAAGCCAAACATTGAGAACGGGATAGGGTTCGACAAATTCAACACAACGATAACCTAATCCGTCGCAAAGCTGATGTGCGGTAAAGCTGTCAAGTGCCTGTTCAACGGAAACGCCCTCGTCGGGCAGAATGCCCATGAATCGGTAGCCGTTTTTATAGCTTTTGCAGAAGCCCTGAACCTTGCCGATTCTGAAATATGTGCTCATGTCTTCTGCGGATTGAAGCATATCAACCTTTTTCACCGAGCCATCCTCTGCGGTGAAATTCATATCTTTTTTTACCTGAAATTCTGAATAGGGCATTACCCATTCCGCATCGAAAAGAACCGTGTTTATGAGATATGCAACGGCATCCGAGGGGATATCCTTGAGCATATCCTTGATTGTGCCGTCGGTTGAAAGCTCAATCCATCTGTTGATTTTTTCAAGAGTTGCCCTGTTGAAATCTTCGCTGAAAAGCTCTGCACCGTAAACACTTCTGACTGTATCGGTAAAGCTTTTGTTTATGTTCAGACCTGCTTTGTTGTTGAACCAGACGGAATTTGCTAAGGTCACACCTTCGTGTTTTTCGGCTTCTTCGTTGAATCGCATTATTGTGTCGTTGAGCATGCTGATTTTTCCGCCGAGAACGCTTTCCATCTGTGTCAGAGTGTCACCTTTTGCACCGTTTGCACTCATTGAAAGAGCCGACAAAACGGAAAACGGAGAAACAAGAGCATTTCTGTTTTCTTTCATTGCAAAATTGAGAAGCTTCAGACCGAAACTGATTGTTGTTCCGGCAATATAGGTGGGTTGAGCACACAAATGGTCATCAGGGTCAAATTCGTTCCCAAAATTCTGAATTGCGTCTGAACCTATTGAATCCTCTTTGATTTCCGTTAATCCGAGAATGGAATTCAGATACAGTCGGTCTGCTTCATAGAGAACCATGTGCGTATCGCTTTCCGTGTTGATTGTGCCGCAGTCTGAGTGATAATAATATGTTTTGCCGTCAATTTCAAAAGAGTAGTCAGACAAACAGTCTGAACCTGCATCAGCCCACTCCTTTGTTTTGAGAATTTCCGAGATGTATTCGGTGTCCTCGGGCGAAAGAGTAACGTCTTTTCTTCCTTCGTTTTCGGGCGTATCCGATACATGGAGAGCCTTGATGAGCAATCCCGTTATTTTTTCGGCTGCGGTTGTGCGGGTTGTTGTTTGGGCGGAGCTTGCGGTCTCATCTGAGTTTTCGGCTTTTTCCGTGCATCCGAAAAGACCGAAAGTCAATGCAAAAACAAGGAATATTGCGGATAATTTTTTCATGTCTGTCCCTCCCGTCAGTTGGGAATGTATTCGGGAGCTGCCGTTGTTGCGGGCATCATGGGTGGTTTTGCGGTTGTTTCATTGGGATTATAACCCTGAGAAACCGTCATCGTTGTTTTTGACAGCTCTTTGATTTTTACCAATTCAAAGGTTTTGGAATCAACCGAAACAAGATATGCACCGTCAGCGGTGTCAAAATGCACCGTAAAGTATTCTGAGCCGTCTGCGTTTCTTGTTACGGAGACGTCGATGTGTGCATCGGGGTCGATTTTTGCTTTCTGCTCATCGGAAAGATATCCGCGGGCGGCATCGATGGCTTTTTCTTCCGCATGGTCATTGAATATAGGCTTTACGGTCGTTGAGGGCTTTGCGGGTTTGCTTCCGTCTTCCCAAACGATTTCGGTTTCAAGTGCAATTTCGGTAATGCCGATTTCTGTGTTTGTTGCAACTGGGAGTGCGGTTTCAGCCGAATTTTCCGATGCCGTGCCGTCAAAACCGAAACCTCCCGCAGAGAATTGCTTCTGAGTTGATTTAACGGTTGTATGCGGTTTGGTGTAGCTTTCCAAAGCATATGTAAAATAAGTGATATCCTGTTCGTATTCACTTTTTGCACCTTCCGTTGCTTCTCCTGCTTCATCAAAAAACTCAACCGCTTCTTCACCCATGCCAACCGATAAATCTTCGGCTGTGGTCGGTGCAGTTGTTGATGTTGTTGTATCAAATGCGGTTTTATTGAGAGTTTTCGGCAGAAATACCGCCGCCGCAGCGAAACAGATAACAACGCATAACAATGATGTTGCTGTTGCGATTTTTTGTTTTCTTTTCATAATCAAAGCATCTCGCTTTGCGTATATGCTCTTTTCGTATTCATCACGGCTTTTCACGGATGCTTCGCCTCCTTTTCAAGTTCTTTTCTGAGAGCTTGTCTGGCTCTGTATGCAAGATTTTCGATTTGCTTTTTGTTTTTCTTCATAACCGAGCCTGCCTGTTCATAGCTCATTTCTTCAAAATAAATAAGGTGAAGAACGGTTTTGTAATCTTCATTAAGAGAGTTAAGCGCTCTGTGAAGCTCACGGTCACGCTCTTTTTTGAGGAATTCATCCTCAAGGTTTCTTATGTCAGCCTCGGTTTCTATGTATTCATAGGCATATTCGGGTCTGCGGCTGCATTTGCGCACATAGCTGATTGCCTTGTTGCGTGCAATGGTGAAGATATAGGTTTTCAGCGACGTTTTAAAATTGAATCTTCTTTTATGAATAAGAAGCTCAACAAAAACATCTTCCGAAATCTCCTGAGCAACCGAAACATTGTTCACATATCGGTTTATGAAGAATATTAAATTTTCGCTGTACATATCGAGGAGCTCCCCGAATGCTTTTTCGTCTCCGTCAAGAAAACGGCGGTAGCTACTTTCACCGTTATCCATTCCGAACACCTCCGTGTTAACACTTTCACCTATTATTCGCCTGAAAAGGAAAAAACACTCACCCAAAAATCAAAAAGGCACACAAAAAGTGTGCCGATTGATTAATCTTTGATTTCATCAAGCTTTTTGAGCCATATTGAAGCGTTCGCATCGCTTGCCATCTTCCAGTCCGTTACGGGTGAAAGACCTACAGAGCCGATTTTAACGCTGTCAGGCACGCAGTTTCTCTTGAACTGCTGAGTAAAGAAGCGTCTGTAGAATGTTCTGAGCCATTTTAAGATTGTTTCGCCGTCAAAATCATTTTCAAATGCTTTCTTTGCAAGGAAATAAATCTTTTCGGGTTCAAAACCGTAGCGAAGAATATTGTAAAGGAAGAAATCGTGAAGTGCATAAGGACCTACGATACTTTCCGTCTGCTGTGCAATGTTACCCTTTGCGTCGGGCGGAAGAAGTTCGGGGCTGATGGGAGTATCAACGATATCCTGAAGATATTCCGTGCTTTCCGTGAATCTTCCCGATTTTACAAGGCTGTCGATAATCCAGCGGATAAGAGTTTTGGGGATGCTTGCATTAACGCCGTACATACTCATGTGGTCGCCGTTATAGGTGCACCAACCAAGCGCAAGCTCGCTCATATCACCCGTTCCGATAACGAGTCCGTTAACCTTGCCTGCATAGTCCATAAGAACCTGAGTTCTTTCTCTTGCCTGGGAATTTTCATAGGTAAGGTCGTAAGTTTCTTTATCCTGACCGATATCCTCAAAATGCTGAAGACAGGCATCTTTGATGTTTATTTCAAGGTTCGTTATGCCGAGGGATTTCATAAGATTAACTGCGTTGTTATAGGTTCTGTCGGTTGTGCCGAAGCAGGGCATCGTTATGCCCACAACATCGGTGAGAGGTCTGCCGAGCTCCTTTATCGCCTGAACACTTACGAGCAGGGCAAGTGTTGAATCAAGACCGCCCGAAATACCGATAACGGGTTTGCAGTTTGTTTTCATCAGTCGCTTTTTGAGAGATGCAACCTGGATGCCGAAAATTGAGAGACATCTGTCGATTCTGTCTTTCTCGGTTGACGGAATAAACGGGAGCTTATCGGCTTCGGCATATTTTCCGTCTGATTCGGAAAGGGGAAGATTTATTTCGATTGTTTCGATGTCTTCGCCATAAAGAGCCTTGCAGTCGCAAACGGTATTGTTTTTGCGTCTGTCACAACGGATTTTTTCGATATCAATATCGGTGATTATCATGCAGTCTGTTGCACAAGGATTTTTCTGTTCAGCGATGATTTTACCGTTTTCGGCAATAAGGCTGTGCCCCGAGAAAACAAGACTGCTCGTTGATTCAAGGCAGCCTGCGGAGCAGAAAGCATAAGCGCAGGTGTTAGCCGATGACTGCTGTTTAACAAGATTCTGTCTGAATTCTCTTTTTGAGATTGCCTCATTGCTTGCGGCAAGATTTGCAATTATTTCAGCACCCGAAAGGCAGAGCATTGTGCTCACGGGAAGGGGAGCAAAGAGGTCTTCGCAAACTTCAAAACCGATTTTAACGCCCTTTGCATCAAAAACAAAGCTGCCTACGGGAATTTCATAGTCTTCATCAATGCCGAAAATCTTTGAAGAAACATAATCTTTTCTTAAGTCTGCGGCAGAGGAAAACCAACGCTTTTCGTTGAATTCAACATAATTCGGAATAAAGGTTTTGGGGACGATACCCGAAATTCTGCCGTCGGCTATGATAACCGCACAGTTATAAACCGAGCCGTCGATTTCAAGCGGTGCACCTGCAGCAACAATCATGTTTCCACATTCACCGACAAGTGATTTTATACCCGACTTTGCGGAATTTAAAAGAGTTTGCTGAAAGAAAAGGTCAGCACAGGAATAACCCGTAATTCCAAGCTCGGGAAAAACAAGCAAATCAACCTTTTCATTTTTTGTGTCGGCGATGTATTTCTTCATCTGCGTAATATTGAAATTAACATCCGCAACCTCAATATCGGGCACTGCACAAGCAACTCTGAAATAATCAAACATATATATAACCTCTTATGTATTATTATCTGCATTTTATCACAAGATAACACACTTGTCAAAACAAAAAAGATGCACCGTAAAAACGATGCATCCGTAAAAGATTTCTTATTTTGCGATGTTTTCCTTGAGAGTTTCAAGTTCAGCCTTGAGAGTTGCGGGAAGTCTGTCGAACTTGCCGTAGAATTCTTCGATACCTGCAATTTCGTCTGCCCAGAGTGAAGTGTCAACGCTGAGGAGTTCCTTGAGCTGTTCAGCGCTTACTTCGTCTTCGATGCCTTCAAGGTTGATGTCTGCTGCCTTGGGAACGAAGCCGATAGCTGTTTCGTCAGCTTCTACCTTACCGTCGCAACGGTCGATAATCCAGTCGAGAACACGAAGGTTGTCGCCGAAACCGGGCCACATGAAGTTGCCTTCGTCATCCTTACGGAACCAGTTAACGTTGAAGATCTTGGGAGCCTTTTCGGGGTCAAGACCTGCACCGATGTTGATCCAATGCTGCCAGTAATCAGCCATGTTGTAGCCGCAGAAGGGAAGCATAGCCATGGGGTCACGGCGAACAACGCCTACTGCACCTGCAGCAGCTGCTGTTGTTTCCGAAGCCATGATTGAACCAACGAATACGCCGTGGTTCCAGTCTCTTGACTGATATACGAGGGGAGCAAGCTTTGCACGTCTGCCGCCGAATACAATTGCTGAAACGGGAACACCGTCGGGGTTCTCAAATTCTGAGCTGATGCAGGGGCAGTTCTTTGCGGGAGCTGTGAAACGGCTGTTGGGATGTGCACCCTT
>JAZQLN010000003.1:0-1746 GCA_045542715.1 Acutalibacteraceae bacterium
CGCACTCATCGATGCAATCGGCGGTGCGATTCACCACATCGGCAATGTTCATAAGTATGCCCGCCCCGAAGATGTGCCCGAAAACACCGTGTTCGTTACCACAACCGACGGCAGGGAGAATGCAAGCCGCCTCTATACAATTGACAGAGTAAGAGCAATGATTGAACGTCAGAAAGAAAAATACGGCTGGGAATTCCTTTTCATCGGTGCAAATATAGATGCGGTTGAAACCGCCGCAAGATACGGCATCGGTGCGGACAGATCCGTTAACTACAACGCCGACAAGGAAGGCACAGGCATCGTTTACGAATCCGTTTCAAGAGCCGTCTGCAACGTCAGGGCAAAGGCTTGCCTTGATTCAAGCTGGAGCGATGAAATCAACAAAGATTATGTCCGCAGAGGTAAAAAACACAGATAAAGAGAGTTTTATCGGACATCATAGATGTTAGACTATAGCCATAGCAAACGTTAATTGCCAAAGTGAAGTTCGGATTTGAGGGATAATGCATATGGTATGGTTATTGATTTTGTTGACGGGTTTGTCTGTATTCTATAAAGAATGGACAAAAGGATTGTAATGGCTATGAAGATCAGAAGTGGTGAATAAGGAGATTTACTGATATGGATGATAATAAGAAAATCGTATATTCCGAGCCGACGGATTATTTTCCCGAAGAAATACGTAAAAAGCATAAATTGGGTGAATATTCAGAAGAAGAAACGCTTGAAGATTGCAGTGGTATAGAACCCATACCAATGATAGATGAAACGAAATCTGTTTCCGATGAAAGAAAAGCTGAAATCAAAAGACGCCTTCAAGGCAGAGCAGCGGAATATCTGATGTTTTTGGATGATTAAAAAATGGCGGCGGAATTAATCCGTCGCCAAAGTTTTATTTGTTTTTATCAATCAGCTTTTGAAAGAAATCAATTTTTTCTCCGTCAGTAAGCTGACTGTAGCAATAATCGAGAATATGGATGTTCTTTCTTCTGAAAAAAGAAGATGAAATTATTTCCGAACTCCGAGAAAAAGTAAAATTAAATCCCGATAATCCGAGAGAAACAGACAATCTTCTGATTGCTCTTATATGGGCAGAAAAATTTGATGATGCCTATAATCTTTTCAGAGATGCAATCAAAAAATTCCCCGATGATTGGCGGATGTATATTCACGGCGGTGACATCGCAAAAGACCTCAAAAAATATGATGAGGCACTGGAATATTACGACAAAGCAGGTGAAATCGGAACATAATTCTGCGATGAAATGGATTGCAAAGTAGGTCTGTATGAAGAAATGAGAGAATATGAAAAAGCTTATAATGAATGCATGAAAATGGCTGATATTTACCGCAACAGAGGTTATGATGTTGAGGCTGATATGGCGGAGAAAAGAGCAGAAGAAGTCAAAAGTAAAATTTAAAAATAATCAAACAAGCCGCCCGAGTTAATCGGACGGTTTTTTGATCGGTCATATTAAAACAACCGGATAAAAATATTACGCATAAACCGCAAATTCTGACAAACAATAACAGGGCAACAAAAAATTAACGTAGGAGCGAACTGTGTTCGCCCGCAGAAAACACAGTTTTTTCCCTACAACAATTAAGGAGAAAGATATAAAATGAAAGCCACAGGTATTGTCAGAAGAATCGACGACCTCGGAAGGGTCGTCATCCCCAAAGAAATCCGCCGCACCATGCGTATCCGCGAAGGCGACCCGTTGGAGATTTACACGGATGCGGACG
>JAZQLN010000004.1:0-48404 GCA_045542715.1 Acutalibacteraceae bacterium
CAAAGTCACGCTGGTCGTGGCTGGGAACCGCCATAAGAGCGCCGGTGCCGTAGCTTGCAAGAACAAAGTCACCGATATAAACGGGAACTTCCTTGCCGTTTACGGGGTTTATTGCATATATACCCTTAAGAGGGCAGCCCGATTTTGTTTTGTTGAGATCGGTGCGGTCCATATCGGACTTTTTGATGGTTTCCTGAATATAGGCATTAACTTCATCTTGGTTTTCGATTCTCGGCATAAGCTCCTTAACAAGGTCGCCGTCGGGAGCCATAACCATAAAGGTTATACCGTAAATAGTTTCAATACAGGTTGTGAAGATTGAGAACTTGCCACCGCCGACAAGCTGGAATTCAACCTCAACGCCCGTGCTCTTTCCTATCCAGTGGCGCTGCATATCCTTTGTTGACTCAGGCCAGTCTATTTCATTAAGACCGTCAAGAAGCTCTTCTGCAAACGCAACCTGATCTATAACCCACTGCTTCATGTTCTTACGGACTACGGGGTAACCGCCGCGCTCACTCTTGCCGTCAATAACCTCGTCGTTTGCAAGAACTGTGCCGAGCTCCTCGCACCAGTTAACGGGAATATCAACAAGCTTTGCATATCCCTTAAGATAAAGCTGTTTGAAAATCCACTGTGTCCACTTATAGTATGAGGGGTCCGAGGTGGCAATCATCTTTGACCAGTCGTAGTCAAAGCCGAGCTCCTTGAGCTGTTTTGAGAATGTCTGAATGTTCTCCTGAGTAAATCCGTTGGGATGATGCCCTGTTTTAACGGCATACTGCTCTGCAGGCAGACCGAAAGAGTCGTAACCCATAGGATGAAGAACGTTGTAACCCTGCATTCTCTTCATTCTTGAAATAATATCCGTAGCGGTATAGCCTTCGGGATGACCTGCATGAAGACCTACACCCGAAGGATAAGGGAACATATCAAGAGCATAAAATTTGGGCTTTGAGAAATCCCACACATCCGTTTTGAATGTTTCGTGATCCTCCCAATATTTCTGCCACTTTTTTTCTATATTAGCGTAATCATAATGAGCCATTTAATTCAACCTCTTTTAAAAATTAATCTTCTGTAATAATATCACTTAAATCCATGATGCTTGCGTCCGCCCACAAGCGTTCAAGGTTATAATATTCTCTGTCTTCATGCCCGAAAATGTGAACGATGATTGAGCCGTAGTCAAGAAGAATCCAACCTGTTGCTCTTCCTTCAATGTGCTGAGGGTCAATACCGAAACGCTCTTTGATTTCGTATTCAACATCATCGGCAAGCGACTTTACATGAGTGTTTGAAGTGCCCGATGCAATAACAAAATAGTCCGAAACTATTGTCACTTCTTCGGTTTTGATAGCGGTTATATCAATCGCTTTCTTTTCGTCAAGCACTTTTACTATTTCCGTTACAAGTTTATTTGAGTCCATTGTTATCCTTTCCCTGCAAAATGAAGCAGCATATCATTAAAGCATTCAACCGTTGCGGGATGAATAAGCTTATCATCCGAAACGAGTTTTTCTATTGTATAGCGTGAGGTATAAAGAATTGCGTGCTCAAGGCTGATATCCGCAAGCTTCCTCACAGCATCAACATCTTTATAGTTTCTGTCTGCGGAGATAAAATCCGCCGTGTAAACTATTTTTTCAAGCAAGGTCATTCCTGCCCTGCCTGTTGTGTGCCACCTTACGGCACCGAGAATTTCCTCATCATCGATGATTTTCTTGTTTCTGAGGAATGCGGCACCGGAAATCTGATGCCATACCTTGGGATTAGCAAATTCAACCTTTGTCAGGTTTTCGCCCGCATCGGATATCTCGTTAATCTGCTCTGCGGCAGGCGCATTCTTCATTACATCGTGAAGCAGACCCGCAAGCCTTGCTTTCCCGGCATCCGCGCCGTATTTTTCGGCAAGCTGTGCCGCACATTCGCTCACGCACTCGCTGTGATGCATTCTGTAGCCGTCAAGCTTTCCGAGAAGCAGCTTACGGTAATGCGAAAGACCGTCATCATACAGACCGTTTTCTTTTATGAATTCAAGCACCTCGGGATTAATCATATCCGTTTCTTTTTCATCACAGGCAATTATTCCTCTGATTTGCGTTGAGCTTAATTCCAGCGGCTCGATTTCGAGAAAAATTATTCTTTTTTTCTGAGCATCGGTATAATCCGATAAATCCGCCTCATAGCCTTCTTCACGGGATGCCGCACAGATAACCGCAAGCTCCAGAATTTCTTCCCAGAGATACCACTGACGGAATGTTCCCAGCATATCCGAACCGATTATGAAATAAAGCTCATCATCGGGATAGAGCTTCCTGAGCTCACGCAGAGTTTCAACGGTATAGCTTTTGTTGCCCCTGTCAAGTTCGATTGACGAAACCTCAAAGCGGCTGTCATCGCAGAAAGCCATGCGGCACATCTGCATTCTGTCTTCTCCGTCGGCAAGCTTGCACGTGGATTTGTGGGGAGGTATGCAGGAAGGAACAACAATCACCCTGTCCATTCCCACGGCATCCGCAGCCGCCTTAGCAAGCCGCGTATGACCTGCATGAGGAGGATTGAATGTTCCTCCGAAAACACCGATTTTAATAGGAATCTCTCCTTATTTTAGATTGACCTTCTTATGCATCACATAGGATGTTGCAAAGAACATAACGATATCCAGAATGAGGAATGCAAATCCGGGAGTCACTTCCATTGCAAGTCTGTTGCCTGAGAGATATTCACCCGGCTGAAGAATGCCGAAGCTGAGGGTTTTATCCTCATTGAATACCATAACAAAATTGACGATTTCCGTTGTTTTGAATGCAAGAATAAGGAATATAACCGCAGTTGCGAAGAATATCAGGATTGACGCAATAATGGAATGCTTCTGAAGAAGTCTTACATGAGAAACGGTTATCGAGAAATAAACTATTGATACAAAGCTTAAGAAAATAACAAAGAACATCGCTACGATATAAACGATGTAAGCAATAATCTGAGTTGTTGACGGGAGATCTCCGAGCATACCGAGAAGTCCTTCGATGAACGAAATCTTTTCCCTGCCGATAACTTCATCTGCTGTGTAATTAAGAAGAAATACGCTGATGAGCATGAATGCGGCATAGCTGAGAATCATCCATCCGCCGTAAACAATAACCTTTGATGCAAGAAGCTGATTGCTTGATACGGGCAGCGTGAAGCTCAGATAACCCTGAGGGCTGAAAAGCGATTTGAAGAAATCGTAAACAACAAAGAAGAAGGTTACGAAAATCAGCAGGAATGACACAACAATCGAAATAGCAATTGAAATGTTTCTTGCAAGCGTTACTTTTTCCGCAAACTCACCGCTGATTGAACCGCCACTCTGAAGGAATGCGCAAACAAGGAAAAATCCGACAAGAATAACCAATGCGATGTAAAAAAGGCTGATAACTCTTGCACTTGCAAGAAAATCGTTTTTGAGGAGCATCAGAAATTTGTTTTTGGGTTTAGAATTGCCAGTCAACGCTGAACACCTCCTTGAAAATATCGTTGATGGTTTTTCCGCTGCTTGTGATGTTGGCAACGGTATCCTTCATAAGAAGTCTGCCTCTGCCTATCATAACGATGGAATCAAAAATCTCTTCAACGTCCTGAATAAGATGGGTTGACATAAGAATTGTTGAACCCTCGGGACGGTTTTTGAGAATTGTTTCAAGAATAAAATCTCTTGCGGCAGGGTCAACGCCGCCCATAGGCTCGTCAAGGATATAGAGCTTTGCGTTTCTGCACATAACAAGAAGAAGCTGAAGCTTTTCCTGCATACCCTTTGACATGGTCTTGACCTTCTGCTTGTGAGGAAGCTGGAATACATCTATCATGTGCATTGCCTTTGCCTTATCGAAATCATCATAGAAATCGGCAATATAATTGACTGCGTCGTCTGTTGTCATCCAGCTTGCAAGATAAGTTTTTTCAGGCAGGAATGCAACCATGGACTTGCTGATTTTGCCGGGCTTGTTGCCGTCGATAAGCACTTCGCCCGAATAGTCGTTGATAAGACCTGTCAAAATCTTGATAAGTGAGGTTTTGCCGCTGCCGTTGGGGCCGAGCAAACCGATAATCTGACCGCTTTCAAAGCTGAACGAAACACCGTTCAGAACTTTATGGCTGCCGTAAGATTTCGAAAGATTATTTACGGAAATAATTTCTGACATTTTTTCCTCCCGTTAACAGGAAAATCCTGTAATTTTTATTTTGAAAATCCTGACATATTATATCACTTAAAATATTAAATTAAAAGAGCTATTTTGTTAATTATTTTTGTTTCTTGCTTTCGTTAATCTGGTTTTGTATTCTCACGTTTGCGGATTTGATTATCCTCGTTACCACGCTTGATTTCGTTTCGATATCATAATTGTTATCGTCTGAAAGTGTTTCGTAGTATTCTTCATATTCCTGCTGAGCAAGTTCACTTCTCAGATAGAGATCCCAGTCATAATCATCCTCATTGTTCTGAACATAATAGAACATATAGATGCCGTATTCATCGGAGAAAACTTTGGTATCGCCCGGTTTTCTTGACTTATCAAAGAGCCAGTTGTTGATTTCGAAGCTGTATTCGTTTGTTCTGACATCTCTTTCGGGGGTGTAGCTTGATGCGGCGGCGATTTCTGCAAAGCTTTCGGGAGTTGCATCGCCTTTTTTCCATTCCTCAAGCATTTTTCTGACATTTTCAACCTCGGCTGCCTTACGTTCATCGTCGAACGCCTCGTTATGGTCAACCTCATAGGACATTATGTGACAGCTTGTGCTGTAATAAGGAAGCTCAACAATGTGACACATATAATAGAAAAGCTGACCTTCAACAACCTGGGTTTCGCCTCTTACACGGTCCTCGCTGAACATCCATTCCGCAACCTCATCGCCGAATGTGCTTGCAATTGAGTTTTTGGTAACATAGAAGCACTGTGTTATAACCTCGGCATTGTATTCGCCGGGATAGTTGTTGTTTGCGTAATCAAGGAATTCCTGCTCGGTTCTTACCTTTGAGGCTTCAACCGCATCGTAAGTGCCTTCAATGGGATAAACTCTTGCTTTGATAATCTTATATTTATTGTTGCTTTCTTCAAGCTTCTGTGCAACCATTTCTTCGGAATATGACTCATAGTATTCGGTCTGCTTTGCATACTCATACTTGGTTGCGTATGCGGCGATAATCTCTCTTGCGGCAAACATCGAATAAGTCAGACCCTCGGTATAAATTCCCGCAATGTATTCATCGGTTTCCTTACCGTTCTGTTTTGCATAGTTAATCGCACGGCTGTAGCTCATGATGATATCGGCAATTTCGCTTTCATCAAGCTGAACATTTTCTTTGATTGCCATATCGAATCCGAGGTAATTGAGCTTTATTCTGTCTGCGGCATCATGAACAAACTGCTCTGCCCATGTTATATCCTTTGTGGGATGAGTCTGTTCATCGGGAAGAAGGGATGTGTCATAGCCCGTTCTGTTCATGCCTGATTTTTCAATCGAATACTCAACAGCGGTAATCTGTGTGCGATACTGGTCGAGATAGTAGAGATGGAATTCCGAACGGGAAATATCCCTGCCGCCCAGAGTCATCGCAACGCCGTATTTCCGGCAGGCTGCCGCACTGTCGATTTCCGCCTGCTTAAGCATTTCGGCAAGAGGCTCCGCAACCTGAGCACCCTTATAGTCAACATAGGTATAGTTGCTCATCTGAATGCCTTCAAGACCCGAGGATGAGCTTGCTGACGGAGCTGTGGTGGTCTCTTTGTTTTTGTCGATTGCGGGTTTGACAACAAAAATACCAAGAAGGATGCAGACAACAAGCAGGATTGCCGCCGCTGATATGATTATCGCGGTTTTTTTCTTCTTTACGGGTGTTTTGACGCTTTCGGTTTTTACAACCTCAGCGGATTTCTTATTCTTACTCATAAAATCACCTTAATTTTGTTTTTTTACAATTTTATATTCGTCAAAAGGATTGAAATAAGGGCATTCAGATGCTCCGCCCTGCATGAATCTGTAAAGCTCGTCCTCATCGAGATTAACAAGACATTCATAGCATTCATATTCCTCATTATAGTCGTAGTAAGCACAGCTTTCGCATATGTTTGAGCCTGCCATTTTATTCACCTCAATAAATAGGGATTATGATTTCTTTTTCTGTTTTGACCACTCCGTTCATGCCCGTCTCCTTCAGATGGGGAGCAAAAAACAGTCCCGGTGCACGTCCCGACGGATAAAGCTCCATAAGAGGTGCCATAACAAAGGCTCTTTCGAGTGCTCTCGGATGAGGAAGGGTCATTTCGAAGCTTTCACTCTTGAAGCCTTCGTAGTTGATAAGGTCAAGGTCGATAATTCTCGGCCCGTTCTTTTTTTCTCTCACTCTGCCCATCGCCGCTTCTATTCCGAGGCATTCGCCCAGAAGAAGAGCAGGAGAAACCGTTGTTTCAACAAGCAGGGCTGCGTTATAGAAATATCCGTCATCCTCGCCGCAGTCCACGGGCTCGGTTTCATAGACCGATGATGCCTTGATTATTTTAACTCCGTTAAGCTTGGCGATGGCACGCACCGCCGTGTTTATGTTTTCAATTCTGTTTCCCAGATTTGTGCCGATGGCAATTACCGCTTCACTCACAGCACTCCGTCCTTTCTGTTTCTTTCAATTTCAACGCCCACATATTCAAAATCCGCATCGATGGGTGCATCGGGTTTCTTAAGAAGAATTCTGAGAGCCTGAATTTTTTCAAACCTTTCAAAAAGTCCTTCCGAAACCCTTTCAGCCGCCCTCTCAACCAAGTCGTACTTACGGCTTGTGAAAATGAGTACTGTTTCCTCAATTATATCCGCATAGCTGACCGTATCGTCAACACTGTCGGTTTTGCACGGCACGGAAATATCAACAAATGCATCGATATCCATAATGAAATTCTGACCCTGCACCTTTTCTTCGGGATTGACTCCGTGATATGCAAATATCTTTAAATTTCTGACAAGAATTTTATCCATTACTTACCCTTTCTGTATATGGCATCCGCAACTCTTGCGCCCTGCACCGCCGAAAATACATCGTGTGCCCTGATTATATCCGCACCGCCCGCAATAGCCGCAGTATGAGCCGCAACGGTGCCCGCATCACGCATTGCACAGCTTTTTTCGCCGCTTGCAGTGCCGATGAATCTTTTTCTCGACACCGCCGCAAGAAGAGCAACGCCCTTGAACTTGAGCCACTCCATGTCCCTGAGAAGTTCAAGATTGTTTTCGTAGCTTTTGCCGAAGCCGAAGCCCGTATCAAGGCAGAGCTGAGATTTCGGAAGCGAGCATTTACCTGCAAGAGTGAGGGCATCAAGGAAGAATTTCCTGACCTCTTCAACAATTCCCTGCTCATACTCAGCCACAGCCGCCGAGCCGCACGGATTATGCATAACAACATAGCCTGCTCCGTATTTCACGGCAAGAGCCGCCATTTCTTCGTTGAAAACACCGCTTACATCGTTGATTATCGCCGCACCCGACTCAAGAGCCGCTTCGGCACATTCGGGATAGAAGGTATCAACCGAAATCGCCGCACTTATTTTTCCTTTGAGCGAATCAATAACCTGCACAAGCCTTTCCTTTTCTTCCTTTGCGGGAAGAATAACCGCGTCGGGCCGGGTTGAGTTTGCACCGATATCGATTATGTCTGCACCCTGACTCTGCATTTCAAGTGCATGCTCCAACGCTTTTTCGGGAGTGTTGTACATTCCGCCGTCGGAAAAAGAATCGGGTGTATAATTCAGAATTCCCATAACATAGGTACGCTTGCCGAGTGGGAATTCAAAATTGCCTGCTTTAAACATCACTGTCTGCCTCCGGTCAGAAGCGAGATTGCCTCTGCTCTTGTTTTTGAGTCGCTTCTCATTGTGCCTCGGAGTGCGGATGTTCTTGTCTGTGCACCCGAAGCTCTTGCTCCTCTCATGGTCATGCAAAGATGCTCAGCCTCAACAACAACCGCTACTCCCATCGGATTGAGATGCTCGTCAAGGAAATCCGCAATCTGTGCCGTAAGTCTTTCCTGAAGCTGAGGTCTTTTTGCGAATGATTCACAAATTCTCGCAAGCTTTGAAAGACCGATAACCTTTCCGTCGGAGGGAATATAGGCAATGTGTGCCTTGCCCATAAACGGAAGAAGATGATGCTCGCACATGGAATAAAGAGGGATATCTCTTACGACAACCATCTCTTCATTTCCCGTTTCGTTAAAAAGCTTCAGATGTCTTGTGGGGTCATCCTCAAGACCTGCAAAAATCTCCTCATACATTCTTGCCACTCTTGACGGAGTTTCAACAAGACCCTCTCTGTCGGGGTCTTCGCCGATGGCAATAAGAATTTCTCTTACCGCCGCTTCTATTCTTTGTTTATCCATAAAGCATTCCTGCCTTTCACGCATACACTATATCGATAATGATTTTCTGCTCCTCGTCCACGGAGTAGACAGTATCTTTTTTTATTTTTTTGCCTGTTTTGTTTTTATATTCTCTGAAAATATCGTTAATCTTTCCGTTTCTTCCGAGACTTTCAACAGCTCTGACGAAATCCTCTTTATCCGTAAAGCTGAAGGTCACATAATCCTTGCCGTTTTCAATCGCATCGCTGACGAGAACTCGGATTTTCTCTTCGGTTTCCTTGTTATAATCATCATACACCGTTGCGGTTTTATTGAAATAATTCCCCTCCGTTGCGGTACATTCAACCAACTTGTTTTCGGGAATATGGGTATCTTTTATCATTTCATCGCTGAGATTGAAATATTTATAGCTTTTTTCGCTGTCGGTAATTCTGTCCGCTATGCTCAGTATCTCTTTTTTTTCTCCGTCTGAAACGGGGTCATTCCATGTGCAGTCAAAATTATAATATTCACCGTCTATGCTGACAATGTTCCACATATGGTCAACCGTTTCGCCGTTGCCGATGCTTTTGCCTCTGACAGTCATGCTTTCTATTCCCGCCATGTCAAAGAGCATTTTCGCCGCCTTTGAATATCCCTCACAGGCTGACTCTCCGTTAACCAGAACACTGTATGCCGTTGAATATGCAAAATGTTCTTCCGGGTCGTATTTATATTCGCAGTTATTAACGATATAATCGTTGATTTCAAGCTCCGTCTGCCACTGATTATCAGGCGATGAAAGACCCGAAATTATGTTTTCACAGACTTCGCCGATTGTTTTCTTTGATTGGCTGTATTCGCTCAATGTCATCGCATAATCAGGCTTGCAATAGATTTTAAACCCGTAATTCTCAATAACACTGTAGCCCTTGACAAAATACAAATCGGGATTGTCGTCAAGAAGTGCCGTAAACGCTTTTTCGATATCCGTTTTTTCAACAGACGGAATCTCTATTTTCTGAGGCATCGAATAAATATTTTTGAGAATCTGATTGTATGTATGCTTCTGTTCGGTTGTAAGACCGTCAAAATAATGCTTGTATGGGCTTCCTTTTTCAGCGATCTTTACAGGCTCGGCATCATCCCAGTCATTGGGTTGGTTGACAACCATTCTGGCAACCGACACAACCGCAAAAGCCATGCACGCAATAAGAACCGTACTCAGAAAAAGCGAAAAAAACTTTTTGCCCATGATTACCTCTCTTTAAGCTCCTGCGGTGTTTCCGCAGTCCTTTTAACCTTGAAGCCGTTTTCCGCCATTGCGTTTATTGTTTCCCGCATCGATGAAAAATCAACAATCGAAATGTTTGTTTCAAGTGAATTCGAAACATTGGAATAGACTCTTTCCGCCTTTGATATCAGCGACGGTCTGAACACGCTTTCAAAAATCTGAATCATAACCGACGCCTGATAATTCATGCCCCTTTCGCCCAATGTGTCGAGATAACGGATATATTTCAGCATGGTATCACCCTTCATGCTCTGCTTTCCCTTGACAAGAATAAGAGTCAGGTCATCGCTTCTGTATTCAATCTGTTCGGGCACGGTGATGCTGACACCGCCGAAATAATTAATCATTGACTTGAATCCCTCGTCATCGGAGCCGATATAGCCGTCAATTTTTATTTCATATTCGTTTTCAAGAGCCGAAACGAGCTTGGCGTTGCCGAATGTATGCCTGATTTCTTCGACGCTGAGGCTTCTTGATTGATAATCGAAATGGGTTGAGGGTCTGATTGGCAAAACCGTAAGCACTCTGTCGGGAATTCTTGCATTGACAAGCCATGCTATACGCATTCTGCCGTTTTCGGAATCCTCAATCCAGAAAAGCCAGTTTTTCTCGTCGGTTACAACGGCTTTTTCCGTTTCGTCATTCTGAGCCGTCTCTTCCGTAACGGAATCTCCGCCCACCGCCGTTCTGACATCGAAATCATACTTGCCCAAAATAACGAGCACCGAAATGACAAGCACGGCAAGCACGCAGGAAATCAGGATGACGGAAAATTTCTTTATGTCACCCTTACCGTTTCCGCCGCCTGCAGAAAACATCATATTGTTTTTGTTCTTTTTCAGCACAAAAATCACCGCTTATTTAATAAGAATTGCCGCAGTTTCCTTTTCGAGATAAAGCTCTCTTCCGCAGATTTTTTCGCCCGTTACGGCTGTATACCCCTCTTCGGGAAGTATATAGACAATCGAATGGCTGTTACGGTTTGCAACGGTCATTATTCTTTCGTTTTCGTTTCTTCTTTCGTAAGCAACGCAGCCCAACGCCGCCGATACGGGCACAAATCCGCCTTCTTTGAATACGCTGTGCTCTTTTCTCAGCTTTCCGAGGAAACGGTAATGCTCAACAAGCTCCTTATCCTCGTTGCCCCACGGATAGCATCCTCTGTTGAAGGGGTCTTCACCGCCGTCGGTGCCCGCTTCGTCGCCGTAATAAATACAGGGCACACCGGGGAGAGTGAACTGCATTGTTGAAATGAGCTTTAACATGGTTTTGCCGGATTTTCTCTGCTCATCGGAAAGACCGCCCTGATAACGGTCAAGATGGCTGCTCTGATAACTGCCGAGAGTTGCAAGTCTGTTGAGCACTCTGCAGGTATCGTGAGTGCCGATATGATTCATGAGACAGTCAACCGCCGGCTTGGGATAATTCTCGCAGATTTCAAGAATTCTGTCATTGAAGCCCTCGGCAATGCCGCTGATTGCAAAGTTGATGAGACAATCGGCAAAGGGATAGTTCATAACCGAATCAAGCTGAGCACCCTGAAGATATCTTCTTCTGCGGCTGTAACTGATTTTGTTTGACGCATCCTCCCATACCTCGCCGAGGATATATGCATCCTTCTTCTCCGATTTGACGGCACACCTCAGTGCATCAAGGAATTTATCGGGCAGTTCGTCGGCGACATCGAGACGCCAACCCATCGCACCTGCTCTGAGCCATTTGCGGAGAATTCCTTTTTCGCCTGCGATATATTCGATATAGTTATCGTTTTCTTCATTGATTTCAGGCAGGATATCAACTCCCCACCAGCTCTGATAATCATCGGGGAATGAGTTGAATTTGTACCACTCATAGTAGGGAGATTTTTTGCTGTTATAAGCTCCCTCCGTTTTGTATCTGCCGTTTTTGTTGAAATAGACGCTGTCTGCACCGGTATGGCTGAAAACTCCGTCAAGCACAATTCCGATACCGTGCTTCTCCGCCGATTTGCAAAGCTGCGAAAAATCCTTTGCAGAGCCGAGAAGAGAGTCTGTTTTCTCGTAGTTTGCGGTATCGTAGCGATGGTTGGAATGAGCCTCGAAAATCGGATTCAGATATATGCATCCGACACCGAGAGACTCCAGATAATCCAGCTTTTCTTCTATTCCCTTGAAGTCACCGCCGAAGAAATCGTATTTTGTGATTTTTCCGTCTTTGTCGGGTTCCCACATGGGTTTTCCTCCCCAATCGGAACGAAGTATTCTGTCATCGGGGACATTATTCTTCTTTTTGCCCGAATTACGGAATCTGTCGGGGAAAATCTGATAGATAACGGAGCCTTTTATCCAATCGGGTGTCTGAAAATCCGCCGAATAAACCGTAAGCTGAAAGCTTGTTCCGCCGTCGGAAATTCTGCCCGTTGAGTTTTCGTATCTCGTTATGAGAGTACCGCCGTTTCTGAGTGCGATGGCGAAATGATACCAGTAAAGTCCCTGCTTTTCAGGAGTAAACTCAACCTTCCACCATTCCTCGCTGTTTTTCTCCGCTCTTTCCCACACCATGGGAAAAACATCGGATTTTCCGCCGTCTGAATTGACAACAAGGCTTGCACCCGTACAGCATATACTTCTTGGTAAGACTATTCGCATCGTCACCTTTTCTCCCTCACGGACTGCACCGAAAGGAGTTTTGTGATAAGAAAGTCTTGAGTTATAGGGTATGAAGTCCATAAACAGTTTCCTTAAGTGAATTAATTGTTGCGGGAACATTCTGATACGGCATCTCAGTTATTTTTATGAGAACATCCGTCAGAAAATATCCCACGCATATCAGCAGCAGAATTCCCGTCACAAGCAGAACAATCGATGTGATTTTCTTCGCTCTGACTCTTTCCTCGTAGGTCGGACCCGTACCGAAACGGGTTGAGAATTCCGTTATGCTCTTTCTTTCAGAGGGTTTGAGGGCCTTTTCAATTTTTCCTTTCTGAGGCATTCATATACCCTCCTATGCAAATAAATTCGTATCCGTGAATCCCGCAAAAGCAAGAGACAGCATTGCAACATAAAGGAACATTGCAGGTGTACCCTTGAAAGCTTCGGGGATTTCTTCGTTTTCGGCAAGTATGCGCGAACCCTGACTGATGAGTGCCGCCGCAAACACGAACGCAATGCCTGCACCGATTCCCGAACCGATGCTGCCTGCAAACGAATATGCCGCAGAATTGTTGATATAAGGTACGGCAAGCACAAGAGTATTGAGTGCCGCAATGCCGAGAGTGCCGAGAAGCTTTGAATCGGCTTTCAAAACAAGCTTCAGAATAACGGCAACAACAAGGTATACTCCCGCAAGAACACCGCCGTATATCGCAGCTCTCACCGCATAGGTTGCCCCCTCAACTGCGGGAACGGTGTCGATAAGACTGCACACCGCACTTGTCACAACCGAAAATCCCGATATCATAACGGCAAATTTACCGAAAGTGCCGGGTCTTGTTGAAACACGGATTGCTTCGCTCATTCCGAGACCCGAGCTGAGCACGAGGTTCTGGAAAAACACCGTATAAAAGGCGGTCATAAGCAAATCGGAAATATAGTTCATCGCTTATCCCCCTTTTCGTTTAAATCTATTCCCAGCGACTTGAAAAATTCATCGATATCCGCCGCTGTTTCAAGTCTTATATCTTCGGGACTCTTTACGGGTTCGGGCTGAAATTCGGGAATATCCGGTTTCACTTCTTCGGGTTCTTCCGTAACATTCCAGAATTCATCAAAAATTTCAACTTCCGTTACATCCTCCTGAGAGCCGGAGTCCTTCTTCTGCCTTTCAACGGGGTCGCTTTCGCTCTCGGGATATGCCCACGCAAGGAACGACTTAAGACCTGCGGCAAGGAAGCCGAGAATAACAAGACATCCGAACGGAAGAAGCATTCCTTTGAAAGCAATGGGTAAATCGAGCTTTATTCCGCCGAGCGATGCACTGCCGATAAGCTCTCTCAATATACCCGCAAGGATGAACACCGCCGATGCACCGATACCTACCGCCGCCGCATCGTAAAACGCAAGCTTGACGCTGCTCTTGACCGCAACCTGTTCACAGTGAACCGCTGTTACGGAGTTGATGGCAATAAGGGGAATGTATATCTTCATGCCGAGGCTCAGATTGATAAGCGTCTGAGTTTCGATATACCACAGAGCAGGGCAGATGAGAGCAAGACCGATGATGAGATAGAGCGCCATTCGCACCCATCTGGGAATTTTCTTGAAAAATGCACTCGCGATAACGCAGGTGACTATAAGCTCCGCACACATCGCAAGGGAGAGCATAAACGCACCCTTGAGGGTTGACGACGCCGCAACAACGGGGCAGAGACCTACAAGCTGAATAAGCACGGGGTTATATATTACCGCACCTTTTATGAATACGTCTTTGAAGGAGGGAGTTTTTTCTCTCATTGCTTAACCGCCCCCTTTCTTTTTGAAACAACGGCATCAAGTCCTCTTGCCGCCGAGTCAAAAACGGGTCGGAATCCGTTTGCAAAAAGAATTGCAAAGCATACGGTTTCTTCGTATACACCTGCGGTACGCATACCCATGCAGATTATACCGCACACTATTCCGTAGATTACTCTGTTGAGATTGCTTTTGGGAAGCGTTGCATGGTCGGTAAGAAGAAATACCGCCGCAAAAAGAAGGCTTCCCGATGAAATTTCAAGCAGGATGCTCGTCATAACCGCTTTGAGGTAAATGCCGACTGACGAAACCTCTGACGGCATATTGATTCTCGGAAAAACAACGGCAAATACTATGCATGCACCGATGAAGCCTGCCGTTGCAAGAAGAGCTTTTCTGCGTCTGACGAAAAGATATATGCAGCTTGCAGCCATCAGTATTCCGCATCCCGTACCCATGGGACCCGCAACATTGCCGATAACAACATCGAGGAGAGTTGAAAGGTTGATGTGGAGTGAATTGCCGTGAGAAAGGAGCGATGCAAGGGAAGTTTCGCCGAGGAATTTTCCTTCGGATTTATAAGCAAAATCGAACACCTGCTCTTTGAAGCAGACACTTGCAAAAGCAAAGCCTGCCGCCGCAGGAACAAACGGTGAACGGGTTGCTCCGCCGAAAGGAGCTTTTACCGCGGCAACCGCAAAGCAGGCTGCCGAAACGGGAACATAAAACGGAACGCCTGCGGGCATCATCATTGCAATTGCCGTTCCGATGAAAATATCACTCAAATCTTTTATTTTGAAGGGTTTGCCGAGAACGGCACTGGCTATTCCGTCGGTCAGCAAAGCCGAAAGAATGCTCAGGAAGATAACCCACAATGCTCTGCCGCCGTAGTGCCACACAGACATCACGCACGGAGCGATGAGCATTATGAGATAGTCGCCGAAAAGCGTTGATGCTTTAACGGGATTTTGTTTTGCGGCGATATTTGTCAAGGCTGTCACCTCTGAAATTTCCATTATTTATTCATTGCATATCCGTCACGAAAATCATATCATGTTAATAAACCCACAAAGGAGGCTGTAACATGAAAATAAACTCCCCTGCCGAGGACAGAATTATCGTTGACCTGACCGAACAGGATATGACGGAGCTTGATATTACATATGAGGATATGGATTACTCAACCATTGAAACCCGCCGTGTTATCTGGACTCTGCTTGACGAGGCAGGCAGAGTGCTGGGCAGAGAGCTTGACCCCTCACGCAGAATGGTTATCGAAGCCATGCCGAAAAACGAAGGCGGATGTATTTTGTTCTTCACGATTCTTGACTGCCGCAGAAAGACATCTGCAAAACAGTTTCTGAAAAAGCAAAGCGAGTTCCTTGTCTGCGATTTTGATAATCTTGACCTGCTTTTTGATGCGGCAAAGGCTTTTTGTTCCTTTGATGCACCCACAGAGAGCAGTCTTTACGAAAGCAACGGCAGATACCGTCTTATTATTTCATGCTGCGGAGAAATCCACAGAATAAGAAGCCGTTTTTCCGAATTCTGCAAACCCGAAAACGGGAACGCTCTTCTGTTTGAATTCACCCGCGAGCACTGGAAAGAACTTGCATCAAAAAATGCAATTTCATGCCTTTGCGGCAAGGTTTCTTAATTTTTCAATTTCTTCTGCAGGGTCAGCCGCACCGAATACCGCACTGCCTGCAACGAAAACGTTTGCACCTGCCGAGGCGGCGATTGCAACTGTTTTTTCATTGATTCCGCCGTCAACCTGAATATCAACCGAAAGACCTCTGCGTTCGATTTCGCTTCGCAGGGTCTTTATTTTTTCCATTGTTTCGGGCATAAAGGACTGACCTCCGAATCCCGGCTCAACGGTCATCACAAGCACCATATCGAGCTTATCGAGAAGAGGAAGGATTTCCTCAACTCCCGTACCCGGCTTGACGCTTATGCCTGCCTTACAGCCGCACTCACGGATTTTATCAACGGTTTCCTCTGCGGGTGAAGAGCTTTCAACATGGAAAGTGATTATATCCGCACCTGCTTTTCTGAAATCTTCGATATATTTAAGAGGCTCATCAATCATGAGATGAACATCAAAAACGAGGTTGGTTTTATTTCTGATGCTTTTGATAACGGGAGCGCCGAAGGTAATATTCGGAACAAATCTGCCGTCCATAACATCAAGATGAAGATAATCCGCACCGCATTTTTCCATTCTTTCGGCTTCTGCACCGAGCTTTGAAAAATCACTTGCAAGCACGGACGGAGAAATTTTAATCATCATTGGAAACTCCTCTCCATTATAATTAATTTATTATAACAGTAATATATTATAAGGTCAATATATTATTTATATAAGTTCACAGTAAATTTAAAAAATCCCGCCTTCGGATTTGACCGAAAACGGGATTTGATTTTATCCTAGCAGTATATCCGATATCAGCATAACGCAAAAGCCTGCAAGCAATGCGTATGTTGCTCCGCGCTGACTGCCGTGGGCATGGGTTTCGGGTATCATTTCATCGCTGACAACATAGAGCATCGTGCCGCCTGCGAAGGCAAGAGCAAACGGCAGAATTGCCGATGCGACGCTGACCGCAAAATAACCTATAAGAGTGCCGACAACCTCAACAAGACCCGTTGCCATGGCACACAAAAAGGTCTTTTTGGGCGACACTCCCGCCGCAAGCATGGGTCCGATAATCACCATGCCTTCGGGGATATTCTGCAACGCTATGCCGCCTGCGATAAGGAGCGCCTGAGAGTCGTTCCCCGAGCCGAAGCCGACACCTGCCGCTATGCCTTCGGGCAGATTATGGATGGCGATTGCCGTCACAAAAAGCAGGACCTTGTTCAGGTTTGCGTTGTTGTGTTTTTCATCCTCAACGCCTGCAAGCCTGTGAAGATGAGGCACGATTTTATCAATCAGATTAAGGCTCAGCGCACCCGCAAATATACCGGCGACGGTTATGATTATGCCGTATTTTCCGCCATATTCAACAGACGGAATTATAAGCCCCAGCACCGCCGCAGAGAGCATGACTCCTGCCGCAAACGAGAGCACGATATCCGAAAATTTATGCGATATTTTCTTGAAAATGAAACCTGTTACGGAGCCGATAACAGTTGCTCCGCCTACGCCGAGGGCAGTTAACAATACAAGCTCCACAGCTTCTCCCTCCAATAATTATTTATCTTTTTCGATTGTCTGGAGGAAACCGTTAGCCATTGAAATAATCTCGCCCGCACCGAGCTTTGATGCGATTTTGCTGATGGGCTTAAGAGGGATTTTTCCGAGAGGCTTGAGCACGGGTGAATCGAGAGTCACGCCCGCATGGTTCTTGATAAGACGCTGAACTTCGCTGTTGAAGAGAATGTCGCCGAGCTTATCGTCGAGTGAAAGATTGTCTGGATTGATTTCGTCGCTTTCGTTGAACCAGTTGCGTACAAAGCTTTCACATCCGTCGGGAAGAACGTATGACGGATTGGGAATATCCGTTCCGTTAACCTTGATTTCGTGTGTGCTGTCGCCCGAAACAGCGGTGATGACGTTTTCGCCCTCTTTGATTACTGCATCGAATTCAAACACCTTGTCGCCCTGCATTTCAACGCTTTCGCCGTTTACGGTAAGGGTTACTGTGTCACAGTTTGAGTAAACCTTGATTTTCTGCTCACCGAGAGGTCTGTCAACGAATCTTTCGCCTGCAATATGAACGAATTTTTCATCTGACCAATGTGCTTTATAGGCATAGAATGCATCCTTGCGGATTTTTCTGTCCATGGTAACGAGACCCTTGTTGTTTCTGCCCTTTACACCGCCTTCGTTGCGGATTGCCGAGCCGAAATCAAACATATTCCATACATATGAACCCCAGAGCCAGTCACGGTCATTGATTGCCTTAAGATAATGCTCGTGATAATATGCCTGATATTCCTCGGTGTAGTCGCCCTGAGTGGGAGTTGCGGTGTGAAGTCCGATAACACCCTCTGCACCGTATTCAGAAATACAGAGCTTGATGTGAGGCTTCTTTTCGTGGAAATTATCAAGCCACTTGTCAATGCCCTCAACAGTCTGCATATACCAGCCGAAATAGTGGTTATATCCGAGAATATCGGGGATTTCATTGAGCTTTGAATTGATTGACGTCATTGTTACCTGTGCGGTTACGGTGGGTCTTGTTGAGTCGAGAGCATGAGCGATGTCATTCAGCTCGCTGATACCCTTGACAAGTCCCGATGCGGCTGAATTGATGCCGATTTCGTTAGCAACGCTCCAGCAGTAGATTGAGGGATGGTTGTAATTCTGTCTGATAAGCTCCTCAAGCATGAATTTAGCCTGATTCTGCTTTTTCTTGCTGAAATTTGAAATAACGGGAATTTCTGCCCATACAAGGAAACCTGCCTCATCACAGAGATCATAGAATTTTTCGTCATGCTGATAGTGGGCAAGCCTGATTGAGTTTGCACCGACCTCTTTTATAAGCTCAATATCCTTTTTGTGTTCTTCGATTGTAAGAGCATTTCCCTTCCATTCCCAGTCCTGATGGCGTGAAACACCCTTCATCTTAACGTGTTTTCCGTTGAGGAAAAAGCCTTTTTCGCTGTCAAAATAAAACTCACGGAAGCCGAAACGGTCGCTGACCTCATCGATGATTTCGCCGTCTTTGATAAGTCTTGCAGTCATTGTATAAAGGTAAGGATTTTCAACACCGTTCCAGAGTGTGGGGTTATCAACAATAAGCTTTGCCGCTTCAGCATCGGCATCAACGGATGCTTTTGCAACCTCGTTACCATCTGCATCGGTGATTACAAATTCCTTTGTAAGACCTGCACAGCCGCCCTCAACAAAGCTCTTCACGAATACTCTGCCGTCTGCCTTGGGAGTGATATACATACCGCAAAGGCTCATGTCAAGAAGTGCAAAGTGAGACTCCGCAACACCGCTGATGATGTTGACATCTCTGTAAATGCCGCCGTAGAAAGTGAAGTCAGCCATCTGAGGATAGAGAAATTCATTTTCGCTGTTATCAACTATGATTCTGACTGTGTTTACATCGGGTTTGATGAAATCGGTGATTTCAAAACGGAACATTGCATAGCCGTTTTCGTGACTGCCGACATAAACGCCGTTGATGAAAACCTCACAAACGGTGTTTGCGCCTGTTATTTCTATATAAGTTCTGCCTTCAAATCCGGGAAGGGTCTTTTCGTAGACACATCTGCCTCTGTAGTAAGGCTCATCCGAGCCGCCCTGACCGTCGATTGCATTCCAGGTGTGAGGAAGATTAACGGTTTCCATAACACCGTCTTTGATAAAACTCCAGTCCTGATTGATGTTTGTTATTTTTCTCATTGCTGATATCACCTTTACTTTCTCAGAATTTATACTCAAGTTTATTCCATTTTATATTATATCATTTTTGTTGCAAAAATCAAGATATACAAAATTAAGGAAATTCTTTATTTTCTATTGCAATATTTTCGATTTTTTAGTATTATAAGATGAATTCGGAGTGAAATGACTCGAACTACATACGGTTTTGATTCAGCGGAGTGTTTCTTTTCTGAAGGCATATTCTCGTATGGCGAAGAAAAAAACGCTTCGATGGGTCGGAAATCCGACCTTTGCGGCGTATTTAGTTCAAGTCATTTCACTCTATCAAAAAGGAGAATTCCAATGCAGGAAAATAATCAGTTCAAACCCTACATTGCAGCTAACAAAGTTACTCCCGAATTCACCGTAACTTCAATCGTTATGGGCGTTATTCTTGCGGTAGTTTTCGGTGCTGCAAACGCATATCTCGGTCTGCGTGTCGGCATGACTGTTTCGGCTTCAATTCCCGCGGCCGTTATCGCCATGGGTGTTATCCGTGTTATCATGCGTAAAAATTCAATTCTTGAAAGCAACATTGTTCAGACAACAGGCTCTGCAGGCGAATCTCTCGCCGCAGGTGCTATTTTCACTCTCCCTGCCCTTTATCTCTGGGCGGCAGAGGGCAAAATGGACAAGCCCAACCTTCTTGAAATCACCCTTATCGCTCTTCTCGGCGGTCTTTTAGGTGTATTCTTCATGGTGCCCCTCCGCAACGCTCTTATCGTTAAGGAACACGGCACACTCCCCTATCCCGAAGGCACAGCCTGTGCGGAAGTTCTTCTCGCAGGCGAAGAAGGCGGTGCAAACGCATCAACCGTTTTCGCAGGCATGGGATTTGCGGCTCTTTTCAAGTTCATCATCGACGGCATCAAAGCCGTTCCCGGCGAAATTTCCTTTAAAATCAAAGGTTTTGCAGGCGAAATCGGAACTCAGATTTATCCCGCCGTTATGAGCGTAGGCTTCATCTGCGGCCCCAGAATTTCATCCTATATGTTCGGCGGCGGTATCCTCAGCTGGCTCGTTCTCATTCCCATGATTGTTCTTTTCGGCGAAACTCTCACCCTCTACCCCGGCACTCAGCCCATCGGCGAAATGTTTGCCGCAGGCGGTGCAAGCGCAATCTGGAGTTCATACATCCGCTATATCGGTGCGGGTGCTCTTGCCGCAGGCGGTATCATCAGCCTCATCAAGTCGCTTCCCCTTATAGTACGCACTTTCAAAGACTCCCTTAAGAGTATGGCAGGCGGTTCAAGCGTCGGCTCGGAAAGAACAAATCAGAGCCTCAGCATGAAGCTTGTACTTATTGCAATTGCAATTCTCACCGTTCTTGTATGGCTTGTTCCCGCTATCCCCGTTTCGCTTCTCGGTGCGGCTATCGTTGTTATTTTCGGCTTTTTCTTTGCAACCGTTTCATCAAGAATGGTCGGTCTTGTAGGCAGCAGCAACAACCCTGTTTCGGGCATGGCAATCGCAACCCTTCTCATTGCAACGGTTATCCTCAAAATCACGGGTGACACGGGCGCTCACGGCATGAGAGCCGCCATTGCAATCGGCTCAATCATCTGCATTGTTGCCGCTATTTCAGGCGATACTTCTCAGGACCTCAAAACAGGTTTTCTCCTCGGTGCAACTCCCAAAAAGCAGCAGATAGGCGAAATCATCGGCGTTGTGGCTGCAGCTCTTGCAATCGGCGGAACACTCAATCTCCTTGACTCCGCATGGGGCTTCGGCGGCGACGAGCTTGCTGCTCCTCAGGCAACACTCATGAAGATGATTATTGAAGGCGTTATGGACGGCAATCTTCCCTGGGGACTTGTTTTCATCGGCGTTTTCATTGCAATCGTTGTTGAGCTTATCGGCATCCCCGTTCTTCCCTTCGCAATCGGTGTTTATCTTCCCGTTCATCTCAATGCATGCATCATGGTCGGCGGCCTCATCAGACTTGCCGTTGACAAGATGAAGAAAAACGAAGAAGAGAAGAAGCAGATTACAAGCGACGGCATTCTTTTCTGCTCAGGCATGATTGCGGGCGAAGGTCTTGTGGGTATTCTTCTTGCACTTCTTGCCGTATTCGGTCTTGACGAGATTATCGACATTTCGGGTCTTCTCAACCTCCCCGAAGGCGTTGCAACGGCAGGCGCACTTGTTGTTTTCGGTCTTGTTATTCTCTCGCTTCTCAAGTTTTCCGTATGGAAGAAAAAGAAGAATAAATAAGCTATGAAGAAGAAAAAAATCGATAAAAACTATCTTGAAAAAATTCCCGTTCATCCCGAAAGCATTCCTTGGAAAACGGATGAAAACGGCATTGTAACCCTTGAAATCGAAAACAAGGGGGCAATGAACAGGATTGCACAGAAGCTTTTCAAGAAGCCGAAGGTCAGTTATATTCATCTCGATAAAACAGGCAGCTTTGTATGGCCTCTTATCGACGGAAAAAAGACAATAACCGAGCTCGGCAAAGAGGTTGACGCTCACTTCGGCGAAGAAGCTCACCCTCTTTATGAAAGGCTTGCAACATTCTTCAGTATTCTGGACAGTTACAAATTCATATCATGGATTGAATAAAAAAACAGCCTCGGTTTGAGAAATCAAACCGAGGTTTTTTGCTGTCTTTTATGCATTCTTTTCCAACTGATGAAACCGTATAAATCATTGACAAGAAACATTATGAAACAGATTATAACCGAGATATAGGATGAATCGATTTTTGCCGCCATAGTCCACAGAATAATCAGAACAATATCGTTTGCGGCATAGGCAACGGCGTAGTATTCGCTTCGTCTGAAGGTCAGATAAACCGCAACGAAACTTGTTGTTACCGAAGCGGTGCTGAAAAAGATGTTTGCAGTGCTGAAATATTCGAGAATAAAATAAAATACGGCTGTAACCGCAACCGAAAGCAGGGTCATAAACAGAACTTCTTTTTTGCCGAGGTGATTGACTTTTACCTCGGATTTGTTACCGTTAAATGGGTTTTTCAGCCACGAAATCAGCGCAAAAACCGCCATCGGACCCGTCATTCCGAGATAGGTTATCATTTCGCCGTAATAGGCAAAGGAATATGAAATTATGCCGTAGAACACGCTGAAAACAATCATCAGTACCTGACCAAAATGATTACCCTTTGCGTTGAAAATCAACGATGTTACGCCGATAACGGATGCGGCAAGAGTAAGATAATTTTCTCTGTCAAAGACAAAAAACGAGACCAGAACAAGCAACACCGAAACACACCATAAAATGATTTCAGATTTTGTAAAACAGTTCAATAGTTTTTTCATATTCTCTCCATAAAAAAAGCATCCGCAGATGTATCTTCAAAGACCTAACGATACATCAACGAATGCTTTAATCGCATTTCACTACCCGGTGGCAGTCATATTTTTTCTGTATTATAGCAATGTTTCAAAATAAAGTCAATGTTATTTTGTGACGCTGAAAAACCACGGAGCAAAAACATTGGCAAAGTTGGTGATGAAATTGATAAACAGTTTAAAGAGCTTGTATGTGCCGAAATCCATGCCCTCAACATTGATTACGGGCACATCGGTTTTACCCAGACCCAGCTCTTTGAGAGTTTTGAGGACAAGCTTTGCGATAATTTCATTGCCGATTGAATTGGGGTGCACGCAGTCATCGGCTATATATTCGGGATGACCTTCAAAAGCCTTGCCCACATCAACAATAACAATGCTTTTCGGATTCTCTTTAAGATAGCGGTGATATACGGCATTGAGCCTGTCCGCACCTGCCTGATAAATCTCCTTGAGAGGATTGTGCATGGGGTTATAGAGGGTCTGTGCAAGGATAACGGCATCGGGGTTAAGCTCCCTTATTTTTTCGATTATCCTGCAGTAATTCTCATAGAAATTCTCTGCGATTTCATCGAATGTTTCAAGATTATTGAACGCACCCGCTTCAATTCCGAGAAGCACCATATTCGAGGTCAGGAAATCGTTGCCGCCGATGGAAAGGCTGATTATATCCGCTTCTGCGATTGCATCGCTGACGGCAGGGAGAAGCATATGGGCAAGCAGTGCAGAAGAAGTGTATCCGCTTACGGCACAGTTCTTATAGTTATAGTCATTGGTATCGGCAACAATTTTTCCGTAGCAGGCTTCATCGGGATTGACAATACCCGCACCGAAAGCGATTGAGTCGCCGAGGAGAAGATAATTGAGCTTCCCTTCCTCTGCCGAAGCATTGAAATACGGCATAACAACACAAACCGATGCAATTGCAACGGTAAGAATCACCGCAACTGTTCTGATAAGCTTTTTCATGTAATTCACCCTCTTTTCAGTCTTATACAAGTCACCGAATACTGCGGCACGGTGTAATTGAAGCTTTCCGATACGCCGTCAACCGTAAATTCGGTCATGATGCAATCCTCTTTTGCACCGAGGATATTATCGTTGTCAAGGCTGTCGCCCGCGACCTGATTTACCGTTGCGGCTGATGCGATATCTGCCCCGTCAACATTGATTGCAAAAACTCTGTCGGAATCCGTAACATTGACAAGCTTTATGATAACATCTCCGCTTTCGTCTGTGCTGACGACCTGATAAGCCTCAGCCTCAGCAGGAGTTGCAAAATCATGCTCTGCATAAAGAACATCATCTATGTAGCACTTCACATATGTTCCCGAAACAACAACTTTAAGGTTATATGTTCTGCCCGTTTCTGCGGTAAAGGGTTTGACTGTTCCGGGAATCTGTCCCGTTTTTGCACCGTTTTCTATGTGCTGAAGGCAGGAAACGGTGTTGCCCCAGCCGCCGATATTCCAGAAATAATTGTTCTGCGTATCCTTGACGGCAAAGGGAATTATGAAGCCTTCTTCACCTTCAAGCTTTGTTGCTTCAAGGGTGTAGGTATAGTCTGTCCACTCCGTATCGCCGAAATATGCAACCTTACCCGTTTCGGTGTAGGGCATCCATGTGTTTGTCTGAACAAGCTTGCCGTTCTTTATTTTGAAATCTCCGCTTTCGGAAACATCATCCCAGTTCCACCAGAAATTAAGAGGAAGCGAGAATCCGTCATATCCGAGAGTTTTGCCCGTTTCGTTGTCAACAACCCTGACGTTATCGAATTCAGCCGAGGTGTACCATGTGCCGACACCCACTCTGCCCGTCAGCGGTTTCTGTTCGATTGACGCACCCTCAAGCTTTGAGGAGAGAAGCTTTGTGCCTGCGTTGACCGAGAAAAGCTTCTGCATATAATAGCTGATTGAACCCGTTACCTGATGATTGTTGAACCATATGAGGTCGGGCGACCAATGGGTTGCGGTCAGATTTCCGAAAAGAGGCGCATAAGCCGCCATACGCACGATATCACCGTTGCGTTCAAGACCCGTCATGTATGCCGCCTCGGAAAGTGCGGCTTTCAGCGTGTTTGACTTTGCGGCATATTCGCCGAGGAAAACATCGATTGCACCGCCGTAGGGCGTATCCGTCATTTCATCAACGGAACGTCTGTAGTTCTTTTCGTCATAGTAATCCGTGTTTTTCAAGAACCATTCGGGAGTGTTATAGTAATGCTGGTCTGTTGCGCCTGCAAAATCCTTTGCATTATCCGAATCCCCGAGCTGTTCTTTTGCGTATTCATAGGATTTTTTGTAAATCTCGCTGTGTGTACCGTCGGAAGTGCCCGATGAATAAATCAGTTCTATGCTGTCATAAAGTGCAGGATTTTTCGCCTTTGCTTCGTTGAACGAATCAAGGAATGCCTGATATCTTTCAAAATACACTTCACCCTCGTTTTCGTTGCCGATGCAGATATATTTCAGGTTGAAGGGTTCGGGATGGCCGAGAGATATACGCACCTTGCCCCATGTTGTATCTTCATCACCTCTGCAGAATTCAATCAGGTCGTGCATATCCTGAACATAGCGGCTGAAATCGTCTGACTCCATGTCAACTCCGCCCTTGCCTCGCATCTGGCAGTAAATTCCGCAGTTGATAACGGGCACACCGATTGCACCGATATCCTCGGCAAGCTGAAAATATTCGTAGAATCCGAGACCGTAGGTCATGAAACAGGGATATGGGTCATCGGTTGCGGAAATGTTTGTCCAGAGATTTGTCCCCTGCTTTCTTGCGGCAACATCTCCGTATCCTCCGTTGAACTCAAGAGGAAGTCCGTTGCTGCCCGTTGCGATTGACTCTTTCCAGTTGAAAGCGGTTTCATAGTCATAACCCTCGATTATGCATCCGCCGGGGAATCGCAGAAACTTCGGTTCAAGAGCCTCAAGCATCTCGCCGAGGTCTTTTCTCATGCCGTTTTCTCTGCCTTTGAAGGTTTCATCGGGGAAAAGCGACACCATATCAAGCATAACTCCACCCTTATCGGCTAGCACCTGCAAGGTTACATTCCGATATGCGGTTACATCGGGAAAAAGTTCTGCGGAATATTTTTTCCATTCATCGGATATTCCGGATATTTCCGTTTTGGCAATAACCTTGCCGTCTGCGGAAAGTCTTACATAAAGCCTGCCGTTATAACCGTCAACGCCCTTTGCATAAACGGTAAAATTATATTTCTTATCTTTTTCAGCGGACATTCCGTCAAGAAAACCTCTGTTTTCAATTCCTGCGGGGGTGTCGGAATTATTTGTCAAAACAAGATAATTCGTGTTGTTTTCATTGAGTGCATTAGCCTTATCGTCAACCCTGACTTCGGTATCTGCACCGTTCACGGCACTCCAGCCGTATAAAGCATCTCCCGCCGCAAGCTCCGTAAACTCAAACGAACGGTTTGCAACCATCTCCGCATAAAGTCCGCCGTCTGCGGCAAAGTTGATGTCTTCGAAGAAAATACCGAAAAGCAGGTCGCTGATATCGTGGATTTCGTCGCCTGCATCAATATTCAGAGTATAATCCGCATTCTCCGTGCTGTAAGCGGTAACGGAATTTTCTTCGGGTCTCTGAAGAGGAGCCTCGCCGCCGAATATTCCGCCTGTCAGCGAAACAACAGCCGCAGTAACCGTTGCAAGTGCCTTTCTGAGCCATTCTAAAATTATGTATTTCATGATATTTCCCTTTCATGCACATTTACTGTAATTTGATTTTATTATAAATAAAAATTTTCGTCAATAGATTTATTAAGGTCAGTTATATCAAAAATTACAAATTATTTATCGAATATTACAATTCAGTCTCATTTCCGCTTTATTACTGTATTATTACGGTACAGAAAGGAGCGTTGATATTATGAAAAGAAAAATAATAATCGCCATTGCCGTTACGGCACTGTCAGCCGTTACGGCTGCAGGACTTTTCCTCAAACAGCCGACCGAAGAAATCGTTGAAGCGTCTGCAACAACTTCAGCCACAACTTCCTGTTCATCGCTCTGCGATGCTGAAACAACAACGGCAAAAGAACCATCGGCTGCTGCAACAACGGTGTCAACATCAACCGCTGCAAAAGCAACGGTACAGTCAACCGCACGCAAACCCGAATTTCTTACAGAAAAAATCGGCGGCTGCGACATCACTTATGATCCGTCAAATAAAGCACTGTATGTAAAGGGCATAAATTTGTTCGGATTTCACAATGACAACTGGAACAGCTGGATAAAAACAGCAGAAAAACTGATAGTTGAAGAAGGCGTTCTGACAATCGACGAAGGCACTTTTAGGATTTTTGATAACCTCAAAACAGTTGAACTGCCTTCAACGCTTACGGAAATAGAAGATTATAATTTTGAGGACTGTCCTAAGCTCAAAAGTATCAATATGAGCAAGAAAAGCCCTTATTTTACAAGTGAAAACGGTATTTTATATAACAAAGACAAAACGGTTCTCATAAAATATCCTGCCGATAAATCAGAAACGGAATATTCCTTCCCCGATACTCTTACTCAGATTTACAGAGGAGCATTTTTAAAAAACAACAATCTTAAATCTATATCTGTAAATAAAAACACAACCGAGGATCTGGACATTGCGTTTCGTTACTGCTACTCTTTGGAGAAGATTGAGGTTGACCCTGAAAATACTGCTTTTTGTTCAGACTCACAGGGAGTTATGTATACCAAAGATATGACTGCAACCGTAACAATACCTTATAAAATAAAGGAATTCGTTGTGCCCGAAAGTGTTTCCGATATAAACAACCATTGTTCAAACTACTGTGATGAACTCACAAAAATCACATTCCATAAAAACAGCATAAATATTGAAGAAAATCTTTTTCTGTTCCCTGCTTTGGTGGAAATCGAAGTAAGTCAAAAAAATAAAGAATACTCATCGGTTGACGGCATTCTTTATAATAAACGCAAAACAGACCTTTTATATTATCCTCCGATGAAAGACGGCAAAACCTTCACCGTTCCGAACAGCGTAAAAAACATAACAAACCTCGGCGGGCAAAAACTCGAAACAATCCTTATCCCCGACAATGTCAGACATTTCGATTACAGTGCTTTTTTACACTGCAAATCTCTTAAAAATATAACCATCGGAAAAGGACTGGAAAAGATTGATTTCCAAGGAGAATTTACAGTTGAAAACGAAAATCCTTTCTGCAATTCTCCTCTCCTCGAAAAAATCACCGTAAGCGAAGAAAACAAATATTTTTACTCAGATCCATTAGGTGCACTTTATACAAAAGATATGAAAAATCTGATTACCGTTCCCGCAAACGGCAATTTCACGGAATACCGTGTGCCCGATTCTGTTGACAGAATACTCAATTGCTTTGCAGAATGCGGTAAGCTTGAAAAACTTATTATAGGCAGTAATGTGAAATACATCTGTGTCGGCGAAGAAGGAACAGAAAGCATTCTCGGATTCTATGAGTGCGTTTCGCTTAAGGAAATTATTGTTTCAGACGAAAATCCGTATATTGTAAGCGTTGACGGCGTTTTGTTCAGCAAAGATATGACCGAGCTTTGTCTTTATCCCGCCTCAAAAGAGGGAGAAAGCTATTCCGTTCCGGATTCCGTTAAAAAAATAGGAGATTTCGCTTTTGCCAAAAACAAAAACCTGAAAAAATTATATGTTCCTGCCGATACGGGATTTCATTTTCTCTGGGAATTCACAAATGAAAACTACGAGCTTCTGATTGATGTTTACTGCGAAGCATCAAAAGAACAATATCAAAGCCATTATCTTGCAGATGACCCGAAAATGCATTTCAATGCCAAAGGTCTGCCCGATTAAATCAGGCTTTCCAGCAAGCCCTCACAGCCGTCGTAAATGTCACGGTAAGCAACGTCAAATCTGCCGCTGTACCAAGGGTCGGCAACATCTCCGCCTCTGTCGGTATATTCCATGAGCTTACGGATTTTTCCGCCGGGGTCAGAGCCTAAAATGCGGTACATATTGCGGATATTCATGCTGTCCATGCCGATAAAAAGGTCGTATTTATCGTAATCGCTCTTCCTGAGCTGCACTGCACGCTTGCCTTCGCAGGAAATTCCGTGCTTTGCAAGCTCAGCCTTTGCGGGCGGATAAACGGGATTGCCGATATCTCCCCAAATCTCTTCGGTGCTTGTTGCCGATGACGCAACGAAAAACTCGTTTTCAAGATGTTTTCTTTTTATCATATCTTTAAATATAAACTCTGCCATCGGACTCCTGCAGATATTCCCGTGGCAGACAAACATTATTCTTGTCATGACTTTACTCCTTTTGATTTTTCCTGTATAATAATATCATAATATATGTACAGAATCAAGGTGAGGGTATGACAACGGAGGAAGCACTTGAAAAACTTGCACAGTCAAAATTCCGTTCAGGTTTCAAGCTTGACAAATCGGATATTGATTATATCGGGGAAAAGGGTATGGCGGCAATCCGCCTGCACGCCGCGGATTTTATACGGAAACGGCTCGCTCCTGCGGTTATACCCAATGACGGCAGGCAGACTCCCACCAAAGGACATCCCGTTTTCAAGGCTCAGCACGGATGTGCCTGCTGCTGCAGAGGATGCCTCGAAAAATGGTACAAAGTACCGCAGAATAAAGAATTAACCGAAATTCAGCAACAGAAAATCGTCAATCTGCTCATGGCATGGATAGAAAAGCAATTATAAAAGGGTGTACCGCTGAGGTACACCCTTAAATCTTTATTTATGCCTTTACCGCAAGATTAACAACATCAATTGCACCTACGGGACATACGCTGTGGCAGTTTCCGCAGCCTGTGCACTTGTCGTAATCAACCTTTGCGCAGAATTTATCAATCGTGATAGCCTCTGCTTCGCAAGCCTTCACGCACTTCATGCAGCCGATACAGCCTGCCGTGCATTCTTTTCTTGTAAGCACACCCTTGTCATGGTTTTTGCAAAGCACTGCGGCTTTTGATTCCTCAATGGGCATCATTTCGATAAGACCCTTGGGACAGGTTTTTACGCACATCTTACATGCCTTGCAAAGAAGAGGATTGATTCTTGCGATGCCGTCGCAAATGCTGATTGCATCGTATTCGCACACTGCCATACAGTCGCCGTAACCGATGCAGCCGTAGATGCATTCCTTGGGACCGCCGAAAATCTGGCTTGCCATTTTACAGCTGTAAACACCCTGATATTCAAGCTTTGTTGCCGCATTCACGTTATGACCCTGGCAAAGCACAACCGCCGCCATGGGTTTAACCTCGCCTGCCGCAAGACCTGTTATTTCACCGATAGCCTTTGCGGTATCGTTTCCGCCGGGTGCACAGAGTGCTGTATCCGTTGTTTCGCCTTTTGAAAGTGCGGCGGCATAGCCGTCACAACCCGAAAATCCGCAGGCACCGCAGTTTGCACCGGGAAGGCACTCTCTGATTGCTTCTGCTTTTTCGTCAACGGGAACGGCAAAAACCTTTGATGCGATTGAAAGTCCGAGACCTGCGATAAGACCGATAGCGGAAACAATAAGAACCGCAAGTAAAATAGGATTCATATTCCGTTACCTCCTTAACCGAAAATTCCGTCAACAAGACCCGTAAAGCCCATGAACGAAAGCGAAACGATTGATGCCGCAATCAGAACGATGGGAAGACCCTGAAGGAATTTGGGGATATCAGCACCTTCAAGTCTGCTTCTTACGCCTGAGAAAATAACCATCGCAAGCATAAAGCCGATGCCTGCGCCAACACTGTTAAGCATTGACTGTGCAAAGTTATATTCCTTTGTGATGTTGAGAAGAACAACGCCGAGAACAGCGCAGTTTGTTGTGATAAGAGGAAGATAGATGCCCAGTGCGTTATAGAGCGGGGGCATGAACTTCTTGAGGATAAGCTCAACAAGCTGAACGAGTGCCGCAATAACGAGAATGAAAACGATTGTCTGGAGATAATCAAGACCGTTTGCAACAAGGAGATATTTGTTAATGGGATATGTTACGCCAGTTGCAAGAGCCATAACGAAGATAACCGCCGCAGACATACCTACAGCCGTATTGAGTTTCTTTGAAACGCCGAGGAAGGGGCAGATACCGAGGAACTTACAAAGAACGAAGTTTTCGGTAAGAATTGCCGTAAGGAGAATTGACATTGCTATTTTCATGCTGTTGTTTCCTCCTTCTTTTCTTCGGGTTTGCATTCCTTGCCTTCTGCAAGAAGTGCACAGTTTTTAGCCATGGGACAAGCCTGACATCCGCCGAGACCTGCCTTGGGTTTGCCTTTCTTTTCGGCAAGCTTGTTTGCGCAAGCCATAAGAAGACCGAAGGTAAGGAATCCGCCGGGAGCAAGAATGAACACTGTCATGGGAGTCAGATATTCTGTCCAGGGAAGTGTGAATCCGTTCCAACCGCCGAGCACATTGTCGCCGAAGAGCACAAGAAGATTCTGTGCGCCTGCAAGGAATGTGCCTGCACCGAGGACTTCTCTTACGGCTGCCATAAGGCAGAGTGCGATTGTGAAGCCGACACCCATGCCAACGCCGTCAACAGCTGATGCGATAACGGAATTCTTTCCTGCAAATGCCTCAGCTCTGCCGAGGATAATGCAGTTAACAACGATAAGAGGGAGGAATACGCCGAGTGCCGAGTCTAGGGCGGGAACGAATGCCTTGACTATCATCTGAACGATTGTAACGAAAGATGCGATAACAACTATGTAAGCAGGAATACGCACCTTTGAGGGAATAACCTTTCTGAGAAGAGAAATAACGATGTTTGAACAAACAAGAACTATCATTGCGGAGATGCCCATACCCAATGCATTAACAACGCTTGTTGTCGTTGCAAGAGTGGGACAAGTGCCGAGAACAAGTCTGAAAACAGGGTTTTCGGCTATAAGACCTTTGGTAAATTCCTTACCGAGAGATTTTTTCTCAGCCATTGTTTGCACCTCCCGCTGCTTCGATTGCGGCATTGACCGCTTCGGTCACTGCTCTTGAAGTAATTGTTGCGCCTGTGATGGCATCGATTGAATTTTCGCCTGCTTTATCCTTGGAAACGGTGATTCCGCTTACAAGTCCGATAAATCTGTCACGGAAGCTCTGCTCAGCCGCCTTTGCGCCGAGACCTGCTGTTTCCGCATGAGAGAGGATGTTGACACCTGTAACCTTACCGTCTGCATCAACACCTGTCATAACGGAAATGTCACCGCCGTAACCCTTTGCAGTGTTAACAACAACATGACCGATGGTTTCGCCGTTTTCATCAAGTGCAGCAACAACCTTTGCACCGTTTACTTCTTTTTCCTCGCCGAAGCTTGCGGCATCGGCAAAAACAATCTGTCTTGATTTGATTTCGGTTTCCTCTGCAAGCTTCTTAATAATGGGAGCTGTTGCGGAGTTTGTAAGTCCGAGAAGAAGGGTTGCAACAAGGCAGATAATAAAAAGTGTTACTGTGGGAACAAGATATTCTTTCAGACTTTTCATTTTGCCTCAGCCTCCTTTCCCTTTGACTTCTTTTCTTTAACCGTGCCGAAGGGCTTGGGAGCCATAATTGTTTCGATATGGGGAACAAGAAGGTTCATGATAAGAATTGCGAATGATACACCTTCGGGAAGGGATGCGAAAAGTCTGATAACGCAGGTTAAAAGACCGCAGCCGATACCGAAAACGATTTTTGCGTTCGATTTGATGGGGCTTGTTGAATAGTCGGTTGCCATGAAGAATGCACCGAGAAGAAGTCCGCCGCCCATAAGCTGATATGCAAGGAATTCAAGGTCGAACCTGCCTGCGATAAGCATGATAACGGCAACCGTGCCGATATATGCAAGAGGAATCTTGGGAGAAATAACCTTTCTTGCGATAAGGTAAATGCCGCCGACGATAAGAGCGAGCGAGCAGGTTTCACCGATACATCCGCCTCTGATGCCGAGGAACATATCGAGAAGTGAGGGAAGTTCTTCCGCTGTTTCGCCGCCGATGATTGCAAGAGGAGTTGCGGTTGAAACCGCTTCTGTTTTCCATGAAAGAGGAGCAGTCCAGTTACCCATTGCCTGTCCGAACGAAATAAGAAGAATGATTCTTGCGGCGATTGCAGGGTTAGCAAAGTTCTGACCGATACCGCCGAAGAACTGTTTGATTACAACAATTGCAAAGAAACTGCCGATTGCAGCCATCCACAGAGGAATGCTTACGGGCAGGTTGAATGCAAGAATAAGTCCCGTTACAACAGCGCTGAGATCGCCGATTGTATTGTGACGCTTCATAACCTTTCTTGCAACAAATTCCGAAAGAACAGCGGTAATAACCGTTGTTGCGGTAACTGCAAGAACACGGGGTCCGAATATGGCAACTGCCGCAATGAGAGCAGGCAATAATGCAATGATAACATCAAGCATTATTCCTGTTGTTGTGTCTTTTGTGCGAAGATGGGGAGACGCACTTACAACAAGCTTTTTTCCGTCAACCATTATTTATTGCCCTCCTCTCTGAGAATTGTTTTTGCAAGACGCATATGCTGAACAAGAGGTTTGCCTGCAGGGCAAGCAAACGCACAGCTTCCGCATTCCATACAGACCATAACACCGAGCTGTTTGAGTGCTTCGGGGTCCTTTGCCTTTGCCGCCTTGACGATATTTGTGGGCATAAGGCTCATGGGGCAGGCGATTGCACATCTGCCGCAGCGGATACAGTCTTTTTCGGCTTTGAGAACGGCATCTTCCTTTGAGAATGCAAGAAGAGCGTTGTTCTGCTTGAGAACGGGAAGATCCGTTCCGACTATCGCAAGACCCATCATGGGTCCGCCCGTAAGAATCTTGCAGGGTTCCTTGCCGAAACCGCCGCAGAAATCAATGATTTCACCTATATTCGTACCTACGGGAACTCTCACGTTCTTGGGCTCTTTGATTGCCGAACCGTCAACGGTAAGAGAACGGCTTACAAGGGGTTTACCTGTTTTGATATAGCGTGCGATGAATGCAACGGATGCAACGTTCATAACAACACAGCCGACATCGGCAGGCAGTTTTCCTGGAGGAACTTTTCTGCCCGTTGCGGACTGAACCATCATCTTTTCCGCACCCTGGGGATATTTCGATTCAAGAACCATGAGCTTGACTTCGTCGTGAACGTCGTACTCGTGGTCCGCGATATTCTTAAGAACCCTGAATGCCTCGGGTTTGTTATCCTCAACTGCAATTATAACCTGCTTGAAGCCGAGAAGGTCCTTGAGCAGATAAACGCCTGCAAGGATATCCCATGAATTTTCAATGCATTCACGGTAGTCAACGGTTATGTAAGGCTCGCATTCCGCAGCGTTGATAACAAGGGTATCAATATTCTTATCGGCAGGAAAGTTGAGCTTGACGTGAGTGGGGAAGCCCGCACCGCCGAGACCTACAAGTCCCGATGCTCTGACCGCCTTTATCAAATCTTCTCTTGTTTCCACTTTCGGAGGTTCGATACCCTCCCAAAGACGCATTTCGCCGTCGGATTCGATTGTAACAGCCTTGGACATCGTGCCGTTCGGCAGTTTGACGTCACCTACTGCAATAACCTTACCCGAAACAGAAGCGTGGATAGGTGCACTGACAAATTTGTCCGTATCGCCTATAAGCTGACCTACAGCCACCTCGTCGCCGACCTTAACAACAGGCTCGCAGGGTGCACCGATATGCTGCTGCATGGGAATAACCACCTTTGAAGGTGCAGGCATTCTCACAACTTCACATTCGGCTGTGTTTTTGTGGTGGTCAACCTTTACACCGCCTCTGACCTTTTTGACAGCCTGTAAAACGCCGTCAACTATGGTCTTAGCCATAATGCAATTCCTCCTATCTTTAATCTGCATGATGAATTTTCTTTTTGAGTTTCTCCAGCGGCGGTATAACCGCTTTGAGAATAATACCCGTTACGGCTCCCGTAAAAATCCCGAAAACCGCAAGTGCGGGTGCGTAATATATGATATTCGCCGTGCCTGTAATAAATACAGCCGCAAAGAGCTGACCCATATTGTGGCATAATGCGCATATGACCGAAATTCCGATGAGCCCGAGAGATTTTCTTGCAAACCGCATCAGAAGATACATCGCAAGAGCCGATAAAAGCCCTCCCGAAAGGCTCATTATTCCCGCCGTTGCTCCCCTCGTTACGAAGGCAAGTCCGCTTTTTGCAAGAGCGATTGCGGCGGCTGACGGAAAGCCGAGACTTCCCGCAGTGAACATTGTTATTATATTTGAAAAACCGGGTTTTGCTCCCGGAGGCAGAAACGGAATCGGCGGCAGCAGACTTTCCAGAAAGCCGAGTGCCAGCGCAAGTCCGCAGAGAATTCCGAGGAGTGCGGTTTTATAAGCAATCTTATTTTTCATATCAGTAAACAACGGCATCAACATCCGAGCCCGTAACGGTTATAACGGTTTTCGCAGGCAGACAGACAGCCGTATCTCCGCCGTTTTTCAGCTTTCCCGTTGCAACGCAGAGCTTATCCTCACAGTCGGAATGCTCAAACCAAATCTCTCCGTTTTCCGCAACGATTTCAACATCGATTTCAGCATCGGGTTTTATTGTTATTTTTTCTTTGACCGATGCAAGATTTATTGTTTCAACGGTAACTCCGTCAACGGTTATGACCGCAACGGGATTTTCCGCATTTCTGTAATTGAAATATGCAAAAATCAAGGCAACGGCAACGATTACGGCAATAACCGCAAGGTCGCCTTTCCTGAAAAGCTTTGTGTTCATCGGTTCTCCAATACATACTCATCATCCGTGATTTCGAGCTTTAAACCGTCTGACGGAATGATTTTTTTATCTTTCGTGACGAAAACAGTCTTTGCACCGTATTCATCGGCAAGCTCAGAACCCTTTTCAACTCCGAGCACGAAACAAGCCGTTGAAAGTGCATCGCTGAGAAGTCCGCTTTCGGAAACGATTGTTACGCTGACAACCTCATTATCCGACGGATAACCCGTTTTCGGGTCGAGAATATGATGATAAATTCTGCCATCCTGCTCGAAACTCTGCTCGTAACTGCCCGATGTTGAAACACATCGCGCATCCGTTTTCAACTTTGCAATATAACTGCCCGAATTGCCTTCGGGATTGCGGATTCCGACGGTAAATTCACCGTCACCGTAAAGAAGCACGCTTCCTCCGACCGCAACAACGGCTCTTTTTGCCTTTGAAGTTTCAAGATGATTTTTTATTTCATCAAGCGCAATTCCCTTGCCCGACGCACCGAAATCGATAATCAGTTTATCGGAAACCAAAACGGAATTGCCGTCAAGGCTGACTTTTTTGTATCCGCTGTGCAAAACGGCATCGGCAATCATTTTTTCATCGGGAATGACGGGATTTGTGCCGAATTTCCACAGGTCGCTCACTCCGCCGAGAGTGAAATCGAATGCACCGCCGCTTTTTTCGCAGACATCAAGCAGAAGCGAAAAATATTCTGCGGTTTTTCCGCTTATTTCACCGCCGCTGTTTTTGTTTATGCGGCAGATTTCGGAGTTTTCCGAAGTGCGTGAAAGAGTTTGAGTATCAAGCTCCGAAACGATTTTTTCAATCTCTTTGCAATCCTCTTTTGCCGATATTCCCGTAACCTCTGCGGAAACGAGGGTATTCATAGCAAAAAAGCTTTCGCTGACGGTTTTGTTGAGCGTTGCATCATAGATAATAAACGCACCGAGCAAAGCAACTGTAAGTGCCGTAATTATTCCGACTGCCTTTTTCATTGCTCCACCCCGCACTTTTCATAATAATATATAATACACCTAATGCAATAACATTTCAACATTTTTTGTAACTATTATTTAAATTTTTTATTTCTTTTTGAGGGAGTATGTGGTAAAATGTCAATAAAATAAAGCTAAAGGAGATAAATTTTATGTCCGATTCAATATATATGCCCGCAAAATGCGTTTGGGGAAATAACGCAGTCGGGGATAATTCAGCCGAATTCCGAGCACTCGGCCAAAGCTGTCTGATACTCACGGGCAAATCCTCCGCAGAGAAAAGCGGAGCTCTCGGCGATGCGGTCAAAGCCCTTGAAAAAGAAGGTATTTCATGGGGTCAGTTTGACGGAATAGGCGAAAATCCGCTTATCAGCTCGTGCCATGCCGCAGGCGAAAAAGCAAGGGAAATCGGTGCGGATTTCATTCTCGGAATCGGCGGCGGCTCTGTGCTTGATGCCTCAAAGGCGGTTGCGATTTACGCATCAAATCCCGACCTTGCTCCCATCGATATTTATAAAAGAGAATATAACAATCCTGCACTCCCCGTTGCTCTTATCGGCACAACCGCAGGCACGGGCAGTGAAGTTACCGCCGTTGCAGTGCTCACAAACGACGAAACGGGAATAAAAAAGAGCATTTCGGGTCCCGACTGCTATGCAAAAATTTCTTTCTGCGACCCGAAATACACCGCCACAATGCCTTATAAAACAACGGTTTCAACCGCTCTCGATGCCTTCGCTCATGCGATTGAAGGCTTCTTCACTCCGAAATGCAACGGAGTTTTAAGACTGTTTGCCGAAAAGTGTATTCCCGAGCTTTACCGCTGTCTTAAAGCACTTTCGCAAACCGATACCGTTGACCCCGATTTGCGTGAGCCTCTTTATTATGCTTCGATTTATGCAGGTCTTGTCATCAACACCTGCGGCACGGCATTCCCCCATCCTCTAGGATATGTTCTTACGGAAAATTACGGCATTCCTCACGGCATGGCTTGCGCCGCATTCTTTGCTCCGTATATAGACCGATGTGCGGAATTTGCACCCGAAAAATTCGCTGATTTCTTAAAAATGACCGAAAATATCGATGATGTCAAGGCGGTTATAGCCTCACTCACCGACCTTGGCGGTGTTACAATCGGCGAAAAGGCAGAAAAATACGCCCTGCGATGGCAGAGCGTTATTCCGAGAAATTTCACCGCTTCTCCCGGCGGATTAACGCAGAAAGAAGCGGCTGAAATACTTGCATTGATTTAAAAAATTTGGCTTGAGAAGGTTTGAATGCCGACTCAAGCCAATAATTATTTATTCCGTTTCTTTTTGCTTAGTGAGGCATCACTTAAGTCAGCAGCCGCAGCCACAGCCGCAGTCATTGTTTCTTGCTACTGAACAGCCTGAGCAGCCTGAGTAGTTTGAACCGCAACCGCAATCGTTGTTACAGAAGAGAAGAATAAGGATGATGAAAAGGCACCAGTTGTTATTGCATCCGCAACCCATGAGTCTGACCTCCCTCTGATTTAAGTATAAGCGTTGACCGCTTACATTCACATACTATGTAAGGTCGGATATATGTGTTACAAAAAATTAAGGGTCGATTTTTTTGACCCTACGGTGTTGCCATGGTTACGGTTGATTTTTTGCTTTCGGATGTAGGGCGGGATGACCTCATCCCGCCGCAGGAATTTATTTTTACGGTGTTTTTGAGGCGGCTTGGGTCAAGCCGCCCTACGCTCGAATTAAAGCTTGCATGCAGGGGCGACGATTAAATAATTGCACCGAACACCGATTTTAAAATTTCGGGCATTAAGCCTTCGTCTATCGCATATCTGAATGCCTCAAAATAAATCTTGAAAAACCAGTATAATGACTGAAAATACATTTTAACCTGTTCAAAGAACGTCGGTTCCTTGAACACCTGACCAATCCAGAGGTTTTCCGAAGTAACAATAACGTTGCCGTTTGCATCAAGTATCTTTGCCTTCATGTAAACATCGCCCTCTTCGAAATCGGGCATTACTATTTCAACGGCTTCATGCTCGTTTGCTGCCATTTCGCCGACTTTGTATTCTATGTCTTTGTTAACCGTGTACCATTCGATTTTTGCCGCTTCGGGATTTGACGTGTAATAATGAGTTACAATATCAACATCGCCCGAATTTGACTTTCTCAATTCACAGAATGCTTCGGGTTCTTCACCGTTATAACAGAGTCCTTCATATCTGCCTTTGGGAACCGGACCAAAGGTTGAACCATAGGTAATTGTGCGGTCAACAGGCTTTTCGTCGTCACTGTATTCTATGACAACATTTCTCATCTGAACGTGCTTCCAGTCCTCCTCGCTGCCCGCATAGCAATACGCAAGATGCTTGCCGACAATTCTGTTTTCCGCAAAGATTTCAAACACCTGATCTTCTAAAAGCTCAAGACTCTTGGGAAGATTTATTTTGTAATACACTGCGGGATTGCAGCCTGCGGCTTTTTCACCGGGATAGAACGCATCATTGCCTATGCTTGTTACACCCTCTTCAAGTGTAATAACATCAATTTCGCCGTAATACTTAAACCACGGCGGACGCTTGTTTCCGCAGCCTATACCCATGCCCATTACGTCATACCAGTCCATTCTGCCCTCGCCGCCGATAACAAGCTCACCGTCGGAATAGAATGTCCATGTGAGATTTTCTCCGTCTTCACCGCAGAAGCCTGTTTCAACAGCGGTTCTTTCCGCCGCAAACGCAGCCATGGGAATTGCGGTTAAAAGCATTGCGATACACATAATTATTGCTGTTAATTTTTTCATGTTTTTGTCCTCCCTGTTTAACATCATTTTTTATTCTTTTCGTCGGGCAAACGAATCTGAAACTCTCTTTGTCCCTTTCTCCAATTGCCCTTTATCCACTCTTCCCATCTTATACTGTGCGCCAGATACCAAACATAAAACACGCCAAGAACTAAGTAATAAGCAAAAAATGCCCATTTGTAATTGTCATTATCCGTTATAAATGTATAAGCGCCCATAACAATAACAACAAGACCCAAGGATAAATGAATGATGTCCGCAAAGCAAATCTTCCTGAGCAGTTTTTCGTGCCTGCACGGCTTTGTAAGCTCCTCATCGAAAATCGTTAAAATGAAAAACCTTTTCAGAAACGGTCTTTTTCTGTAGGTCCGCTTGAATCTGTGGGTATTTCCGTAGTCCTTGAAAAGCACGAATTCATAGATATCCTTGATTGCATCCTGACACGCAAAAATCATTATAAAAACGAATAATTCAATTGCATCAAAAGAATTGTACAGCATTTTTCCTCCGATATATTGATTCCGGGGAATTGCTTTGAACATCATCCCCCCTTTTGATTATTGTCCCCGAAAGCAATTTTCTTGTCTGACAATAAGATTTCACAAACAGAAAGCCGGGTTTTGTACCCGGCTCTGCTTTCTCTTGTCCCCCGATATTTGAAAGGTATTTTTTAAACAACAGCGGGTGAATCGTCCTTTGCGATAAGAACTCCCGTTGAAACTGTAAGTGTGATAACAATTGCTGCAAATACTGCCATTTCTGTATCCTCCGTAAACTATTCTTTTCTCACAACAGCTTATGCAACGACGGGTGATTCGTCTTTTGCCATAAGAATAACTGTTGATACTGTAAGTGCGATTACGATTGCTGCAAAAACTGTCATGATTTTTTCCTCCGTTTATGTCAATGTGGTTCGTTGTTTATCATGGCTACATTATAACTCGCAAATTTCTAAGAAAAAAGTAGGTAAATCATTAAGAAATCATTAAGATTCATTAAGAACTCATTAATGCATATTTTTTCATTTTTTTGAAGCATTTAACCAAAAACCACTTTACAAATCCATATTTTTATTACATAATATATGATGTCGGATTATACGACTACACCAAAGAAAGAGGAAAGAAAAAATGAGAGGTATGCCGCCGGGACCCCCTCCCGAAGAAAAGAAAGAAAAAAACTCAATGAAAAAGAATTTTTCGCTGCTGAAACGCTTTTTTCCTTATCTCAAAAAGCATCTCGGCACCGAAGCTCTTGTGCTCTGCTGCGTTGCCGTTACCGCTGCCTGCGATATCGCTCTTCCGCTGATTGTCCGTGAAATAACAAACGCAGGCGTTGAGGATATCGCATCGCTCACGCTGAAAAGAATTCTCGGCATCTGCCTTTTCTACATAGCATTCAAGGCAATTGCCTGCGGAGCAAGCTACTGCCAGGCATATTTCGGCCATGTTATGGGCATTAAAATCGAAAACAAAATGAGAGAGGATATGTTTGACCATCTTCAGACTCTTTCGTTCTCTTTTTTCGATAACACAAAAGTCGGTCAGCTTATGAGCAGAATGACTTCAGACCTTTTCGACGTTGCCGAATGGGCACATCACTTCCCCGAAATGGTGTTCATGACAATTGTTAAATTCATTGCAAGCTTCGCAATTTTCGCATCCATGGACTGGCGACTTGCAATCTGCGTTTTCTGCATGATGCCGTTTATGATTATCCTCACAAAGAAAACCCGCACCAGAATGCGTGACACCTTCCGCCAGAGCCGTCATCAGGTCGGCGAAATCAACGCTCGTATCGAAGACAGTCTGCTCGGCGTAAGAGTTGTCCGTTCCTTCACAAACGAAAAAACCGAAAAAGAAAAGTTCGCAAAAGGCAACAGCGAATATGTCGGCATCAAAACCAAGAACTACAGATTCATGTCGTCTTTCCACGCAACCGTAACTCTCCTTGACGGCATTATGTATATCGCGGTTGTCGGCGTAGGTGCATATTTCATGCACATCGGCGTCACCACTCCCGGCGACTTCACCGCAAGCCTTCTGCTTGTTTCAACCCTGCTCGGCTCAATCCGTTCAATCGTTGATTTCAGCGAGCAGTTCAGCAGAGGTATAACAGGCATTGAGCGTTTTGCCGATATCATGGATGAAGTTCCCGAAATCGCAGACGGTCCGAATGCCGTTGACATCGAAAACGTTCAGGGCGACATTCAGTTTAAAAATGTTTCTTTCAGCTATGTCAAGGGTGAAAAAACCATTCTCAACCAACTTGACCTGCATATCGGCAAGGGAGAAAACGTTGCTCTTGTCGGACCCAGCGGCGGCGGTAAAACAACACTCTGCAACCTTATCCCCAGATTTTACGAAATCGAAAGCGGTGAAATCCTTCTTGACGGTAAGAATATAAAGGATATCACCCTTCATTCACTGCGCGAAAACATCGGCGTTGTTGCGCAGGATGTATATCTTTTCTCGGGCACAATCCGTGAAAATCTTATCTACGGCAAGCCCGATGCAACCGATGAGGAAATCATCGAAGCCGCAAAGAAGGCGGGTGCTCACGAGTTTATCTCCGCACTCCCCAACGGCTACGATACATACACGGGTGAAAGAGGTGTCAAGCTTTCGGGCGGTCAGAAGCAGAGAATCTCAATCGCAAGAATATTCCTCAAGAATCCTCCCGTGCTTCTGCTTGACGAAGCAACCTCGGCTCTCGATAACGAAAGCGAGAAGCTTGTTCAGGAAAGCCTTGAACGTCTTGCAGAGGGAAGAACAACCCTCACCATCGCTCACCGCCTGACTACAATCCGAAATGCGGATGAAATAATCGTTCTTACCGAAGACGGAATTGCGGAGCACGGCTCACATTCCGAGCTTATGGAAAAGGGCGGTATCTACAGCAATATGTACAGTATGTATTCAACAATGTAAATTTTATTTCCAATCCTCCGTCACGGCATATGCCGTGCCACCTCCTTTGCCAAAGGAGGCTGACTAACAGAAAGCTGATGTTTGGGCTCCTTAGAAAAGGAGCTGTCCGTAGGACTGAGAATTGATTTGGTGCTTTATGGATAATAAAAGATTACCAAGAAACAAAGAGCTGAAAAATCTGTCAACAAACTTAAGGAACCATGCCACTGCAGAAGAAAACAAGCTTTGGTATGAATTCTTGCGAACATATCCGCTTCGCTTTAGCAGACAGAGAATAATCGGAAATTATATTGTTGATTTTTACTGTGCAAAAGCTAAAATTGTTGTTGAACTCGACGGTTCGCAACATTATGATCCGAAAAAAATAAAATCCGATGCGGAAAGAACAAAATTTTTAGAGACTCTCGGATTGAAAGTTATAAGATTCACAAATCTTGAAGTCAAAGAAAATTTTTATGAAGTCTGTACGGTTATAGATTCAGAAACACAAAACAATTTAAGAAAGGACTAACCACTATGCTTAAAAATATTTCCCCCATCATCTCCCCCGAGCTTCTTAAAATTCTTATGGAAATGGGTCACGGCGACGAAATCGTTATCGGTGACGGAAATTTCCCCTCAGCATCAATTGCACAGCGTCTTGTACGTCTTGACGGTCACGGCGTAAACGAAATCCTTGAAGCAATCCTCAAGCTCATGCCCCTTGATACATACGTTGACGCCCCCGTTGCTCTTATGGATAACGGCGATGCATCGAATCCTCCTCCCATCTGGGCAGACTACAAAAACACAATCGTTGCCGAAGAAGGCGAAAAGAACATCGAGCTTGTTGAGCGTTTTGCTTTCTATGACAGAGCGAAGAAGGCTTATGCAGTTATCGCAACGGGCGAAACCGCAATTTATGCAAACATCATTCTTAAAAAGGGCGTAGTTATTCAATGAAAAAAAGTGTTTTAGCAATCGACTTCGGTGCATCAAGCGGAAGAGCCATTCTCGGCAAGTTCGACGGTGAAAAAATCACTCTCGAAGAAGTTCACCGCTTTTCCAACGACCCCGTAAAGGTCGGCAACACCATGTACTGGGATGTTCTCCGTCTTTTCTATAACATCAAGCAGGGTATCATCAACGCAAAGCAGGCAGGCGGTTTCGACAGCATCGGCATCGACACCTGGGGCGTTGACTTCGGTCTGATTGATGAATTCGGCTGTCTTCTTGAAAATCCCGTTCACTACCGCGACCCCAGAACCGTCGGTCTTATCGAAGAATGTGCCGAAACCGTTCCAAACAAGGAATTTTACGAAACAACGGGCATTCAGTTCATGGAGCTGAACACCGTTTATCAGCTCTATGCCCTCAAGAAGTACCGTCCTCATATCCTTGAAAGAGCCGACAGACTTCTCTTTATGCCCGACCTTTTCGGTTATATGCTCACGGGCAAAATGACAACCGAATATTCAATCGCAACCACATCCCAGATGATTGACCTCAGAACAAAGAAGTGGGCAACAGGTCTGCTTGACAGACTGGGTATCCCCTCACGTCTGCTGGGTGAAGTTGTTCCCTCGGGCAGTATTCTCGGCAAGGTAACAGACGATATCTGCGAAGAATGCGGCATTGAAAATGTTGATGTTATCAGCGTATGCGGTCACGATACACAGAGCGCAATCACCGCCGTACCTGCCGGAAGCGAGGATTTTGCCTTCCTTTCAAGCGGCACATGGTCGCTCTTCGGAACAGAACTCAAAGAACCCATCGTCAACGAAAAATCCCTTGCGATGAACGTTACAAACGAAGGCGGATGTGATTCATCAGTCGGCTTCCTTAAGAATATCATCGGTCTCTGGCTCATTCAGGAAAGCCGCCGCCATTGGAACAGAAACGGCAGCAACTATTCCTATGCCGACCTTGAAAAGCTCGCACTTGCAGCTGAACCCTTCAAGTGCTTCATCGACCCCGATGCACCCGAGTTTGTTCCTCACGGCAACATTCCTCAGCGTGTTAAGGATTACTGCAAAAAAACAGGTCAGACTGTGCCCGAAAGCGTCGGCGAGGTTATGAGATGCATCTATGAAAGCCTTGCAATGAAATATCACCTCACTCTTGACGACCTAGAGGACTGCACGGGCAAAACCTATCCCGCCATCCATGTTATCGGCGGCGGAACGAAGGACACACTCCTTTGTCAGATGACTGCTTCCTCCTGCAACCGCAAGGTTGTTGCAGGTCCGATTGAAGCAACCGTTCTCGGCAACATCGCCGTTCAGCTCATGGCAAGCGGTGCAGTCAAAGATGTTGCGGAAGCAAGAAAAATCGTTAAAGCAAGCGAAAAAACCGTGGAATACTCTCCCGTTGATGCCGATAAATGGGCAGAAGCATATGAGAGATTCAAAGCGGTTATAAAATAAAAATTATATACACTCACCTATAGAAAGGAAGATGCTATTATGGCAAAGAACAGACTTATCGGCGATTACCCCGTTATCGGTATCCGCCCCATCATCGACGGCAGAAGAGGTCCTCTCAACGTAAGAGGCTCACTTGAAGAGCAGACCATGAACATGGCTAAAACAGCCAAGGCTCTCTTTGAAGAAAATCTTCGCTACTCAAACGGCGAACCCGTAAAGGTTGTTATCGCTGACACAACAATCGGCCGTGTTGCAGAAGCTGCAGCTTGTGCTGAAAAGTTTAAGAAAGAGGGCGTTATGATCACTCTTTCTGTTACACCTTGCTGGTGCTACGGTTCAGAAACAATGGATATGGATAAAAACACTATTAAAGGTGTTTGGGGCTTCAATGGTACTGAAAGACCAGGTGCTGTTTACTTAGCATCAGTTCTTGCAGCTCACGCTCAGAAAGGTCTTCCTGCATTCGGCATTTATGGTAAAGATGTTCAGGATGCTACTGCAACAGATATTCCAGAAGATGTACAGGAAAAGCTCCTCCGTTTTGGTCGTGCAGCAGTTGCTGTTGCTACAATGCGTGGTAAATCATATCTTCAAATCGGTTCAATCTGTATGGGTATTGCAGGTTCTTCAATTGACCCTGACTTTCTTGAAGAATACCTTGGTTTACGTGTTGAATCTGTTGACGAGGTTGAAATTATTCGTCGAATGGAAGAAGGCATTTATGACGAAGCTGAATATCAGAAGGCTTACAAATGGGTAAAAGAAAACTGCAAAGAAGCATTTGACAAAAACCCTGAATTTGTAAGAAAATCTGATGAACAAAAAGAAAAAGACTGGCAGTTCACAGTTAAAATGATGTGCATCATTAAAGACCTTATGAATGGTAACAAAAACCTTCCAGAAGGCAGAGAAGAAGAAATGGTTGGCCACAATGCTATTGCTGCCGGCTTCCAGGGTCAAAGACAATGGACAGACTTCTATCCTAACGCTGACTTCGCAGAAGCAATGCTCAACACATCATTTGACTGGAATGGTGCAAGAGAGCCATACATTCTCGCTACTGAAAATGACGTTCTCAACGGTATCAGTATGCTCTTTATGAAATTACTCACAAACCGTCCACAGATGTTCGCTGACGTTAGAACATACTGGAGCCCAGAAGCTACAAAGAAAGCTACAGGCTATGAATTAGAAGGCAAAGCAAAAGAGGGTAAAGGCTTTATTCACCTTATCAACTCAGGTGCTTGCTGTCTTGATGCTTGCGGTGAGGTTAAAGACGAAAACGGCAACGCTCTTATTAAAGAATGGTACGATGTTACTGAAGAAGACATTAAAAAGATGTCAGAAGCTACTACATGGGCACCTGCTGACAACGGTTACTTCCGTGGCGGCGGATACTCAAGCCGTTTCCTTACAAGAGCAGAAATGCCTGCTACTATGATAAGACTCAACCTTGTTAAAGGTCTTGGCCCAACAGTTCAGATTTGTGAAGGTTACACAGTAAATCTTCCTGATGAAGTTTCAGACAAAATCTGGAAGAGAACTGACTACACATGGCCATGCACATGGTTCACACCAATTCTTACAGGTAAAGGCCCATTCGTTTCTGCTTATGAAGTTATGAATCACTGGGGCGCTAACCACGGTGCTATTTCTTACGGCCACATTGGTGCAGATATTATTACTCTCTGCTCAATGCTCCGTATTCCTGTTTCAATGCACAATGTTGACGAAAGCAAAATTTTCCGTCCGGCAGCATGGAATGCATTCGGCACAGCAGAACTTGAAGGTGCAGACTTCAGAGCTTGCGAAGCTTATGGACCGCTTTATAAATAAAATTTAATATAAAGTATTAAATTTTATTTGCGATATAAATCCTTACGGATTTATGATATACCTCGCGGTGCGATATTTTGCTTTGCAAAGCGATATGCCTTCGGCGTGTTTTCGGGATTTATATCATATCGTATACGAGCAAAAGCGAGTATATATCGTAAATGAATGTAATGAATTTATATCGCTTTCGCATCAGCGAATATATCGCAAAATTTTATATGTTATTAAAAACTCACCCTATCATTTTTAGTTGATACTTTAAATGATAGGGTGTTTTTTTGATTATATTATATTACTTGGAATGAAACAGTTTTTATTATCTATTGGTATTACTTCTTCACACATACATATAATTCCACCATTCCCTTGCTGTAAAGAAGTTTTCTCAATAACCGAATACTTTTTAACTTCTCTTTTATCAGGAGAAGCTGATTTTTTAATCTCTATCGGATGTATTATTTCATTTTCTTCGATCATTATATCTATTTCTTTAGCATTTGTATCTCTATAATATGAGATGTTTGCTTTAGTAGGGGAGTAAGCTAATGTTTTAACCAACTCCATCACAACATAGTTTTCATAATAATGACCACTTGCCGCTCCGTTCATCAGTGTTTCAGGTGATAACCACATTGACAAGTATGCACAAAGAGCAGTGTCACAAAAATATAATTTCGGCATTTTTATAAGTCTTTTTAATTCGTTGTTTTCAAAAGGTTTTAATAGATAAACAATACCTAAACCTTGCAATACATTAAGCCATGATTTTGCAGTAGGTTCAGATATATCTGACGCTTCTGCCAAAGTAGAATAATTAACCTGTTGGGAAACTAATGCTGCACAAGCACTTAAGAACTTCGAAAATTTTACAGTATCACTTATTCCTCCAACCTCTGTAGCATCTCGCATAAGATAAGTTTCAACATAAGAATTAAAATATTCATTTCTTATTTCATTATCTACATCTTGAATATCTGGCATACCACCTGTCCAGATATGATTGAAAACATCAATAATGTTGTTCTTTTCGAAAAATTGTTTTCGCTTTAAAAGTCCCTGCAAAGAAAAATCAAGTCCTTCTTCAAATATAATTCCTTGCTTTTCCCTTTGTGAAAGACTGTAAAGATTCAATATTCCAATTCTGCCTGCCAAAGTTTCCCTTACATGCTTCATCATTTGGTATTGTTGAGAACCTGTTATCCAGAATAACCCTTTTTCTTCACTCTCATCACATATTATTTTTATCTGCTCAAAAAGTTCCGGTGCTTTCTGTATTTCGTCAATCAATATTGGTGGCTGATAAGTTTGAAAAAAAAGCACAGGATCACTCTTTGCCAAATCCCTTGCCATTCTGTTATCAAGCGATACATAAGTTCTGTTAGTTCCTTCTGCAAGATGTTTTAACATTGTTGTCTTACCTACTTGTCTTGCTCCTGTTACTAACACTGCTTTAAAATGTTCATTCATTTTTAAAAATTTTCGTTCCAGTTCACGCTCTACATATTTCATAATCTACACCCTATTTTTAAGTAAATCTAAAATCGATTTTATTTTAACATAAAAAATCCCGTAAGTCAATGTGTGAAAATAGTATGTGCAAATTTCTATTTTTTTATTTTAAAGCAATATTTCTTTGATTTTTTCCGCTTTTTCAAGATAAATTTCATCTTTCTCTGTTTCATAAAGAGCAGTTAGTTGATGAGTAATACTCCAGGTGAGTGGTTCGAGAGAAGATTTCGCAACTTTTCTTTTTTCTTCACCCTCTAAAAAATACACAAGTGCATTTTCTCTCGATTTATAAAAATTCGGGAGTTTTTCTGCTTGTTTTATTGCTTTTTCGTGCTCACCAATTTTCCAGTAAGCAAAGCAAATATTATAGAGTGTCGCATTTCTTACTTCACTATCTTCGCCTCG
>JAZQLN010000005.1:0-141182 GCA_045542715.1 Acutalibacteraceae bacterium
AGGTTTACAATCCGAAAACCGTCTTCCCTCACGCGGCGTTGCTGCATCAGGCTTGCGCCCATTGTGCAATATTCCCCACTGCTGCCTCCCGTAGGAGTCTGGGCCGTGTCTCAGTCCCAATGTGGCCGTTCAACCTCTCAGTCCGGCTACCGATCGTCGGCTTGGTGGGCCGTTACCTCACCAACTACCTAATCGGACGCGAGTCCATCTTTCACCGATAAAATCTTTGATAGCAAAGCCATGCGACCTCGCTATGTTATGCGGTATTAGCGTTCGTTTCCAAACGTTATCCCCCTGTGAAAGGCAGGTTACTCACGCGTTACTCACCCGTCCGCCACTAAACTTAAACCTCAATCAACCGAAGTCTCAATCCGTAAAAGTTCCGTTCGACTTGCATGTGTTAGGCACGCCGCCAGCGTTCATCCTGAGCCAGGATCAAACTCTCTAAAAATTATATCTAAACACCCTCAGGTGTTCAAATCATTCTTAGAGCTTAATCGCTCATGATGCCTTCTGGCATCTTCTTTTTCTCGTTTCTTCGAGAATTACTGCTGTACTTGAAGTACATACTCAAATTAATCTTCAAGGGTTAATTTAATCAATCGTTGTTTAATTTTCAAGGTGCGCTGCACTCCGTTCTCTCGCGGAGTGCTCGACTAATATACCAAATCACAACACTTTTGTCAACACCTTTTTTCAATCTTTTTTACCCTTGTTCTCAACCGCTCCGTGCGTTTCATTGCATCCGTTCCCCTGTTTCCCTTGTCTATCAACGCTTCCAGCCTCTTTCTTCTGTTCCGGAACTTTCTTTTTATCTCTTTTTCTTCCTTTTTGCTACTTTTTCGCTTTTCGGTTGTGCTGTCTGTGCACTCTTTTAAAAATCTTTTCTTTCATTACCGTTTTATATCCATGATTATTATCAACATCTTCAGATCCTTCTCGTTCATTTTTTTCAGCGGAAACTTGCCCCTGCCCTGTTCTCAATACTCCTGTAACAAAATCTTTTATCTGATAAATTTAAGGGACGGTGCTGAGACCGTCCCTTAAATTTATAACTTAATGCCTTTATATATGTAGTATGGCTTCGAAAAGATATAATTATCGTCTTGCTGTGCTGATTTTAAAATCTCTGTAAACTCATCGTATTCTTCCTTTGTTAACATTCCTGTGTTTTCCTCGTGAAGCCAAGCTATATCCAGGCTTAAATCATAACCGAATGTACCTTCTTTATATTCTGTTTCAACAACGTTATAAACACTCACCGAGTTTTCAAATAATTTACTTTTATTGAAGAATCCGTACATCCTTCTGCCAATCCAACTGTCAAGGTCATTCATCCAAGGCTGCTTTGTTACTGCGTAGGCATGAACAGCCTTTGTAATCAACTCTTTATTTTTACAGTTATATATCACGCTGTCCCAATCGCAGTTTACGCTTATTACAACCCCACCCGGTTTTAATATTCTGTGAATCTCGTTGACTAATAAATCCTTATCCGATACACACTCAAACATATCCTTTATGAAAACAAAATCAAATGTGTTATCCGAAAATTCAAGCTTTTTTGAACAATCCATAACTTTAAGCTTTATGGGTTCCTTGTATTTAATATTTTTAAACCACTTATCTTTTATGTCTACGCCTACAGCCGATTTGATTTTGTTCGGAAAAATTTCCAAAAAAGCTAAAAGAAAAGTTGCATCCTTGCATCCCAAATCCGCAATTACTGCGTTATCGGGTAAGTTTATTTGTTCTGAAATTGCTTTTAACAAACTATCAAATTTAAATTCATTCATTTTAATACCTCCATTAATAAAAAAACCGTTAACAGCTATATGCCGTCAACAGTAACATAAGATGTTTTCTTTATCACTCTGTCAGGCACATAGCAATTCAAGCCTGTACCCCATACAAGATACAAGCTATCTTCGTCTGCGTCGAACTGCGATAAATAACATACCGATTTCCTCCAAATCATAATTTAAAGTAATTATAGCTTATTACATTTCGGTTTGCAAGCATTTTGAATTGAATACCATATAAGTGTTGCACCGCACTCCTCACAAACAACATATTCCATACCATCTGTAGTGCAACTATCGACAGAATAAAAAAGCAACGGAATAACCACGCAAAAGCTCAATGACTTATGCAAAATTCTCCGCTGCCGTGTTGAAGATATAATTGAATATATTGATGATTAATCAAACATCTGTATTTTGCTTACAGATGTTTTTATTTTACGTTTCAAATTATGATGCCCGGAAATATTTCACGGATTTTATTTCCGTTTTCTTCTGAGCTCTTCAATCAACTCAATCACTTTAAATTTTATTACATATTTATTACTGTTTCCTACGATGTCTGCACCGTTTTCGGAAAATACCACATTCAAATCCTTGTTTTCTGATGCTGCAGGTAAACAAAGCGGCGGAAACATAACACACCACCAGTTTTTCCCCACACCGTCTCCGAGCACAACTTTTAAAGCAAGATACTCCCCTGCAGGCATTGTAAATTCTTCATACTGACGGGTTGCGAAATATTCCTTCGTCAAATATATATCAGATTTATATTTCATGCCGTATTCAGCAAGAACGCGGTCTGCCGTTTCAATTAATTCATTCTTATACAAATTCAGCTTTTCTTCCGCATTATTCACATCAACATTTCCCGAAAACATTTCTTTTCCGCATTCAAGCAATGCATCACGTACTTTCAGTTTAACATTCTGGTCTTCATCACTGTCTGAATTTGCAATTACATGAAGTCTTATAACATCATTTCTTATTTTTTCACATTCATATCCGAAACTGACCGTTGAAACAATAACCGAAACAATCAAACCGATAATAACCGAAATTTCTGCTTTTCTTCTCATAATTAAAACCGTCCTTAATATGTTGTGATAACATTCTTGGACGGTTTTTATTGTTTTATTCGGTTGTTTCCTGAGTAAGGCCTCCGATTTCATCTCTCGCTTTAAACACATATCCGTTATAGCTTAAGATATCCATGTGAGAAAGTGCTTCTCCCGTACCTTTTGCAACACAGTTAACTGCATCGTTGACAACAAAAGTCTTAACTCCCGTTTTACGTTGAATCATTTCATCTACTCCTCGAAGCAAAGCACCGCCGCCGGTCAGATAAATTCCCGATTCGCTGATATCGGCTGATAATTCGGGCGGAGTGATTTCAAGCACGGAACGAACCGCTTCGGAAATAGTTTCAAGATGAGGACGCATTGCAAGATAAGCTTCCGTTGATGTTACCTCGATACTGACGGGCAGATTGGTTATAAAATGTTTGCCTTTAACCGTTAAACCAAGCTCAACATCACGCAGATAAGAACATCCTATCTGCTTTTTAATTTGTTCCGCTGTTTTAAGGCCGATTATAACATCACGCTCACGGCGTATCTGTCTGGCAATAGCCTCATCAAGTGCATTGCCTGCTACTTTGATTGATTTGGAAACCGAAATACATCCCATTGTAATAACTGCAATATCGGTTGTACCGCCGCCGATATCAACTATCATTGCACCGACGGGTCTGTTACTTTTGAGACCTGCTCCGAGTGCAGCAGCCAGAGGCTCTTCTATCAGGCATGCTTTGGCAGCACCTGCTGCGGTTACAAGGTCAAGAATCGTTCTTTTTTCAAGACTTGTTGCCATTGAAGGTACACTGACAACAACATTGGGCTTGAACACCATGTTTTTACAGATTCTTGACAAAAATATTTTGATAATATGCTTTGTTGCGGTAAAATCAGAAACAACACCGTTTTGCATAGGCTGAACAACTCGTATTGAATCGGGATTCTTGCCTACCATATCCCATGCACGTCTTCCGACTGCAACAAGCTTGCCGCTTTCTTTTTCATACGCAGCAACACAAGGCTCGGTCATAACTATCCCCTTGCCTTCAACATATGCAACTATCGACGTTGTTCCGAGGTCAATTCCGATATTAACACCAAGCACCGTATCACCGCCTTTCACAATATAAATGTTTATTTATTCTTTGATTTTGTTAACGCTACTGCGACGCAATATATTTCTTTCGCATCGTAAAGCCAGAGCATTTTTGCACATTCGTTAAATGTTTCTCCCGTTGTTGAAATATCATCAACAAGCAGAACGGTTTTATCACGCACTTCTACGGGACTTACAACATCATAAACACCCGTCAGATTACCTTTTCGCAGATAAAATGAAATATCATGCTGTTTATCCGTTCCGTAAATCTTTTTGAGAACACCCGGTTTATATTCTATGCCCGTAATTCTGCTTATTCTTTCTGCGAGCAAAGAACATTGATTATATCCTCTGTCTTCAATTGCTTTTTCAGTCATCGGCACTTCGGTTACAAAATCAAACGTGATATGGGAATATCTTTCCTTGATTGTTTCAGCCATTTCAACCGAATATGCGTCTGCATTCTGCGGATACTTTCTGAATTTGAAAAAGTGAATGCCTTTTCTGACATTATCGGCAAAATAAAACGGTGCACAGATTCCGTTATAATACATTTCGGCATTCTTACATGAGCATTTATCTTTTGCTCTGCCGCATTTATAACAAATTGTACCTTTTATTCTGGGAAGTTCATTTTTGCATTCAGAACAAACAAGGGTATCAGACGGAATTGCTTCGGCACAATAAGCACATCTTTGAGGAAAAACAGAAGACAGGAAATTTCTTATGAATTTTATCATGCTTCTTCACCCAGCATAATAAAGCTTTTGAGAGCAGAATATCTTTTTGCTTTACTGTTATTGGCAACCATTTTTTCAACAGTTGTATGCGAACCGACAAGAACTATAAGTTTCTTTGCTCTTGTTACGGCAGTATACAAAAGATTTCTGTATGCAAGCTGTTCAACAACACCTGTAACAGGCATTACAACCGCTTCGAATTCATTACCCTGACTCTTGTGAACGGTCACGGCATATGCATGTTCAAGCTCACTGTTGCCTTCAAACGGATATTCTGCGGTTTTATCATCAAATCTGACATACATAAGATGTGCAGCACTGTCTATCTTTTCAAGAATGCCGATATCACCGTTAAACACGCCGAGACCGTCTTTATCCGAGCTTGCCCACGGAATATTGTAATTGTTCTTAATCTGCATAAGCTTATCGCCTTCACGGAATATACGCTGTCCGAAATTATACTCACGTTTATGCCTTGCGGGCGGATTCAACGCACTCTGCAGTATTTTATTGAGATTAACGGTTCCCGCTTCGCCTTTTCTTGACGGACACAAAACCTGTATATCGTCTGTTGGCGATAAATTATATGCTTTGGGAAGTCTTGACGAACACAGCTCCGAAACGGTTTTAGCTGTTAAAAACGGCGATGTCCTTTCCATGAAAAAGAAATCTTTATCGGCTCTTGAAAGTTCGGGAGACTCACCTTTGACAATTTTATGGGCGTTGGTAACAATAAGGCTTTCCATCGCCTGCCTGAACACTTCTTTGAGTTCAACAACAGGTAATGCTTTTGAATTAATCATATCATGAAGTACATTGCCTGCACCTACGGGAGGAAGCTGATCTGCATCACCGACCATAACAAGTCTGCAACCGATCGGCAATGCATCAAGAAGGCTTGAAAAAAGGACTATATCAACCATCGAAAGCTCGTCAATAATTACAGCCCCGCAGTTAAGAGGGTTCCTCTTATTGCGTTGAAAAACAGGCTTATCGTTCCTGTCCCACTCAACCTCAAGAAGACGGTGAATTGTCTGAGCATCTCTGCCCGTTAACTCACCCATTCTTTTGGCGGCTCTGCCCGTCGGTGCGGCAAGCGCTACTTCAAGGCCCCGGCTTTCAAACACCTTAAGTATTCCTCTTAAAGTTGTTGTTTTTCCCGTACCGGGTCCGCCTGTAAGAATAAGAATACCTCTTTCAACAGCAAGTTTTATGGCAAGTCTTTGCTGTTCATTATAGCAGACACCGCTTATAAGCTCTGTTTTATGAATTTCTCCCTCAATATCTTCAAGACATTTGGGTGCAAAACGTTTCATAAAAAGAACGGTGCTTGCAGCTCTTTTTTCTGCATTATATATATCGGGCATGAATATGAATTCTCTGCCGTAAAGCTCATCGGAAATAAGCTGTTTTTGCTCAATAAGTTTATCAAGTCTGATTTCAACGGTATCTGATGAGCAACCGAGCAAATCAACACAGGGAGGAATTAGCTTTTCCCTCGGTAGGCAGGTATGACCATTGTAAAGATTATGTCTTACCGCATAAAGAATACCTGCATCAACCCTGAATTCATCTGCCGGCTTGACAGGAAGACGCTCCGCTATCATGCATGCCTTATCAAATGTTATCCCTATTCCGTCGGAACAAAGAAGATAAGGATTGTTTTCTACAGTATCCACGGAACGTGAACCGTAAATTTTGAACACACGCAGACACTCAGCTGTTGTCATTCCATATTTCTCAAGAGAAATCAATGCTTCTCTTTCTGCCGCACGTCTGCGGAATTCTTCGGATATTTCCTTGGCACGGTCTCTGGAAATGCCTTTTATTTCAGCAAGTCTTTCAGGGTGGGTTTCCATAATGTAGAATGTATCTTCCCCGAAACGTTCAACAATTTTCTGAGCAGTTTTCTCTTTGATGCCTTTTATAATACCCGAAGAAAGATAGGACAGCATATCCGCTGCGGTTTCAGGCATTTCACGGCTGCACGCCTCAATCTTCAATTGCTTGCCGAAGGTCTGATGAACACTCCAATATCCCGTGAAGGTAACCTTTTCGCCGCAATACAAATCTCCTACATTGCCTGTCGCAGTAAAAAGATCACCGTCGCATGAAAACTCAAGCACAGTGTAACCGTTTTCAATATTTCTGTATGTTATGTATTCCACAACACCCGAAACCGTTACCAATTCGTTCATCGTATACCTGTATAAACAAAGATTGAACATAACCGAGAGGGTCTGTAAGCCGAGTTCTGTCATTTAAGGCAATCATCTGTCTACGCCTTACGTTGCCGCAAGGCTTTAGCCACCCGTCGGAGTATCGTCGAGCAAACGACGGAAACAAGTTCCTCCCCCGGTCGGTGTTGCTTCGGATAGGGTTTGCAGGGCCATACGGTTCCCCGTATGCCGGTGAGCTCTTACCTCGCCTTTCCACCCTTACCTGTAAAACAGGCGGTATATCTCTGTTGCACTTTCCCTAAGGTCACCCTCGGCGGCCGTTAGCCGTTATCCTGCTCTGTGAAGCTCGGACTTTCCTCACGCAGTTAATCACTGCCCGCGACTGCCCGACCCACTCGGTTTTATGTTCCGTATTATTCTAAATCACAATTGAAAAAAAGTCAAACAATTTAAGGCTAAAATCAAAATTATTTACAATTTCTATTGTAATAAATTTGTTTTTACGATAAAATAAATAAAATTACGGATTTTCGAAAGGAATAATCATGGAAGATATATATATTTCAAGAAAAAAACAAACATCAGAACCTTTCGAGGTTCATATTTTCGACGAGCCCCCTGCACCTCCGCAGATTCCCGATGAACCGCCGAAACATAAAAAAAAGAAAAAACACCGAATAATTAAATTCATTGTGTTCTTTCTTATCGCTTCTTTTTTATTGTCGTCTGCATTTATATTTCTTTTGGCATCCGCATCGGGTTATACAAGAAACGATATCGAGAAAAACATCTATGTTTCCGAATCGGATTTAAAAAGCAATTCATTGGTCACGAATATTCTTTTGCTCGGTGTTGACGGCAATGCGGATTCCGCTTCACGCTCCGATACGATGATTCTTGTTTCTGTTGACTGTCTTCACGGTAAAATAAAGCTGACTTCTTTTCTTCGAGACAGCTGGGTATACATACCTTCAAAAGAGCGAAACGGAAAGCTTAATTCAGCCTGCACATACGGCGGGCCTCAGCTTGTTATCGATACTCTAGAGTATAATTTCGGCGTTGACATAGACCATTATGCTATGGTTGACTTTGAAATGTTCACTCAGATAATCGACAGTCTCGGCGGAGTCGATGTTGAAGTTACGGAAAAGGAAGCAAAGTTCATAAACAGAACAACACGACACACCGTTGAAAGCGGCGAAAATGTTCATCTCGACGGTGCTGAGGCTCTTGTTTACTGCAGAATAAGGAAGCTTGATTCGGATTATATGAGAACTTACCGCCAGAGAAAGGTTATCTCTGCTCTCATCGGACAAGCCAAATCAGCAGGAATACCGAAGCTTATCACAACCTTAAAAGATGTTTTCCCGCTTATAGAAACCGATATGTCTCCCGCTGAAATAACAGGTCTTGCATACAAAGGCGTTGCAAGCATTGCTGCATTTGACATTGAGCAAACCCGTGTGCCCATAGATGAGCATATGTCACCGGACACCATAAACGGTCAGTGGGTCGAAACACTTGATATAGACGCAACCGCCGATTATTTACAGGAATTCATTTATACAGACAATATCGAAAATGATGAGGAAGACTGATTGTATGAATATAAATTTCAGAAGATTCCGACCCGAAGACAAGGATAAATTCTTTGTTATGGTCAAGAAGTTTTACGCTCCGCCTGCTGTACTGCATTTCCCGTCGGATGAAGTAATGCTTTCCGCTTTCGATGCATCAATAAACATGCCCGAACTTGTCCGGGGATATATTTTTGAATGCAACGGCAAAGCTGCAGGATATTCGATTGTTTCCATGAAATTTGAAACAGAGGTCGGCGGTATGGCTGCATGGATTGAAGAACTGTTCGTTGAGGAAGAATTCAGAGGCATGGGAATCGGGCACCGATTCTTTGATTTCCTTTCCGAAGAATTAAAAGGAAAAATCATGCGTCTGCGTCTTGAAGTCGGCGATGAAAACGAAGGAGCAAAACGGCTTTACGGAAATCTCGGATTTGACTTTCTTGATTACAAACAAATGGTTATTGACAAAGAATTCTGATAAACGAGGTGATTATCATAAAAAATTTCTCTATCGGATCCATTGTTTCATCAATCAAAACATATTGGCATAAACCTCCCGAGGGCAGATATATGCCGTATAAAGAAATTGCTTCTCTTTCTTTCGGCGGTATCGGTGTACGATTCATAGTTTACTGTGTTTCACAGATGATACTGTCCATAAATAACACTCTTATCGGCAACACAATCGGAATTAACCCGACCTCAATGTATGTCATTTACATAATCAGCCTTCTTTCGGGATTTCCTCTTACCGCTTTAAGGGCAAGAATGATTGACAACACCCGAAGCATGAAGGGTAAATACAGACCGTACCTTATCTCAATGGGAATTCCTACCGTTTTACTCGGAATCGGTTTTGTATGGGCACCTTACGAATCCATGACCATGTTTGCAAAATGTGCGACCGTTCTCGCATTCAATATCGGATTCCAGTTTTTCTACTGTTTTTACACTGATGCATATGACAGCATTATCAACGTTCTTTCTCCCAACAGCATCGAACGCTCGGACGTGCTTTCAATCAAATCCGTTGTTGAGAATTTATCACCCTCAATTGCAGGCATATTCCTGCCTCTCGTTGCAAAAGCGATAACCGGAAACGACACTCTTTATGACATAAAAATATACAGGGTTCTCTTCCCGCCCATGCTTATAATAAGCTTTTTTATTTCTCTTGTTGTTTACATGAACACAGAAGAAAAAATTGTCCGGGCAAAAACTCATGTTATCCATGTCAAATTCATCGATGCTCTTCGCGAAGTGGCCAAAAACAAATATTTCTGGATAATTTCGCTTGCGGGCTGGCTCGGATTTCTTGAAAGTGCCTTCAACAACATCATGGGATGGATGTATAACTACCAGAAAGCCTGTTCAGCAGGACAGTATTCAATCATCACCGCAATTGCGGGAAATGCAAGCTTCTGGCCAAACCTTGTTGCTCCCTATTTCATCAGAAAATACGGAAAAAGAAAAATCCTTGTTACAACAAACCTCATGAGCGTTGTTCTCATCATGTTCATGCTCCCAGTTATAAAATCCACAGGCTCGCCTTATATCATTTGGCTCTTCCTTTTCTGCAATTTCATAAACACATTCATAACTTCGTTCGGGCATCTCATCAACAACAGTGTCAACGCCGATATCAGAGACTATCAGCATTATGTTTCGGGCGAAAGAATCGACGGTATGTTTTCGGCTGTCGGTCTGATAGGCAACATTATAACAATGCTCACAAGCTCCGTTCTTCCCATGATTTACGAAAAATCAGGTCTTAATGCAGATGTTGCCGTTTCACTCGGTTACAGTGCAAATCAGGTTTATGATGTTCTCTATGACAAAGATTATTTCGTTCGTATATGCAGCATTCTTATTATCGCATCTGTTTTCGGTGCACTGCTCAACGCAATCCCCTATTTCTTCTATGATCTGACCGAAACGAGGCAAAGAGCAATGGTCAAGGTGCTTAAAATCAGAGCCGTATTTGAGGACTACGGCAACGGTGTTATCAACAAAGACAGTGTTCGAGAAGCTGTTGATATAATTGAAGAAGCAAAGGCTTATGCCGAAAAATCACCCATTGCATTCGTAAAAGCAAAAGCCAAAGACGAAAGAAATCTGAACGAAATCAGAAAAGCCGAAAATGAAAAAATTGAGGAATCCGTATTTGTTATGAACGAGCTTAACAAATACAAAACCCCCGAAGGTCTTATAAAGCTCAATAATGCAAAAGCATTTGTTTCTGCCGGTCTCAACGGTTTTATGAACGTTACAGCCATGAGCAAAGCGGAAGCAAAAAGTATGCCGAAATCAACAATTGACGAAAAAGAAAAACGAAAAGAAGCTCTTTCCGATATTTCAAAAATCAGGACTGCAAAAAAGGTTATTGCAAAGCATTATTCCGACGGCATAAAAGAATTTGACAAAGCTGTTTTCGAAGAACTTTTCAAAGCGGAAGACCGGAACGAAGCTGCAATTCAGTTGCAGATGAAAAAACTCAAAGCCGCAAAAGAAACAAAGGATAAGAATCTTATCGTTGAAACCAAAAACAGTATCACTCTCCTCAGAAAAGAAAAAAGTGATATAAAATCTAAAATCAAAAAAGCGAATGATGAATATTCTCTTTATTACCGTGCAGCAAAGCCCTATCTTGACGCAGTAAAAACAGTGGCTCAGGCTGAGAATTACTCAAAGTATGTAGAAATCGCAAAGCTCATAACAGTAACAGAATAGCAACAAGGCTTGCACAGGATTTCCTCCTGCGCAAGCCTTGTTCTTTATTTTGAAAGTTTGATTGTATAGAGCCAGTTACTGTCAAGCGTATCGGGATTGATTGCAGGGAATACAATCTCAGCCTTGCCGTTGTTATTTACGATTTCAAGCTCTGCATCACTGCCGAGAAGTGTAGCCTTAAGGTCTGGATTATAGTCAACAAGCTCAAGAATCTGTGATCCGAACGGGAAACGGTTAATGATTGCAAAAACATCGTCGCCCTTCTTTGTATAATAAACACCTTCCTGCTGTGTCTTGGAATAAATGCGTGTGCCGTAAATCGCATCACCGTTGACACGGAGCCAGTCACCCATCTGAAGAAGTCTTTCTTCCATGATAACGGGGATTGTACCGTCAGCCGCAGGGCCGATATTGAGAAGGAAGTTGCCGCCTTTTGATACAAGATCGCAAAGAGTTTCAAGAAGTTCTTTTGCACTTAAATAATCAACGAGTTCTTCATTACGGTTGAAGCCGAATGATTTTCCGATACCTCTGCATTCTTCAAAGGGTCTGTCAAGTTCGATATCTTCAATCCTCTTATCAGCTTCAATGAAGCCGTATTCGGTTGTGAAATTACCGCCGAGGTGACCTCTTGTTTCCTTGCCCCATCTGTCATTGGGAACAATGAAATCCTTTACGCTTGACTCATTATAAAGCCACTGAAGGAATTCCGTTGAATGCCATACCGATGAAGGATGATCCCATTCACCATCCGTAAAGAGTGTGTTGGGCTGATATTTTTCAACAAGCTCCTTAAGCATGGGAATAAGATGCTCAAGTGCATACTGTTCGGGATTTTTGAGATATGTGGGATGGAACCACTCGTAAACCGAATGATAAACACCGAAACGGACATCGGTTTTTGCAAGTGCATCCTTGAGTTCCTGAAGAAAATCTCTGTGAGGACCTACATCAACACTGTTCCAGTTCCATGCATAATCGGACTTATAAAGGCAGAAACCGTCATGATGCTTTGATACGATATTCATATATTTTGCACCGCTTTTTTGAAAAAGCTCCGCCCATTTCTCAGCATCAAAAAGCTCAGCTTTGAATCCGCTTACGAAGTCCTCATATTTTGCGTTTTCGCCGTAAACACGCTTATGGAATGCATATGCCTCTGTTGATTCGTCTTCAATCTGACGCATATACCACTCTGCATAATCGCTTTTTCTGGTGAATGCGGGAACGGAATAAAGTCCCCAATGGATAAAGATACCGAATTTAGCATCGGCAAACCACTCGGGAACGGGACGGGAATTCAGGGATTCCCAATTATTTTCATACATTGAAATCACTCCGAAAAATAAAACTTTTTATAAAGTATATCAATTAGAACGAACAATGTCAACCTGCGTAAAGTCAATTATTGACAACGGTATGAATTAATTATATACTTCTTATATACTCTTTGAAGGAGAATTTTTATGGTTTACACAATCAATAAAAAAATTCATGCTGATTTTAATTATTTTGAAGAAAACAAGCTTCCCGCAAGAAGCTATTTCATTCCGTTTTCAAACAAAGAAAATCTTCTCAGCAGCGATTACAAAAATGAAAGATATCTTTCTGACCGCATTCTTATGCTCAGCGGAGACTGGGATTTTAAATATTTCAGTAAGCTCAGCGAAATTTCCGATGTATTCGACACCGAAACAGCCGAATTTGATAAGGTTATCACTCCCTCAACATGGCAGAGAACGGGCTATGATCAGATTGCATATATAAACACTCACTATCCGTTCAAGAAAGATCCTCCCCGTATTCCCGAAGATGTTGCTGTAGGTATCTACCGCAGGATTTTCAGCATAACTGACAATGCCAGCCGCAGAATTTTGTCGTTTCTCGGTGTTGCGGGTGCATTGGCGGTTTATATCAACGGAAAATATGTAGGCTACAGTGAAGGTTCACATAACACTGCCGAATTTGATATATCATCTTTCGTAACAAACGGTGAAAATGAGATTGTTGCGGTTGTTTACAAGTGGAGCAACGGAACTTATCTTGAATGTCAGGATATGTTCAGAGAAAACGGCATTTTCAGAGACTGCTATATCGTTTCTGAGACCGATAAATATGTCAATGATTGTCTTTTCAGACCGAAAAAGAACACCGACGGCACATACGATTTAAAACTCAGGGTTGACGGCTGTTTTGACACTGTTTCCGTCAAAGCAGACGGACTGTTCGAAAAGGAACTGAAAAACGGTGAAGACTGTATCATTCCATCTCTCGCTGTCAAAGAGTGGAATGCGGAAATCCCCGTTGTTTACGAGGTTATTATTTCAATTGCAGAGAACGAATATATCCGGACATATATCGGCTTCAAAGATATAAAGACAGACGGAGAAGTATTTCTTTTAAACGGCAAACCCATTAAGATGCTCGGCGTAAACCATCATGATACACACATGACAAAAGGCTACGCTGTGTCACTCGATGACCTTGAGCTTGATATTAAACTGATGAAAGAATACAACTGCAATACGGTGCGTACTTCCCACTATCCTCCTGACCCTGTATTCCTTACCATGTGCGATATGTACGGTCTTTATGTTGTTGATGAGGCAGACATCGAAACTCACGGCTTTTATGCAGACCCTTATTCTTATCATCCGGACAGACTCAGCAACGATCTTAAATGGAAATCGCATTATCTCGACAGAGTAAGCAGAATGTATGAACGCGATAAAAACCATCCGTCAATCTCTATGTGGAGTCTTGGTAACGAATCGGGCGGATACAAATGTCAGGATGCCTGCTGTGAATTCCTCAAAAAAGAAAATCCCGAAATTCCCGTACACTATGAAGGTGTTATACGTTCAAAACGTTTTGCGTATGATGTTGTTTCAAGAATGTATGCTTATCCCGAACTGATGAGAAGAATTCTCGACGGTAAGGAAAAGAAATACATAGGCAAACCCTTCTTCCAGTGCGAATATGCTCATGCGATGGGTAACGGACCCGGCAGACTTGAAGAATATGTTCAGCTTTTCTATTCATCAAAACAATTCATGGGCGGCTGCATCTGGGAATGGGCAGACCACTGCGTTTATGACGAAAACGCAAAATACAAATGGACATACGGCGGAGACCACGGAGAAACGCTTCATGACGGAAACTTCTGCGTTGACGGTCTTTTCTATCCCGACAGAAAACCTTCAAGCGGTGCACTTGAAATGAAGGTATGCTACAGACCGATAAGAGCAAAATATCTCGGTAATAACAGTTTCGAACTTTGGAACACGAGATATTTCAAGGACTCATCGGACATCGGAATTACATACACCGTTCTTGTTGACGGAAACGTTGAATCAGAAGGCAAAGCCGAATATATAATTGCTCCCGATTCAAAGAAAATCATAAAAATCAACTGTCCCGATTCCGATAAAGATGTTTTTGTTAATTTCACATACAGAAATAACGATAACGGCAAAGAGATTGCGGTTGAACAGATTATTATCAATGAATGCAAAATCGGAAATTCAATTTCCGGAAAGTCTGCAAGCATAAAAGAATCAGGCAAAACAATTGACGTTTCCTTTAAAAACGGCAGTATGAAATTTGATAAAAAACAAGGTCTTATCAGTTTCATTAAAAACGGCAAAGAACTCCTTAATCTCAATCCGTTTGACGGCGATAAAGGCTTTGTTCCTCATCTTTACAGAGGAAAGCTTGATAACGATCAGTTCCTTGTTATATTCTGGAAAGTAATAGGTCTTGATACCGCAAAAGCAAAATTGGTTTTCTGCAAACCGACAGATAACGGAGTTAAATTAAAATACAAATTCATGTCAAGAGGGCTGATAAACCTCGCAACCGCTTTCATTGATTATAAAATTGATGCAAACGGAAAGATTTTAATTACAGCAAAACTCAAGAAGTCCTGTCCGCTGACCGATAAGCTTCCGAGATTCGGTGTTCATGCAGAAATGATTGAAGGCTTTGAAAATGTTGAATACTACGGCAGAGGACCTGCCGAAAACTATTCGGATTTCAAAGAACACGCTCCCGTCGGCAGATATACCGAAACAGTATCGGAGATGGCACACAAATATATAAAGCCCCAGGATTCCGGCAACAGAGGCGACATGAGAGAATGTTCAATAGCTTCATCATGCGGTGAAAAAATCAAGTTTTATGCAGTTGAAAAGCCTTTCAGCTTCAACGCAAACCACTTCACTCTTGAACAGCTCAAAAAAGCAAATCACATCGAGGACTTGCCCGATGTTTCAACCACCTTTGTATCGGTTGACGGATTTGTAAGAGGAACGGGTTCCAACAGCTGCGGACCCGGCCCCGCACCCGAACATACAATAAAATTCAGTTACAGCAAACCCTTAGAGTTCAGCTTTATTGTTGAATAAATAAAAATGATTGGAATGGTTACTATGGATAAGTACGCAAGATTCAGATATCAGCCTTGTCTTCCTCTCGGTGAAGACGGCAGATGCATAACCGCATCTCAGAAACACATTCAGCTTTCAAGAAAAGCTGCAACGGAAGGCATGGTTCTTCTTAAAAACGAAAACAATGCTCTTCCTCTCGCAAAAAGTGAAAAGGTTGCTCTTTTCGGAAAAGCAACAATTGAATACATAAAAGGCGGCGGCGGAAGCGGCGATGTTCACTGTCCCTATATCCGCAACATTTACGAAGGCTTCAAAGCTAAAGAAAAAGAAGGCAAAGTCGCTGTTTATATGCCTCTTGTTGAATTCTATAAAGATTATGTTGAAAAAGAAAGCGTTAACATTCCCACCCAGGAACAGATTAACGCAACATGGGATATCGTTAACGCAATGGAGTTCTGCACAAAGCGTGATGACATGACCTACGACACATTCGCAAGCATGCATGTTAAAGAACCCGCCGTTCCTGATGAACTTATCAATTCAGCCGCAGAATGGGCAGAAACCGCAATTTTCACAATAAGCAGATTCTCCGCAGAAGGTGTTGACCGCAGACCTCAGGGCGGTGACTATTACCTTTCGGATATTGAAAAAGATTTGATAGATAAAGCATGCAAGCTCTTCAAAAAAGTTATCATTGTTATTAACTCAGGTGCAACAATCGACTGCGAATATTTTGCTGAAAACGATAGGGTTTCAGGTCTGCTCATGAGCTGGCAGGGCGGTATGGAAGGCGGCATGGCAATTGCCGATATTCTCTGCGGTGACGTTAACCCCTCAGGCAAAATGGTTGATACAATAACAAAATCATACGATTGCTACCCCTGCAAGGATGAATTCTGGGAAAGCTTCCGGTTTATCGATTATTCAGATGATATCTATGTCGGCTACCGTTATTTCGAAACAATTCCCGGTGCAAAAGAATATGTCCGTTATCCTTTCGGATTTGGTCTTTCTTACACAACCTTTGAAATCAGCGGCAAGGTTTGCTACGAAAGCGACGGAAAAATCGTTACTGTTGCAACCGTAAAGAATACAGGTGATATAGCAGGTAAAGAAGTTCTTCAGCTTTATTACAGTGCTCCTCAGGGCAAGCTTGGCAAACCCGCAAGAGAACTTGCCGCATATAAGAAAACAAAGCTTCTCGCTCCCGGCGAATCGGAAACGGTTGCCATGTCGTTTGATATCAATGACATGGCAAGCTACGATGACCTCGGCAAGATTCAGAAATCCGCTTTCGTACTCGAAGCAGGCAGCTATGAATTCTATCTCGGCACATCGGTAAGAGATGCCGAAAAGGTTGAATTTGAATATACCGTCGATGAAACAAAAGTAACCGAACAGCTTAAAAGCTGGTGCAAACCTTTTAAGCTCGCAAAGCGTATGCTTGCTGACGGTAGCTTTGAAGAATTGCCCACAGGTGAAGAAAGCTACTTTTATGCAAAGAATGAGCCGTCAGGCGCAAAAGCACCTGAACAGCCTGTTATGTTTGACGATATTGACACAATTACCCTTAATGAATTCGTTGCACAGTTTACTGTTGATGAGCTTATAGGATTTGTCGGCGGTCAGGCACCGACGGGAGTTGCAAACACAGGATGCTTCGGCGGTCTCAAACGCCTTGAAATTCCTCCCATTCCCACTGCAGACGGCCCTGCCGGTTTAAGACTTGAACCCAAAACCGGCATTCCCACAACCGCATGGCCCTGTGCAACACTTCTTGCCTGCTCAATGGACCCCGAGCTTATTTTCGAAGTCGGTGCGGGCGGCGGTGCGGAAATCAGAGAAAATAATATCGGCATCTGGCTTGCTCCCGCACTCAACATTCACAGAGATCCTCTCTGCGGCAGAAACTTTGAATACTATTCGGAAGATCCCCTTGTAGCGGGTAAATCCGCCGCCGCTGCCACAAGAGGAATTCAGTCGCAGAAGGTTGCGGTTTCAATCAAACACTTTGCCTGCAACAACAAAGAGGCAAACCGATATGATATCGATGCAAGAATCTCAGAAAGAGCTCTTCGCGAAATTTACCTTAAAGGATTTGAAATTACAGTCAAAGAAGCCGATCCCTGGACAATAATGACATCATACAACCGCATAAACGGTCAGCACACATCGGAAAGTTACGAGCTTATCATGGGTATTCTCCGCGGCGAATGGGGATTCAAAGGAATGGTTGAAACCGACTGGGGCGTTAAGAATGACCCCGTCAAGGAAGTCAAAGCAGGCAACGACATGAAGATGCCTTGCGGCTACCCCGAAGACCTTAAAGCGGCTTATGACAAAGGCGATTTAACAAGAGCCGACCTTGAAGCCTGCGTTAAGAGAATTATTGAAATGACACTTAAAATGGCTGAATAAAAAACAACGGAGTTTGAGTTAACATCAAGCTCCGTTTTCTCTTATAATTTTATTTTTGCATTTACAGCCTTCATTTTAATAAATTTTTCAAACTCTTCGGAAGTACCTTTTCCGAAACCGTTTTTATTAACCGTCACAACAAGGTTTTTACTTAAAATCAGCAGATACATATTCTTGCTCTGCTTGATTTTCTTGATTTTTTCATAATTGAGTTTAACTTCTTCCTTGTTGGTCGGACTCACTCCGAAAATATATTCATCATAAAAGTATGTTTCCGCTTCAGGTATTGTTCCGTAAAGCTCTAAAAACTGTTTTTCTCTTTTATTTGCAAGAATATGTATTTTCAACAAAGGGAAAAAAGCAAACACAACTCCCAGAATTGCCGTTCCGACTGAATAAGCCGTATTTTCCAAAACAAAGAAACCTAATAAAGCCAAAACAAAAAAGACCAGAAGAAAAAATGTGCCGAAAAAAATCCTTGTAAATTCCGAATATTTCTTATTCATTTCGATATAAGATTTTTTTGTATGGCTGTATTTGTTTATAAAAACGGGTTCCATATAATCACCTCATTCAAATTCCGCTATAATCGGAAAATGGTCTGAATATACTTCTGTTATTGTTTTAACAGCCCTGCATTCAAGACCTCTGTAAAATATATAGTCAATCTTTATATCGGGGTCATAAGACGGATATGTTTTCATGCCTTTGATATCAGCATAATCATCCGTATCGTTCATTCTTTCATAAATCGGTGCAAACACTTTATCATCGGGAGTTGTGTTAAAATCACCCATAAGAATAACGGGTATTCCGATTTCATCAAGCAGTCTGCAAACTGTTTTAACCGCACACTTTCTTTCCTCACGAGAAAGACCCATATGACAAATCAGAATACAGATTTCTTTGCCGTCTGCATCAACAACCGCTTTCAGAACACACCTTGATTCATATTTCACACCCGGTCTTTTGAATAACGGATCGGGAATTGCAATTGTTTCCGCCGAAACTACGGGATATCGGGTAACCATAGCATTGCCGTAAGGGCTTGTACCGTCAACCTTGATAGCTTCAGCAAAATAACGGTTGAAAGAAAGTCCGTCGCCTATTGCGTTTGTCTGGTCGGTGTATCCGTCAACAGGACCTTTCCCTCTTACTTCGTTAAGTCCGCAGATATCCGCACCGTATTTCTTTATAGCTTCAACAAAAAATCCGATATCGATAACCTGTTTTTTATAATCAAGTGCATGCTGAATATTAAACGTCATTATTTTCATTTTAAACTCTCCATATATTTGCCGATAACGGTAAATTCTCTCAGATAGAGGCTTGCATGGTCCTCTCTCTTTGATGCATAAGCACCGAAAATTTCAACAGCTTTTTCAAGCTCAATCCATTCGGGATTAATGCCGTGTTCAACTTCCGTTTCCGTAAGCGATTGCTCGCATTCCCCTGCTATTTCACAGATAAAGTAATTGCTGACATAAAGCGTTTCAAAGCAGTATTCGTTTACGGTTATAAATTGCTTCAACGGGTTTACAATATATCCCGTTTCTTCGCAAAGCTCTCTGACACAGCATTCTTCGAGAGTTTCGTTTTCTTCAAGTCCTCCGCCGGGACTCATGAATACATCCGTATTCCGTTCATGTGAAAGCAGAATTTTCCCGTTTTCAACAACAATTCCCCTGCATGAAACACGTATTCTTTCAGGAGGGTCGGAATGATGTTTTGAATATTGATTTATTATTTCAGCCATAATCCACCTTGAATTTTATTTGTTAGTTAATTTTAAAACTTTAAACAAATGTTGTCAACAAATTTCATCAATTTTTGCATATATTTCCGTTTTTGCTATTGTACCTTATGAAATCATTTGTTATAATAAAAATGTTAATAACCGAAAGGAGCTTTTGCAATGAAAAAAACTCAATGGTATAAAGAAGCGGTATGTTATCAGATCTGGCCCCGTTCATTCTGTGACGGCAACGGCGACGGTATCGGCGACCTTGAAGGCGTGCTTTCAAAGCTTGATTACCTTAAGGATTTAGGTATCAACTGCATCTGGTTCTCCCCTCTTTATTGCTCACCCAATGCAGACTTCGGATACGATATCTCCGATTATAAAAACATTTCTCCCGATTACGGAGACAATGAGCTTTTCAAAAAAGTGCTTGATGAAGCTCATGCAAGAGGCATGAGAGTTATCATGGACCTTGTTGTTAACCATACATCGGATGAGCACGAATGGTTCAAAAAAGGTATTGATAAAAACAGTAAATACCATAACTATTATTTCTGGCGTGACGGAAAAGGCAAAAAGCTTCCCAATAACTGGTCATCTCTTTTTGAAGGAAAAGCATGGGAATACAATGAAGATAACAAGCAGTATTATCTTCACCTTTTCTCAAAGAAACAGCCTGACCTCAACATGGATAACCCCGAAGTACGTGAAGAAGTCAAGGACATCATGAAATTCTGGCTTGATATGGGCGTTGACGGTTTCCGTGAAGACGTTATCACTTTCGTATCAAAAAGAAAGGGTCTTCCCACCGGTTTCCCCATTCCTCAGGCTTGCGGTATGGAACACTATGCAGACGGCCCTCACATCCATGAATATCTCACAGAATTCCGTCAGGTGCTTAATAAATACGATTGTTTCGTAGTCGGCGAAGCTCCTATGATGACCGTCAACAAGGCTCTCAAATATATCAAGGAAGGTCCTGCACAGGAGCTTGATATGATGTTCCATTTTGAACATATGGGTGCTGACTGTCTGTTCATGGACTGTCTTTCATTCCCCTTCAAACTCAAGACCCTCAAAAAGGCATTCTCAAGATGGCAGTCAGGTCTCTACGGCAAAGGATGGAACGCTCTTTACATGGAAAATCACGACCATCCCAGAATAATCAACCGTTACGGCAGTGAGAAATACAGAACCGAAAGTGCAAAATCAATTGCCAACTCATACATTCTTCAGTGCGGTACACCATTCATTTATCAGGGTCAGGAAATCGGTATGGTAAATATCGACCTTCCCAATGTAGATGATTATCAGGATATCTTTGCAACAAACAACTATAAAACACTCCGTCTTCTCGGTTTCTCCGAAGAAAGCACAATCCGCCGCCTTAAAACAGGCAGCCGCGGTAATGCAAGAACTCCCGTACAGTGGGATGACAGTGAAAATGCAGGCTTCACAACTGGCACACCTTGGATGCCGGTTAACCCCAAATACAAAGACGGCATCAATGCAAAAGCAGAAATGGCTAATCCCGATTCAATCTATAATCACTACAAAGCACTCATAAAATTCAAGAAAGAAAACCCCATTGCAATCTACGGAGCATATAACGAATATTACGCATCAAGCAAAGACATTTATGTTTATGAACGTACATACGAAGGCAAAAAGATGCTTGTAATCTGCTCCTATTCCGAAAAGGCTGTTGATTTCAAAGCACCTGCAGGCTATGATCTCAGCAAAGGCAAGCTCATGCTTTGCAGCTACAAGGATAACCCCGTAACAAACAACGGTTTCACAACAAGACCTTACGAAACAAGAGTTTATCTCTATGAATAATATCGAAACGATATATCAGTACGGCAGACAGTATGATGAAACACCCGAAAAGACACGAATTGCCTGCCGTGCGATTATCACCGACGGAAACAGCATTCTGCTTTCTCACGAACTGAACACGGGGGTTTTTCTTATCCCCGGCGGCGGACTTGAAGAAAACGAAACTCTTGAAGAATGCTGTAAAAGAGAAATCAACGAGGAAACGGGATATGAAATCTCAGTCGGTAAGCAGCTATATGTTTTCAAAGAGTATTTCAGAAATATGCTGTATATAAGCAATTACTTTCTTTGCGAAATAACAGGCAAAGGTATGCAGTCACTGACCGAAAATGAAATCGTTCACGGTGTTGTTCCCGAATGGACAGCTATTGAAAAAGCCCTTGAAATCTTCGGCAGCTACGCAGATTATTCCGTAACAGACGAAGAAATCGAAGGGCAATACAAACGGGAATATACCGTTCTTCTGAAATATTTCAACAAAAACTTATAAACTATTGCATAAATTCTCCTTTAGGTGTATAGTTATCATATTATACACTTAAAGGAGATTATTTTATGGTAGCACCCCTCACATTCTGGCTGCTTTTTGCGGCTGCTATGCTTATAAGCGCAATCGGATTTTATAAGTATGTTTACTTCATTTCGCTCGGCTACGGTTTTTCAATTGCAGGCTTGGGCGTACTCATGCTCATTTTGTTCCGTGAAACCTTAAGCATCGGAACAATTATTGCCTGCATTCTTTTCCTCATTTACGGCATCCGTCTTGGCGGTTACCTGCTTATCCGTGAGCTTAAGAGTGCCTCATACCGAAACACAATGAAAACCGAAATCAAAGACGGAAAAACCATGGGATTCGGCGTTAAGTGTGCAATCTGGATTACCTGTGCCGCACTTTATGTTACTCAGGTCCTTCCCGTTTTCTACAGACTTCTCAACGGAGAAAAAACAGACGGCTTCTGCATTGCAGGTATTATCATTATGGCATTCGGTATTATTTTTGAAAGCATTGCGGATATGCAGAAAAACGCCGCAAAGAAAAAGAATCCCAAACGTTTCTGCGACACAGGATTATATAAACTTGTTCGCTGCCCCAACTACCTCGGCGAAATGATTTTCTGGACAGGTGTTCTTGTTTCGGGCATAAATGTTCTTGAAGGTGTCGGACAGTGGATCCTTGCACTTATCGGCTACATAGGCATCATCTTTGTTATGTTCAGCGGTGCAAGACGTCTTGAGCTTCGTCAGAACAAAAACTACGGCAACGACCCCGAATATCAGAAATACGTTAAAACAACACCGATTATGGTGCCTTTTATCCCCCTCTACAGCGTTGCAAAATATAAATTCCTTGTGGCATAAAGTTCACCCCATGCAGTTAATTCTGCATGGGGTGACTTTTAATGAAGAACACATTTTTCGCAAGGATCAAGTCCTAAAGCTTTTGCTTCTGCAAGTGAGATTTCATAATATGTTCCATTTCCACATGGATTTTCATAGTGATATTTTTCACCTGTTTTTGTTTTGTATACCTTTACGCTGACATCTGGATTTTCCGTTGTTGTAACTATTTTTGTTGTTGCTTTAGTTGTAGTGGTTGTTGCCTTCGTTGTGGGCTTTGTGGTCGTTGTTTTTGTTGTTGTGGGTTTGGTTGTGGTTGTAGCTGCTTTTGTTGTTGTAGGTTTTGTTGTAGTTGTGTCTGTTTCTGTTGTTGTAGACTTAGTGGTGGTTGTAGTTGTTTCAGTTATTGTAGGTTTTGTTGTAAATGTAGTCGTTGATTGCACAGTATCAGTTGTTGATTTGGTTGTTAAAATCACGTCAATAGTAGATTCATCTGTCTCAATAACTGTATCATCTGTTATTCCTTCTTCTGTTGTAACTATTGAATCTGTTGTTAATGTTGTGTTTTCTTCAGAAACAGAAGACGAATCATCGCTTAATGCTAAACAAAATACCGATAAAAACAATAACCATACTGATGCTATTGCAGTAAGAATAATTTTTATAATTTTATTCCAATTACTCTTAAATTTCCATATCAAAAAAATTCCAACAATTGGAAAGATAACTGATATAAGTGCCATAAACCAAACTTTTTTGTAAACAGGTATTTTATTATTTTCCATAATGAATCTCCTTATTATTTTTTGAATATATCCCAAATACTGAATGTCGTCTTATTATAAACCTTATTGTAAACTGCTTTTTTAGGATTTTTAATCCATCCAACGCCTTTTTTACCATATCCTGGTACAAATGCTTTTTTAATTTTTCGCTTTGCTTTTCCTGCTGTTCTTGCCATAAAAGACCTTTTCAAAGACGGTTTCCTCATTCCAAATTTCACTCATTATCACCCTTTCCGCATAAAAAAATGCGCCCCCGAAGGAACGCATTAAAAAGTGCCTTCCCTCGTTGTTGCTACACAAACGCCCATCCAACACGGTAAGAGGAAATAGGGAATCACCTTTTATCAAGGTTATTCCCGTGTTGGATAACAATATGCGTTTTGTGTAGCAACTAAATTATATCAAATCAAAATTTATTTGACAAGTATAATTTAAAACAAAAAAACACCTTCACAATAAAATACTGTAAAGGTGTTATCCGGTGCCGATGGCGGGAGTCTGCCTGCGGCTGAAAAACAGTCCACCGGACTGTTTTTCCCGACTGCGGTCGGTCGCCTGTTCTCCCCACTCGCATCGCAATACGCAAAAACATACCCCTCACGGCGGGACACGCCGTAAGGGGCAATTTTTTGGTGCCGATGGCGGGGGTCGAACCCGCACGGTATCGCTACCAACGGATTTTGAGTCCGTCACGTCTGCCAATTCCATCACATCGGCAAATCAGCTTTTCTATTATATATCAGTAAATTATAAAAATCAAGAGGTAAACGATATTTTATAATAATAAAAATTTTATCCCACCGAGAAACAACCCGGTGGGATTTGATCATTTATTTAACGGGAACAAGCTTTTCCTTGCCGCCCATATAAGGTCTGAGTGCAACGGGAACATTTACGCTGCCATCTTCGTTGAGATTGTTCTCAAGGAATGCAATAAGCATTCTGGGAGGAGCAACAACAGTATTATTGAGGGTATGAGCAAAATACTTTTTACCGTCTTTGCCGTTAACTCTGATTTTGAGTCTGCGTGCCTGTGCATCACCAAGGTTTGAGCATGAACCGACTTCAAAATACTTCTTCTGTCTGGGTGACCACGCTTCAACGTCAAATGACTTAACCTTAAGGTCAGCAAGATCGCCTGAACAGCATTCAAGCGTTCTGACGGGAATATCAAGTGAACGGAAAAGATCAACGGTATTCTGCCAGAGCTTTTCAAACCACATCATGCTGTCCTCGGGTTTACATACAACAATCATTTCCTGCTTTTCGAACTGATGAATTCTGTAAACGCCTCTCTCCTCAATACCGTGAGCACCCTTTTCTTTACGGAAACAGGGTGAATAGCTTGTGAGTGTGTGAGGAAGAGTATCTTCATTAACGATTGTGTCAATATACTTACCTATCATTGAATGTTCGCTTGTGCCGATAAGATAAAGGTCTTCGCCCTCAATCTTATACATCATTGCATCCATCTCAGCAAAGCTCATAACACCTGTTACAACATTGCTTCTTATCATGAAGGGAGGTACGCAGTAGGTAAATCCTCTGTCAATCATAAAATCTCTTGCGTATGAAATGCAAGCTGAATGAAGTCTTGCGATATCGCCCATAAGATAATAGAAACCGTTACCCGCAACGTTTCTTGCAGCATCAAGGTCGATACCGTTGAAACGTTCCATGATTTCTGTATGATAAGGAACATCAAATTCGGGAACAACGGGTTCGCCGTATTTTGTTACCTCAACATTTTCAGAGTCATCCTTACCGATGGGAACACTGGGATCAATGATGTTAGGGATAATCATCATTATCTTTGTAACCTTTTCGGCATACTCAGCTTCAAGTTTTTCACATTCTGCAAGTCTTTCAGAGAATTCTGTTACCTTTGACTTTGCAGCCATGGCTTCATCTTTTTTGCCCTGTGCCATAAGTGCACCGATTTCCTTGGAAACCTTGTTGCGGTTTGCACGAAGGCTGTCTGCCTCAGCTTTGATTGCTCTTGACTGTGCATCAAGCTCAATAACTTCGTCAACAAGAGCTATCTTACTGTCCTGAAACTTTTTCTTTATATTTTCTTTTACGATATCGGGATTTTCTCTTAAGAATTTGATATCAAGCATTTTTTTCAACTCCTGAAAATTTTGTATATCCTATATTTTAGTCTAAATTTGCAATAAAGTCAACGGCATTTGCAACATATTTATCATCTGCAAGCTCAATTGCACCCTTATCAACAAGCGATGCGGTTGTGGGGTCAATGGGAAGCTTTGCAAGAACGGGAACACCAAGCTCAGCCGCAATTTCATCAATCTTGCTTTCTCCGAAAATTCTGAACTCCTTACCGCAATCGGGACATACAACATAACTCATGTTTTCAACAAGTCCGAGAACGGGAATATTCATGAGCTTTGCCATATTAAATGCTTTTTTTACAATCATCGTAACAAGATCCTGAGGAGTTGTAACAATAACAATTCCGTCAACGGGAAGATTCTGGAACACCGTCAATGAAACATCACCTGTTCCGGGAGGCATATCAACAAACATATAGTCAACATCGCCCCATGCAACATCCTTCCAGAACTGCTGGATAACACCCGAAATAACGGGACCTCTCCACACAACGGGAGATTCTTCGTTTTCGAGAAGAAGATTGATTGACATAATCTTGATACCGGTTTTGCTTTCTTCGGGAAGAAGTCCGCTTTCGTCAGCCTTTGCTCTTTCCTTGATTCCGAATGACTTGGGAATTGAGGGACCTGTAATATCCGCATCAAGAACCGCACATGCATTGCCTCTTGCCTGCATTGCACTTGCAAGCATTGAAGTAACAAGCGACTTACCTACACCGCCTTTACCGCTGACAACACCGATAACTTTTTTTGCATTGCTGAAGGGACCGCAGGGAATTCTTAAATCCTGCTTTTCTTTTGATGAACAATTGCTTGAACAGCTTGCACAATTGCCACTGCATGCTTCACTCATTTTATATTACTCCTTAAAATAAATTAATTATAAATTCAATGCCATAAGCTGTCGCAAGAATAACGGGCATATGGACAATATATATTATGAGGGCATTTCTTCCGAGAAAGCCGAGAAACGGGATTCGTTTCTGAAAGCACCATTCAGGATAGCCCTTATACACAAAATAGTTACCGCAGAAAATTCCTGCAAAGAAAATAAAAATCTGAGGAAAAAGCGGAAAATAATCCGCCGAAAAAAATGTTGGTGAATATATTCCGAACGGTACAAGAAGGTTGGTTTCATAAAGTTCTTCCGGCAAAGTTATCCTGAACAATTCACCGTAAGCAAGCTCACCTCTGCCTATTCCGCTTGTAAACGCATAAAAAAACACGCAAAAAACTATTCCGATAAACGGAGAAATCTTAAGCAGTTTTTTTGACACAAGCGTATATATCAGAACCGAAACGGAAAGAAAATGAATTATTCCGAAATATATTTCACAGTCAAAGAAGCCAAGCTTCGGCATAATAACCGCAGTAACAAACGTGAATCCCGCAGCAACACCGAGAAGAATCAGACCTCTTCTGATATTGCTTCTTGAAAGAGTGCAGGATATTCCGCAAACAAATATAAAAAGCCCTGCAAAAAGAGGCTGAATCGGAAAGAAGAAATAAAAGAGATTTTCCGCCCATTCAAGAAAGAAAAATTCTCCGAGAAGATAAAACGCATGATAAAACACCATACATAAAGCCGCAAATCCTCTTAATTCGTCAAGGAAGTGTATTCTGTTTTTCGTCTGCACGATTTTATCCATATTCTTTACCTCATTATCATATCATTTTACCACAACATATTAAAAATGCAAGCTTTTATTGACTTTATTCCTGTTTTGTTTTAAAATATATTTTAAATATGCGGCAAATAAAAATTCGGAGTTTGTTATGATTGAAAACATAAGAGAAAAACTATTCAGATTATTTAAAAAAGACAGTTTCGTCGGAAAGCTTATCGATAAATTTTTAACCAAAGAATTTATAACCTATGTCGGCTTCGGGCTGCTGACAACTGTTGTTAATCTCGCTTCATTCTATATTTTTAAAAAGCTTTTTATTGCAATCGAATGGGAAGGAATATTCAATATTCTTCTTGACAAAATCGGTTTTGTCAAAGCACTTGAATTCTTCGGTGAAGGCACGGATTATCTCGATGCAAACTTCATTGCATGGGTTGCCGCCGTTGTTTTTGCATTTATAACCAATAAGCTCTGGGTTTTCGAATCAAAAAGCTGGAAGCCCTCTGTTGCCGGAAAAGAATTTACGGGCTTTGTCGGAGCAAGAGTTTTTTCATTCTTTATCGAAACAATTATGATGTTTGTTATGATAACCCTTCTTTCATGGCATGACCTTATCGCAAAGACCATCGTTGGAATCGTTGTTGTTATTCTTAATTACTTTTTCAGCAAATTATTGATATTTAAGAAAAAATAAGGTGATAATGTGAAAATATCGGAAATTATAAAAAGAGGTACTCCCTCATTATCGTTTGAGGTTTTCCCTCCCAAAAACAGTGAAAGCTACGAAAGTATAAAATCATCTGCTCTTGAAATTGCCAAATTAAATCCCGATTTCATGAGCGTTACATACGGTGCGGGCGGTACAACCGGCTCTTACACCATCGACATTGCGGAAAGCATTGTCAAAACAGGTGTAACACCCATCGCTCACCTCACATGTGTTTGTTCAGACAGAGATAAAATCAGAGAAACTCTTACAGAAATCAAATCAAAGGGTGTTGAAAACATTCTTGCGCTCAGAGGTGATATGCCTGACGGCATAACCGAAAGAAGCCTTGATTTCACTCATGCAAGTGACCTTGTCAAAGAAATAAAGAATTTCGGCGGATTCTGCATAGGCGGCGCATGCTATCCCGAAGGCCATACAGAATGCGACAGCTTCACGAAAGATATACAGAATCTCAAAATCAAGGTGGATGCAGGCTGCGAATTCCTTACAACACAGATGTTTTTTGACAACCACATTCTTTTTAATTTCCTATATAAAATTCGCGAAGCAGGAATAACAGTTCCCGTTATTCCAGGTATAATGCCTGTTACAAATGCGGCACAAATCAAAAGAATATGTTCTCTTTCAGGAACGGTTTTACCCAGAAAATTCGTCAGAATGGTTGACCGTTTCGGCGATGACCCCGTAGCAATGAAGCAAGCGGGCATTGCATATGCAACCGAACAGATAATTGACATTTATTCAAACGGCATCAACGCTGTTCACGTTTATTCAATGAACAAGCCTGATGTTGCCCAAAAAATCCAATCAAATCTCAAAGGAATAATCTGATGATTGAAATTATAAAAACAGATGCAGCTGAAATAAACATCGACCCTAAAGAGGTTGCCGTTTATCTCGGCTATTATTCCGTTAAAACAACGGATGACAAAACAAAAGAGCTTATCGGTTCATGCACAAAAGAGTTTCTCGACACTGCAAAATTCAGAGCATGCATCGCAAAAGTACCCGTTAAAATCGAAAACGGCGTTGACCTGGGATTCATGAAAACAGAAAGTAAATCTTTGGAAAAGAATCTTACGGGTTGTGATTATGCATATATTCTCGCCGCAACGACAGGCTTTGATGCTCACAGACTGATTGAAAAAAAGTCGTTACTCTCCCCTGTCTGCGGAATGGTTACGGACTGCATAGGTTCAACGGCAATTGAAGCTTTCTGCGATAATATTAATTCACATCTTGAAAATTCTGATTTTCTCCGTCCGAGATTCAGTCCGGGATACGGGGATTTATCAATTGAATTTCAAAAAAATATAACCGAATTCCTCGAAACAAAGAAAAATATCGGGTTGACTCTTAACGACAGCATGATGATGACTCCGATAAAATCCGTTACGGCAATAATCGGAATAGGCAAAGAAAAAAACAGGTGTACGGGTCCGGGATGCATGATTTGCAGAAACGACAGCTGTCCGTACAGATAAGGATATTAACATGAACATTATCGAAAAAATCAAAAGCGGAATAACTTATTTTGACGGCGGTGCGGGTACACTTTTACAGTCATGGGGACTCAAAGCAGGTGAATATCCCGAAAACTGGAATATTACAAATCCCGATAAAATTATTGAGATGCACCGTATGTATCTTGATGCAGGCACACAGATTATAACTTCGAATACCTTCGGCGCAAACCGTCTTAAATTCGATAACCTTGAGGAAATTATCGGTGCTGCAATCGCAAACGCCAAAAGGGCAATTGAAGGTTATGACGCATATGTTGCTCTTGATGTCGGTCCTCTCGGAAAAATGCTTGAACCTCTCGGCGATTTACCGTTCGAAAAGGCTGTTGAAATCTTTTCCGAAACAATAAAAATCGGTACAAAAGCAGGTGCAGACCTTGTTCTGATTGAAACGATGAACGACAGCTATGAAGCCAAAGCCGCACTTCTTGCCGCAAAGGAAAGCTGTGACCTTCCTGTTTTTGTAACCTGTGTATATGACGAAACAAAAAAACTTATGACCGGTGCAGATCCTGCCGCGATGATTGCAATGCTTGAAGGTCTCGGTGCAGACGCTATAGGTATGAACTGTTCGCTCGGTCCAAAGCAGATGACTGAAATCGTTCCCGAATTCGCGAAATATTCAAGCGTGCCCATCATCGTTAATCCAAACGCAGGGCTGCCCAGAAACGAAAACGGCAAAACCGTTTTTGATATTGATGCAGACGAATTTTCGGATATCATGTGCGATATTGTCAAAGCGGGTGCAACAATAATCGGCGGCTGCTGCGGCACTACTCCCGATCACATCAGAAAAACCGTTGAAAAAACAAAAAATCTTCCGTTCTCACTTCCTGAAAAGAAGAATAATACCGTTGTTTCATCTTATACCCATGCCGTTGAAATAGGCAATGCTCCTGTTATTATCGGAGAAAGAATCAATCCCACAGGTAAAAAACGATTCAAGGAAGCACTCCGCCAGAACGATATCGGATACATCCTCAATGAAGGTCTTGCCCAGAACAAAAAAGGAGTATCAATTCTTGATGTCAATGTCGGATTGCCTGAAATCAACGAGCCTGAAATGATGGTTTCGGTTATAAAAGCTCTCCAGAGCGTTATTGATTTACCGTTGCAGATTGATACGGTTGACGTATCCGCAATGGAAAAAGCTATGAGAATTTACAACGGAAAAGCTCTTATAAATTCTGTGAACGGTAAAGAAGAAAGCATGAAATCCGTCTTTCCTCTTATCCGAAAATACGGCGGTGTTGCAATTGCCGTAACCCTTGATGAAAACGGTATTCCCGATTCTGCAAAAGGCAGAGTTGCGATTGCAGAAAAAATCATCGTAAGAGCATCGAAATACGGAATTGAGCCAAAGGATATCATCGTCGATCCCCTTGCAATGGCTGTTTCAAGCGACTCAAAAAGTGCAAATATTACTCTTGAAGCAGTAAAGATTCTCCATGAAAAAGGCATCAGGACAAGTCTCGGCGTTTCAAACATTTCTTTCGGTCTTCCTTCAAGAGCAGATGTAAATTCTGTTTTTTATACAATGGCAATGCAAAACGGACTCGACTGTGCAATAATCAATCCTCATTCCGAGGAAATGATGAAGGCATGGCACTGCTTTATGGCACTGACGGGCAAAGACGAGAATTGCGTTGATTATATTGAGTTTGCAGACTCACTCTCACCTGTTCAGACCTCAACGGTATCCGTATCTTCAGCCGAGCTTGATGCGTGCATAATAAACGGACTAAAGGATCAGGCAGGCATTGCCGCTGCAGAGCTTCTGAAAACTATGGCTCCCATGGAAATCATAAACACAAAAATCATTCCTGCCCTCAATAACGTCGGAAAAGGATTCGAAGAAAAGAAAGTTTATCTTCCTCAGCTTCTCATGAGTGCCCAGGCGGCTAAAGAAGCATTCGACGCAATAAAAGCATCAATTCCGTCGGGAGAAGGTAAAAAAGGAAAAACCGTTATTGCAACTGTAAAGGGCGATATTCACGATATCGGCAAAAACATTGTTAAAGTTCTTCTTGAAAACTACGGATTTGATGTAATCGACCTTGGCAAGGATGTTCCTCCTGAAGCTGTCGTTGATGCGGTCAAATCAAGCGGTGCAAGGCTTGTCGGTCTGAGTGCACTCATGACAACCACCGTTCCTGCGATGGAAGAAACAATAAAGCTTATCAGAAACGAAATACCGGAATGCAAGGTAATGGTCGGCGGTGCGGTTATGACAGAAGAATACGCTTCGATGATCAATGCAGACAGCTATTCTTCCGACGCAATGGGTGCTGTCAGATATGCCGAGAGTCTGTTTTAAGGAGAAATTGTATGCCTTATCTTTTTACGCATTTCAAAGAAAAAGTAACTCCTGACGGCGAACAGGTTTACTTCGGCCTCAGTGCTGACGGATATAACTGGGAGCAGGTCAACGGCGGAAATCCCGTTCTGACGGCTCAGCTCGGCGAAAAAGGGTGCCGTGATATCGAAATCATAAGACTTCACGCGGGCGGCTTTGTTATCCTTACAACCGATCTCTGCATTGCTTACCGCATGGACGAAAATTATAATGTTAACTGGCAGAATGTAAACCGCACGGGCAGCAAGTGTCTGCGTATGTGGAAAACCGATGACCTTGTTAATTTTTCCGAAGAAAAGCTGATTTATTTCGGCAGAGATGATTTCGGTTGTCTCTGGGCACCCGAAATATTCTTTGATGAAGAAAACGAGGAATACCTTATCCATTGGGGTTCAACGGTTGAAGAAACAGATTACAAGCATATGTCGATTTACTGCTCTGTTACCAAGGATTTTGAAACATTTTCAGAACCGAAGCTCTATTTTACAAAGGATAACGAAATCCTTGATTCGCACATTCAGAAGGTCGGCGACACCTATCATCTGTTCTATAAAAATGCAGACAAGCCGCCGATGAATATGCACGCAACATCAAAACGTCTTTACGGTCCGTTTGAACACGATAAAAAATTTGAGGAATATATGGATAAAGAAATCGACAGACCGGGTTCATATGAAGGACCAACGGTATATACTTTACCGGACGGCAGATGGTGCCTTATGCTTGATTTCTTCGGATGTGAAAAGCCGAAAATGGGATATGTCCCCTTTGTTTCGTCGGCACCCGGTGATATGAACTTTGAGCGTGTTCCCGAAAAATTCTCATTCCCGTACGGTTTCAAACACGGCAGAGTTATCGAAATAACAACCGAAGAATACAACAGATTAAAGAAGATATAAGAAAACCGCTGTGAGTCATTCACAGCGGTAATTTTTATTTGATTTCAGCTATCCATGAGAATTCGAAGGTCTCGCCCTCATTAAGGTGCTGAATACCTCTCTTTTCGGAGATATCGCTCTTAACCTCTCTGCCGTCATTTACGCCGTACCAAGGTTCAATGCAGACATACGGTGCACCGGGCTTTGCCCAGATTCCGAGGAAGGGACATTTTCCGAATGTGAATTCAACCTCATTTTCACCCTTGATTGTAAGCTTTTCGGACTGAATATCGGAAAGAATGAGTGCATCGGGTTCAAAAATCTCTTTTGTGATTTCTATTTCCTTTGAATTTTCAATAAGAGGGAATTTCTCGGGAATGATAAGATTATCTTTATCAATTCTTTCAGTTGAAAGTGTTTCAGGCTTTTCAAATTCAATTACATCCCCTACACTACAGTTAAAAGCGGGATGAGCACCAACCGAGAAATACATCTCACCCTTTGTTTTGTTTATAACAGTCATTGTGTTGACAAGAGCTTTTTCTTTAAGCTCGAATGTTACAAGATATTCGAATTCGAACGGATAGCTCTTAAGGGTGTTTTCATCGCTCTCAAGGCTGAAAACCGCCTTTGCACCCTCACATTCCTTAACGGTAAAAAGAAGCTTTCTCGCAAGGCCGTGCTTGGGCATTGTGTATTCCTTGCCGTTATAAAAATATTTATCGTTGATAAGCTGACCGATAACGGGGAAAAGAACGGGTGCCTGACCGTACCATATATCGGGATTGCCCTGCCATATGTATTCCTTGCCGTTTTCCTTGAGCTTCAGAGAATGAAGCTGAGCACCCATATCATCAATTTCGCAAGTCAAAAAACTGTTTTCTATTTTATAATACATTATTATCTCCTGCCTTTCTTAATGATTATACCAAATAAATCCCGTAATTTCAACAGCGTTTAAGAGTTCTTAAATATTTCTTTTGCTCATCGGTTATACAGTAACTTTCAATCGCTTTTCGGATTGTTTTGTTATGAGTATCCGCATCAAGTCTGTTATTTTCAAGATACGGCAGTATTTTTTCATACTGCTTTGACAATGCAGTTGCAAAATACCATGCCTGCATCATTTTTATGTAATATTCGTCGGAACGGATTTCGGCAACCGCATCTGAATATTCGGTTATGAAGTTATCGTCAAGATAATAAACCATCAGCATTTCCATACCGAAACGGACTGTGTATGTATCCCTTGATTTAAGCCATATTCCGATTTCATCAAGCAATTCAGGCAGATAGTTTCTGAATATTTTCGGACGCATCATATCGCAGGTTGCCCAATTATCAACAAACGGCAGAAATCTGTTAAGCTCAGCTATGCACAAATCATAATCCTTGATTTGTTCAATAAGGAAAGCGTGAAGATTATTTTCTTCATAATATTCATGCGGAAGAATGGCAAGAAATTCTTTTGACAAATCTGTTTCTGCTATTTCCTTTGCAAATTTGCGGAGTTCGGGAGTTCGAATACCGATAACCTTTTCTTTATCAATAGTCGGCATAAGCTTTGAATGAAAATCACGGTATTTCAGATCCTGCATTTCAAAAAGCTGATTTTTAATATAATCCATTTTAATCACCGTAAAAAACGGCACACCAACGGTATGCCGTTAATTTTATACCTTTGTGAATTGGTCTTTGCCTGCTCCGCACAACGGACAAACAAAGTCATCAGGTAAATCCTCAAACTTTGTACCCGGTGCAATCCCGTTATCCGGATCACCCTTTTCTTCATCGTATATCCAGTCACACAAATCGCATACATACTTTTTCATATCAATCATCCTCCGTGTTTTTTTATATTTTGGACGATTTATACGATATTATTTATGAAACCGAATTTACGGAAACAGAATAGATATGAGGAGCATATGAATCACTGCCGTTAAATCTGACAGAGCCGTCATTTGAAAGTTTAACGGTATTCTCGCCTGCCTCAAGGCTGATATTGACAGTTGCGGTTTTGAGCGTATCCCAGCTGTAGGTGTTTCTGCACCAAAGCGTTTGCTTTTCACCGTTCACCTCAACGGTTACATATCTCTCGATAAGGTCAACATTATAGCTGTGAACACCGCCCTCATCGTTGTTTGCATATGTGACGGTCATTCTGTAATCTCCGCTGCAGGGAACATTCACGGTAAATTCCGCATTAGCGCCCAAGGATGAAATACCGTTAATATAAACTCCGTTTTCAAGCTCTGCCGAACCGTTCAAATGCATTTCATCAGCATTTATCCGAACGGAATATCCTGATGCTTCCGAAACGGTTATTTCGCATTTATCGGAAACGGCTTCAATTGAATTGAGACCCTTTCGCAAATAAACAACAGCTTTTCCGTTATGAGCATTACCTATCGCTCCGTCAACGATAAACCTGTCCGCAGAACCGATATCAAGATTATAAAATCCGTCACAAGGAGCAATCGCAAGGTATTTACCGTCATCATCAAGCACGGTAATTTCCGTTTCATCCGAATGAGGCGAAACCAACAGACTGTCAACAACAAACGTGCCCTCTTTATGAGCAAGCTTCATTGTGTGTCCGCCCTTTTCAAGATAATATGTGAATGTCAGTTTATCCGTATATTCGCTCTTGATTGTGTTCGGAAAAGCTATTTCGCTCAACTTGCCGTCAAATGTCATTTCGGCAAAAGAATCCTTTCTTTCGTCAGGAGTCCTGCCGTCATTTGAATTTCCGTAAACAAGTTTGAGATCATAGTATCCGTTTTCCGGAACATCAAAAGCGATTTCAACGGAATCGCCGATATTTTCAAAACCGCCAACCATTCCGTTTTGTTCGCCCGTTGTGGCATAGGCACTGTCATAGGTATATGATCCGCCCGTTCTCACACCATTCTCAAACTCATAACGAACGGGAAGTTTTTTGTTGAAATAATCGGATTTGCCATCGGTTGCTTCCGTTATAACAACATGATACACCGCAGTAGGATCCGGGTTTTCAATATCAACCCGAAGATTACCGAAAACAACGTTATCGGTATACTCCGCAACCGTTATCGGACTGTTGACAATACCGCTTAATCCCTCATAATAAACACACTCAATTTTGATATTTACTTTTTTGCCGAGATTTGTATTGTTGAGGTTTTTGAAGGAAATGCCGCTTGTGTAGTCACAGCCTCCGCAGATTGCTTCGATTTTATCCTTACAGTCGGTCAGAGATGCCATGCCCGTAAATTCTTTATAATGGAAATTATTATAGTTATATTTTATTGCGTTTGCAAAATCAGCATGAAAAATATCAATAATCTTCGATTCAAGCAGACTGCCTTCCATATCGGCATACCAGCGGAAAAGCCACCAATTCGAGTTCGGACTGTTGTTATCCGCCGCAGTATCACAAAGATTATTGGCAAGCCGCCAATACGCAACATTGCCGTAAACACCTGATTTTTCAATATTCACAACATATTTCAGCATATCGGCAGGTGCACCGCATTCATACATTGTGCCGTATTCGGTAACAATTATCGTCATTTCGGGAATACCGAGTTCCTTTTCGATTGAACGATAATCGTCAACATGGTCCTGCAAGAAAAGAGCAGACTTTTCACCGAGTTCATGATAAATCATTACATCAGGCAAGCAGTCATTCTCCTTACAGAATTCAAGAAAATGTTTTATTTCATAGCTGTCGTAATCGCAGTAACCCGGACCTCCGATAACCGCATAAGGGTCGATTGAACGGATAAGATTATATGTTTTCTTCCATGCATCATAAAATCTGTATTTTGCCGCATCATCAAACATAAGCCATGTGCCGTCTTCAGAAGGAGTGCCGAACCAGACTGCATTGTCAGCCTCGTTATAAGGACAGTAAACCAATCTGTCAGAATAATCCTTAGCTGAAAGAATTGTTACTTTTTCAATAACCTGCGGATGAAAACGTTCTTCAACAAACTTTTTGCAGTCATACTCTCCCGATGCACGAAGATTGTTTATCTCATCGTGGCAGTAGTACCATGTATCAAAACAATCCTGAAGATAAACGGTTATATAGTCACAGTTATCCAGCATCTGTGCCGCTTCATCAACGTCACCGATGGGATGCTGCAAACCGCCGATAACCTTTTGGGAAACGCTTGAAATATCAATGCTTTCAACCATAGCTTTATCGGGCACGCCGTTTTGTGCAATACCGTACAGATATCCAGTTGCACGGGTCGAGATTTCTCCCGCACTTACAGATGCATCAACCTCAAGAGTCGGTCTGAAGGCATAAGGAATCCCCTCCGCCGCAAGACCGATAACCGTTATAAAGCTCAGAAACAAGCTTATAAATTTAGTCATACAAACCTCTTAATTTATGTATTTTTCTATAAACTCGTTTATCATGCCTTCGTATGCAACACTGTCTGTAGGATAGCTTTCCGCATGGGCAGCTCCCTCAACAATATGCATCTTTTTATCGGCACTCGTGCAGGCTTCATAAAGCTTTCCTGCCATATATGTCGGAACAAAGTTATCGTTTCCGCCATGGATAAACAATATCGGAAGAGTCGCTTTTGCAACAGCTTCAAGCGGATTTGCGTCCCTGAAATCATAGCCTGAAATCTTTTTATTGAATGCATTTGCTATGTTCATAACAGGGAAAAGAGGAACGTGCATGGACTTTGCGTTATGAGCAAACTCATCGTAAGCCGATGTATATCCGCAGTCTGCAACGGTGAATTTAACATTTTCAGGAAGCTTTTCCCCGTTCATAATCAAAACCGTTGCGCTGCCCATGGAAACACCGTGGAGAATTATCTGAATATCTTTTCCGAAAAGTTCAAGCATATAGTCAAGCCATCTGAGGCAGTCACGGTATTCATAATATCCGAAACCGATATATGTGCCGTCACTTTCACCCGATGCCTGATGGTCAACAAGAAAAACATTATATCCCTTATCGTGATAGAATTTTGCCATAAGATTGAATTCACCCTTACCGCAGTTGCGGTAACCGTGACTGCAGAAAACGTAAACATCGGAAGGCTTATCCGCTTTGAGAAGATATGCCTTGAGTCTGTAGTTTCTGTCATTAATCATTTCAAACTCATCAAAATCCTGCTGCTGAAACCAGATATCTCTTTCATCCTGAGCAACACTCTGAGCCGATTCGGGAACGGGACATATTATTTTTCCGAGCTTTTCGGCAAGTGCAGCATTGCGATGCATCATCTCATGAAAAAGAATGTATCCTGCCGCCGCAGAAATACCGGCAGATATACCGGCTGTTTTCAATAATGTTTTTGTTGTTTTTTTCATGTTATCCCTCTGTTCTCTGTGATGAGTAGTTAACACCAACGGATTTTTTGAAAAGAAGATAATCATACTGGGGTCTCCAGCTGTCACCCGTGTGAATTTCTTTGAATTCTTCTTCGCTTGCCTCAACATTGATTTCGGTAACGCCCTTAAGCTCACCGCCGTCTTTATAAACGGTATCCCAGAACGCATGATGTCCGATATATGTTACACTTTCGGGAATATAAACATATGTCAAAGCCTGATTATAGCTGAAGGCATCCGAACCGATATATTCAAGTCCGTCCGGAAGTGAAGCATAGACCTCACCGAGAGCCTCTTCACCCGTAAAATGAGTATCGGTTACGGAATCGGATTTATAACTCCTGACACTTGCAAGAAGAGGAATTTCAAAGAAACCGAGAGTTTCGATTGTTTTAAGACCTTCGGGAAGATAAACAGCTTTCATATTTGCGTAATTGAAGCTGAGCTCACCGATTGTTTCAACGCTTGAAGGAACAACGTATGTTAGAACATCCTTTACATACTGCCCGTAATTTTCCGAATTTTCCGCAGGCTCAGTTCTGAAACCGTTTGCATCATATTCCGCATGGCCGTATTTTTCCGCAAGATATGTATCATGGTCGCAGGGTCTGCAGATAAGCGTTTTCATATCCTTGCTGTAAAGCACACCCTCAACATCACAGTAGTTGGGATTATTAGCGTCAACTCTGATTTCACGGAGAGCCCAGCACGAATAGAATGCTTTGGGTTCGATATATTCAACATCCGCACCGATATTAATTACCGTGATTTTCTCGTCACAGTTAAGTGCATACGCACCTACAGATGTGATTTTTTTGGTTTCATCCTTATTGATTTTGAAGTTTGTGTTTACATCGGGATTTTCAGAATCATATTCAATGCTTGACAGATAATCAATATCAAGAGTGGTTATATAACCCGTATTGCTGAACTTTGAAAGCTCATAACCGATTTCAGTCTGTTCATATTCAAAAGTATCTTTCTGAACGGTTCTTACGCTGAAATAGCACGATAAAGAAACGGCAACTATGATAACAATTGTAAAAATCACCTTTTTAAGACCGAAATGCTTGTAAGGCTTGTTAATATGAGGTGCAGCAAGACCTTCAACTCGGTAAGTCCATATTTCATCTTCCGGAATATCAAGATGAATGGGTTCTTCAACAATTACTTTCTTTTCTTTTTTGCTCATATTAATTCACCTCACTTAACCGATATAACCGCCGGAAACGGTTTCGCCTTCTTCGGCAGCCTTCTTTTCGGTTACCTCTGCACGGCGCTTGAGAACTTCCATAACCATATTCTGCTTCTTGCTGTCATAATCCCAGAAGAAATAAGGAATGGTCATAAGAAGGAATCCGACAACGTCAACGATAATAGGAATTACAATTATGTTTCTTCTTGATGCGTCAACAAACAGAACATCCCAGTTGCTGTTGAAGCCGTATTTGAGAAGCATAAGAGGAATAATAAGACCGACAAATGAAGTAATGGGACCCGTAAACCATCCGAAAACACCTGCAAAGCTTTCAAGGCGTTCACCCGAAAGATACATCTGATAGTCACTGATACGCACGCCCATATCGTGACCTGCCGTTGTGGGAACGGTTTTGGTCATTTCCATAAAGAACAGAACAACAACGCAGATTGTTCCGCAAAGAGTAAGATTATCTCCGCAGAACCACATTGCCGCAGCAATAAGACCGTTACCCAAAGCTCTTGTCAGCTGATAGAAAATCATAATCTGCTTATATGAAAATCTCTTAAGGAAATAGGGAGAAAGCAAATCAGGGGGTGTGCCCGCAAAAGAAATCAGCATAACAATAAGGCTGTAAGGCAGACCGCTGAGTCTGAATGTGTAGAAATAAAGAATAGTTACAAACGGAAGCATACCGTTTCCGAGAGAGTCAATAAGGTCTTTAATTGTGTTTATCAGCAGATATTTGTTATGAAGAACACCGAACATACCGTCCCAGAATTTGATCTGAACCTTTTTCTCAACGGGAGGCTGAGGAATTCTTTCCTTAATTCTGCCGGCAAAAATCATTGTGAACGCTGCAAGAACACAGAATGTGATGGGGATAACATATCTGTAAACATTGATATCTGCCCATTCGTATCTGAGCATGCCGATAATTGCAGGCATAACAATGCCTACAATGGTATTGAAGAAATGGGAAATCTTAACGGGATAGCTGCGGACAAGAATTCTTTCCTGAAGATTGGGGCTGATGCTCTTTGTACATATTTCGAGGTTATTGGCAAATCCGAAAACGTTATATGTTGCGAAAAGGAGGTTTGCAACCCAGACTCTTGTTGCAACATCGGGAATGTTATAAACAGGAAGCCAGCCGATAAGAATAACCATTATACACTTAGGAATAACGTCGCAGTAAAGCGAATATTTATATCTGCCATACTTTGGAAGAAGCTTTTTACGCCAGAAAATGTTTCGTGCACCAACCCAGCCTGTATAGAGAAAATGTGTTCCGAAGGTTTTGAAACAGGCGGTTGCATTCATGCCCTCAAGACCGTTAAGATAAGTTATAAACGGACTTGTCTGGTCAAACAACCGTGAATAGTCAAACAGAATTGTTGAAATTCCGAATACCATCATTATGAAGTATGTAAGATAGAATTTTCTTTCGGTCTTTTTGGGCAGGAAGCCGAGGTTATCGCATACAAGCCACCACATAAGAGCCGAAATATAGCCGAGAGGCATATTAAGGATTCCGATAACGGAAAAAGTGAGGTAAGGAAGCTTATAATGATGCATGATAAGATAACAGGATGAGAAGAAACCAATGTATTCAAGCACCTTTGAACCTGCGTAGTTGCTTCCTACGGCAAAAACTACATCTTTATATTCCTTATAAGGGACATATTTACCCTCAGCAGGGGTATCCCAGTGGTCTTTTATTTCGGTAAACAAAGACCTGACCTTTTGCATAACAACATTCATTAGCATTACTCCTTTTAATCTGCCAAAACCTTAAAACAGATTATAATTTACATTTAATTATTATATCATATAAAATTTAACATTTCAATTAATCAAAGTAACACATATTTTTATTAATATATTGTATAAAAAGGCAAAAGGGATGCCTGAAGCATCCCTTAGAGCAACTGCAATCGGACTAAACACGGTTTCTGTTTCTTTTGCTGTTTATCTCACGGTTACACTTGCATACAAGTATGGTGTCGTCACCTATAACCTCAATATCTTCCCAGCATATTCTTATTCTTTCACGTTTGCCGCAAATCCCCCAGTATTTCGGTCTGCCGAAAACAATGAGAGCAACAACCCTTCCGCAGCACGAATCCACTTCAACATCGCTGACAAGGCCGAGTCTGCATCCGTTTGATTTATCTATGACTTCCTTGCATCTTAATTCGGTTACGCAACAGTTCATATAATAACACCCTGTGTCATTATATGATACAAAATAAAAAAACAGACCGAAAAGAATCTCGGTCTGCATAAAGTTCCGTTTGTCTGAGCAGGCTTGGCTCCTGCATCAGATTATATAAAATCATCCGTTAAGATGATATTTTCGGGAGAGAATCAGCTTCTCAGCCTCTGAGAAGAGCGTCAAGCTCAAAGATTTTGAAAAGCTTTTTGAATGTAAGAAATTTCTTTTCCTTGCCGATTTCCTCGATGAGCTGCTTCTCCACTTCATATGATGTCTTTTCGAAATTCATAACATTCATCCTTTCTTTTTCGTTGTGGCTTTATTATACACCATTTTACGCAAAAGTCAAGTTATTTTGCACAAATATCTTGTTTTAGATTTGTGCAAGTTGCATAAATTTAAACTTAATGTAAATTATTCAGCCTTAACATATTAAAAGAAAGAACGCAAAATATTTTAGCAATATTGCACATATCACGCGTGCTGTTATTGTCGAATATGAACAACAAATGTACATCGCAATAATTTTCACTTGAAAAAGTTTGTTAAACTTTTTCTCAGAATTTACAAATTTTATTTACTATAAAAGCTGAATCGCTGTATTTTTCTGCTCCCGATTCAAAAATACCGAAAACCTGACCGTTTGCATCATCAATCCCTTCAAGCATGGGAGGCCGGCGGTGTGATTCTGTTTTTCTGCTTTTGCTCAAATGGTAGGCAGGTACTTTTTCTCCGTTATAATCAACCTCAAAATCACATTCGCTCTTTGTGACATCGGAATAATATTTGAGGAATGAATCGTTATTTCTTCCGTAGGAGGTTGCAAGTGCAAACGTGCCGTCGGGAAGTCTTGCAAATCCCTGTACACAGTTAGGAGTTGTGAAAACCATATCCGGAATAACCGTATCCCCCGGCTCTTCGGAAAATTTATCCGCTATATCCGAAATCAGATATGCATTACATCTCGAATATGTTGTTTCGAAGAGAGAAATTGCCATGTGATGGGATTTATCGGTATCGTATGCGGCATCGGTTGTGAATGTGTAGAATTCGCCGGCATAAAGATATTTTCCGTCACTGTTGAGATATGAACATCTGACATCTGCGGCAATATAATCTTTCATAACCATAACTTCACCGTCTTCGGCTGCAAGAAGGTCTGCAAGGCTCATGCGGTAAATTTTTTTGCTGTCAACAACATAAAAATATGTTCCGTCTTCAGCTATTCCGCCTGCATGGCCCTTAAAATCCTTTCCGTTCACTTCAAGCGAGACTGTTTTTATTCTGTTTACGTTTTCACCGTCAACAACCGCGATTATTGTTGCATTCTTGCTGTGATAATAAGAAATAAAATGAAGATTCATCTCACTGTTTACGCAATATCCCTGAGGCACATAACCGTTTTCCGTTTCGGGAATATCATAAAGCTCAGTATAGTTCGAATACTTTCTTGTTTCAAATGCCGAACGGATTGCTCTGTGAACAATTTCGGCATATCCCTCAACCGTTCTTCGGATTTCGCTGACTTCACCCGTAACGGCAAATCCCGAAAAAAGAAATGATGCAGCCATTATTAAAGCAATAATTCTTTTTGATTTCATTAATATTCTCCTTGTAAAAACGCTGCCGTATCAAAACGACAGCGTTGATTTTTATAAAGCATTGAGCATTTCGCAAAGACCGATATAAAATTCCTTGGTTTTCTTTTCGTCTGCAAACAGACCTACCGCCGCACCGTGGTCGCCTTCCTGCACGGGCATAACATTCCATACTCCTTTTTCGATATTATCGGAATCAAAATCAACATAAGGCTCATCAAGCGGATATTTTGCACTCTCGGTATTTACAAGAGCATCGTTTGCGAGCCATTTTTCATCATAAACCACTCCCGTTGTGGGGTCTGTAAACTCCATAGCACCCATCGCTAACGCAGTCAGCGTTATAACGGGATTAGTGCTGATTTTAGGAACTTCCTTTCCGATAAAATCAATTTTTTCTGTTGTTGAGAACGGATATGAAAAATAATAGATGTCTTCGTTGATTTCAAATTCGTCATTAAGCTTTTTTGAACCTTCGGGAGTAAGGTCATATATACAGGTATCGTTGAGGTTATGCTGAACTCTTGCCATGGATTCTATCAGACCGTCAGCCTTTTCGCCGTTGGGAATATCGGTCAGACCGAACTGCTCCAGATGAAAGTCAACAAGACGTCCGTTAAAGAATGTTCTTCCCATAATTCCCGCATAAAGAAAACTGATGTTCTGAACGATTTCATAGAGTCCCAAAGCTTTAAGCGGATAATAAACCGATGAACTGTTATGAGGAGTACAGATTGCAGTTGCACTCTTGACCCAATCACCCTTTCCGCCTGTGAAAAGACCTGAAAGGTCATCAGATTCGGTGACTGCTTTTTCTTCGGGTGAACCATAAGTCAGAAGCTGAATAAGCATTCTCACGGTTGTACCGCCGAAACTGTGTCCGATAAGATGAACCTGCTGAATTTTACCTTCGTCATCAAGTTCACCCCAATCGGGAACAAGTGCCGTATAATATGTTCTGCCGTATCTGTCATGGTTATTAGCCTGAGAATGAGCAATACCGTAGTCAACTCTTGCACCGACAAGCTGAGCATAAAGCTCGCACGCTCTGTCCCATGCGCTGCTCATCGGACCGACAGATGCGGCATAACACTCGTAGCCTTCGCTCTGAAGATAGCTCATCAGGTCGCCGGTTGTTGCACCCCAATATGAGACTACGGTGTTGATTCCCTCTGCGCTTCCCCATCCGTTGAGACCGTGAACAAATATGAACGGTTCTTTATTTTTCGGTTTCCAGCTGTCTTCTGCGGCAAAACAGAAAACTGCCGAGGAAATTGCAATAACAGAAGCCAATATAAAACTCATAAAACGACGGATTTTCATTTTTGCACACTCCTTTATGTTTTCAATGGTATTATGCCGCAGAAATGCAAATGCAAAGATAATCAGATATTACCTACTTTTCTGATAATAGCCGAAAGCTCTTCGATATCCATAACCTTGGGTACGGGATAAAGAGGATTGCCTTCCTTATTTGCTCTCTGAGCGATGGTTGCGATATCCTTTTCCTGAACTTCAAGATGTTCGGGAATATTGAGAAGTTTATTGAGCTCCTTAATCTTTGAAATAAAGAGATTTGCTTTCTGAGATTCGCTCATACCTGCAGTTTCAAGGCCTGCAATATCGGCAAGCTTTGCAAGAGGTTTGTGAGCAGATTCACCGAATGCCTCAAGAACATAGGGAAGAATAACTGCGTTTGCGAGACCGTGAGGTGTTCCGTACATACCGCCGAAATTATGAGCGATTGCATGAACATAGCCTACATAAGCTCTTGTAAATGCAATACCTGCAAGATATGATGCTTCAAGCATATTTTCTCTCGCTTCAATATCCTTACCGTTTTCATAAACCTTGAGGATATTTTCAAAAATCATCTTTGTTGCCTTTTCGGCAGCTGCAATTGTGTCTTTTGTATTGCTGTGTCCGATATAAGCTTCAACGGCATGAGTAAGGGCGTCCATACCTGTTGTTGATGTTATGTGGGGAGGAAGTCCTACCGTGAGTTCAGGATCAAGAACTGCATACTTGGGACGGAGAACGGGATCCTGAAGTGCGTATTTTTCATGAGTTGAAGGATCAGAAACAACGGCTGCGATGGTTGTTTCAGAGCCTGTACCCGCAGTTGTGGGAACCGCATAGATTGTGGGAAGTTTCTTGAGGATTTTAAGAGTGCCTCTCATCTTCTGAACGGTTTTGTTAGGGCGTGCAATTCTTGCAGCCGCAACCTTTGCACAGTCCATGGGTGAACCGCCGCCGAATGCAATTACGGCCGAGCAGTTGTTATCAACATAAAGCTGTCTTGCATCTTCGATGTTGTTGATTGTGGGGTTGGGCTGAGTGCCGTCATAAACCGCATACTTTACACCTGCTTTTTCAAGTCCTTCAAAAAGACCGTCAAGCAGATGAAGTCCCATAAGACCCTTATCTGTTACAACAAGAACGCTGTTGTGTCCGTTTGCCTTAACAACCTCGGGAAGCTTTTTAACGCTGCCTGCACCCTTTACGAGTTCGGGTTCTTTCCAGTTAAGAAAATTAACCGCAACGCGGAAAATTCCCTGATATGTTCTGCAATACGCTTTGAAAAGTGCTGATGCTGCCATTTAAATTACCTCTGTTCAACATGAATTTTTCCCTTATAGGAAATATATTATTACATTTTGATTATATCATACGATTCTGTACAGTGCAACAGTTAATTGAATGATTTCATATAAATATTTATAGTTGAAATAAATATTTATAAGTGTTATAATCAGATTATAAATTTCTGAGAGGTATAATATTTATGCTTAAAATTACCACCTTTGAAAAAAAGTTTATTGATTCAGAAGGCAGAGAAAGAATTTTTAACGGCATGAATCTTTGCGATAAAGGTATATATGTGCCCGGTAATCCAAGAAAAGTGTATAATGTTGATTTTTATGAGGATTTATTTTCAAAACTTCATTCCATGGGTTTCAATATTATCAGACTCGGAATGACATGGGATGCTATTGAACCCGAACCCGGAAAATATGACGAAGAATATCTTGATAAGATTGAAAAGGTTGCCGACCTTTGCGAAAAATACGGCATTTATTTCTTCCTTGATATGCATCAGGACCTTTACGGCGGACCTGCAGATGCTCCCGCAGACGGTGCTCCCGCATGGGCATGCCTTACCGACGGTGCAAAATTCAAACCAACAAGAATTGTCTGGGCGGAAGGTTATTTCTGGGGTAAAGCAATTCACAATTCCTTTGATAACTTCTGGGCAAACAAAGAATATAATGGTGTTCCCTTGCAGACATATTTCTGCAATATGTGGAAACATGTTGCAGAGCGTTTCAAAGACCATCCTGCCCTTTTCGGATTTGATTTGCTTAATGAACCGTTCCCCGGCAGTGACGGCGGAAAAATATTCAGAAATCTTATTTTAAGCATTGCAAAAACCGTTCTTACGGATAAACGATGCAAAAAAATAAAGATGATTAAAGACCTTCTTTCAGGTGAACCCGCAAAGGTTCTTTCAACGTTTGACGATCCTGCTCTTTTCAGAAAAGTTACAAGTGCTGGCGATGAACTGATAAGAAAATTTGACACAGGTGCATACTCGCAGTTTATTAACCGCACCGCAAAGGCAATCCGCGAAGTTACCGATAACGGTATAATTATTATGGAAAACAGTTATTATTCCAACCTCGGTATACCTTACTCCACACCTGCCGTCAACTATGACGGAAAACGCGAAGAAAAGCTTTGTTTCGCACCTCACGCATATGATCTTATGGTCGATACTCCCGCATACAAATACGCAAGCAACGACAGAGTAGGCTCAATATTCGATGAACACCGCCGTTCTCAGGAAAGACTTGATATTCCCGTTATCGTTGGTGAATGGGGCAGTCAGGCTGAGGGTACGGAATGGCTTCCTCACATCGCATTTCTTCTTGATAAATTCGATTCAAACAAATGGGGTCAGACTTATTGGTGCTACTATCACGGTCTGCTTGAAACACCCATTATGGATTTACTTATAAGAACTGCTCCCGTTGCCGTAAGCGGTAAAATAGACAGTTATTCTTTTGACAGAGAAAATGATATATTCACTCTTGAATATACACAGGATAAAGAATACTCCCTGCCTACAGAAATTTATCTTCACAAAAAACCACAAGGCATTGAATGTGACGGTGAGTATTCACTTGAACCTATCGGAGATAACGGTGCATCGATGTTAAAAATCACATCGGAAATCGGAAAACACACCGTTAAAGTTACATACTAAAAAAATAAAAGGCTGTATCGCAAAAAGGCTGTATCGCACGATACAGCCTGAAATTTATATGAAAAGTGTTGAAAATTTCGGAAGCGAAGCCAGAGAAAGATAATCGTCGCCCGCAATGATAATATGGTCAGCAAGAACTATACCGAGATCTCTGAACAACGACTTTATTCCGCTTGTTGATTCAAGGTCATGTCTTGACGGAGCAGCCACACCCGAAGGATGATTATGAACCATAATCGCCTTATCCCCTTTAGCTCTTATCGCAGCTTCAACCACGACCATCTTATCAATGGCAACCTGATTAGGAATTCCCTCTGCTATTTTACAGCAATTAATCAGCGTTCCCGTTGCATCAAGAAACAACATATAAACAATTTCATTTTTAATTCCGTAATACTTTCCCTTCATAAAATCAGCAACAGCCGACGGTTCCGTAAGTTTGATTTTGCCCTTTCTTGCCCCCTCGGCATATCGGCGGCAAATCGACGGAATTAGCGAAAGAAGCAAAGCGGAGTTTTCTCCCACACCCTTAACCTCAAGAAGCTGTTCATACGATGCTTCAAAAACGCCGTTGAGAGAGCCGAATCTGTTTATAAGCTCATGAGCCAGACCGTTCGTGTCTTTTACGGGAATAGAATAAAACAGAAGCAGCTCCAGGACATTATGCTCGGGCATATCTTCAACCCCGACCTGTCTGAAGGTTTTCCTCAGTCTTTTTCTGTGTTCCTTATGTGGATTATTCTCTTTCTTTTCTTTTTCAGCCAAATTCATCGCTCCAATCCGAAATTATACACATTATACACTATAAAACCATATTTGAAAAGACTATATTTTAATCGGAGAGATTATTTTTGAAGAGTTTTATTATTTCAAAAAACGATTCGGGTCAGCGACTCGATAAGTTTATTTCAAAAGCCGTTCCCGCTTTGCCCAAATCATTGATGTATAAATACATACGCACGAAAAGAATCAAGGTAAACTCCAAAAAGGGCGATATTGCTTTAAAGCTCAACGTAGGCGATATTGTGGATATGTATATCAATGATGAATTTTTTGCTCCTGTTGATGAGCATTATGATTTCCTTTCCGCATCAAAGCATCTTGATATTGTTTACGAAGATGAAAACATAATGCTTCTTGATAAAAAAGTCGGTCTGCTTTCACATCCCGATGAAACAGAATACAACGACACTCTGATAACAAGAATAAAACGCTATCTTTACGAAAAAGGCGACTATAACCCGAAGGATGAAAATTCATTTACACCTGCACTGGTCAACAGAATAGACCGAAACACCGGAGGAATAGTTATTGCGGCAAAAAATGCAGAAAGTCTTCGTATCCTAAATCAGAAATTAAAAGACAGAGAACTCGAAAAATATTATCTTTGCGTTGTTCATGGTAAAATTTCCAAGAAAAGCGGCATGCTCACAGGCTGGCTTTCAAAGGATGAAAAGAAAAACAAGGTTGAAGTTTTCAGCCGTGAATTACCGGGCACAAAGCAAATCAGAACAAAATACAATGTCCTTTCCGAAAAAGACGGATTATCTTTGGTAGAGGTTGAACTTCTTACAGGCAGAACACATCAGATAAGAGCGCATTTTGCAAGCATCGGCCATCCCCTTCTCGGCGACGGCAAATACGGAACAAACGCGCTGAACAAGCCTCTCGGTTACAAAAAACAGTTTCTTTATTCATACCGTCTGAAATTTACATTCGTAACCGATGCGGGAATTCTGAATTATCTTAACGGTAAAAGCTATGAAGTTCAGGATGTATGGTTCAGAAGAGAGTTTCTTGACGGAACGCTGACACAGAGCAAATCGCACAGTAAATGTTAATTAATTAAAAATAAAATAATAAAAATTTACAAAAAAGCTTGTAAATTCTTTTAAAATAGTATAATATATATACATTCTGCCGATTTCATTCGGTCGGCAAGTATTATAAGAGTAAAGGATGAACTACTAATGGCAAAAAACGAAAGCTCAAAGAGCAAGGCTGAAGTTTACCGCGAGGAACGCAAAGCCAGAATCGCTAAGGCTGCAAAGCAGAACGCAAAAGGCATTCAGAAAAGAACTGCCGCAGCAAACATTCTCAAGAAAGTCGTTGCTGTTGTTCTTGCAGTTGCAATCGTTGGCACAGTTGCATGGAAGCTTGTTGACAATCTCGGCGTAATCGAAAAGATGGTAACAGCAGTCAGCATCGGCGACACAAAGATTTCCGCTGCAGAATTCAACTATTATTATTCAGCACAGTATCAGCAGATGGCATATTATGCTGAACAGTATGCACAGATGGGTATGAATATGGGCTTCGATTCATCACTTCCTCCCGATGAACAGGATTCAACAGAGAAAGATGAAGACGGCAATGTTCTTACATGGGCAGAAAGCCTTGAAAATTCAGCAGTAAATTACGCTCAGTACGTTGTTGCTTACTACGAAAAAGCAATCGCTGACGGTTATGAATTAACCGATGACGAAAAAGCTGAAATCAACGAAACAATTGAAACATACAGAGACCAGGCTGCTCAGAACAACTATTCTCTTAACGCATATCTCAGAGAATCATTCGGTCCCGGCTTCAACGAAAAAACATTCAAGAAGCAGATTGAAATGGAAACAATCGCCGAAAGATACAGAGCAGATATGACAGAAAAGCATAAGACCGATATCACCGATGAAGATATCAAGGCTGAGTATGATGCAAACAGAAAAGAATACGATTACGCAGACCTTCGCTACTTTGCATTCCCCTTCACAACTCTTTCAGGTGAAGAAGGCGAAACAGAAGAAGCTCTTGCAGCAAGACAGAAGAAAGCTAACGACGAAGTAATCGCAAAAGCAAAAGCTGTTTTCGCAAACATCACAGACGAAGCTTCCTTTAAGGCTGCTGTTACAGCATACAAGAACGAAGGTTCAAAAACTCCCACAGATACAGACTTCACATCAGTAAGCAAGAATGCAACTTATTCATCATTCGTTGCCTCAACATCCGAAGATGCTGCTGATTGGGCATTTGATGTTGCTCGCAAAGCAGGCGACAAGAATGTTATCGCAGGCGAAAAGGCAGCTTATATCGTATACTGCATCAAGCCTCTTTACACAATGAACACTGTTGACGTTCGTCACTGCCTCGTTCAGTTTGATGCAAAAGATTCTTCAAACGTAACAGACGAAGAAAAGAAGGCTGCTTATACTCAGGCTAAAGCTCTTTATGACGAATGGCTTGCAGGCGATAAGACCGAAGAATCATTCATCGCTATGACTAAAGAAAGCACAGACGATACCGCTTCAAAGGAAACAGGCGGTCTTTATGAGGGCATCAGAATCACAGACAACTATGTTGAAGCATTTGAAGCATGGAGCTTTGATCCTGCAAGAAAAGCAGGCGATACAGGTATTGTTGAAACAGAGCATGGCTATCACATCATGTATTTTGTAAAGAACAATGCAGAAGATGTTGACTGGAAGTTCAATATCAGAGAAACAAAGGGTTCGGAAGCTTTCACAGAGTTTGACGAAAACCTTCTTGCTGAAGACGGTGAATTCGCTATCAGCAGAAACGACACATGGGTTAACATGGTTTCAAAGGATTTCTGTGACAAGATCAGAAAGAACAACGCTTACTCATCAGCATATTAATCATCAATGTTAAAAACCTCGGCAGGAAAAATCCTGCCGAGGTTCTCTTTTTTATTCAAACAGATAAACTCTTGTTTCGTAGGGCTTTGTCATGAATGTGTTAAGCGTATTATCCGTTACATCATAGTTTGAAAGCATGAGCTTACCTTTGCTGAGCTCAAACCCTTTCGGTGCTTCAAAATGAACGGGCTTATCCGTGAACGAATTGATAACAAGCATTCTCTTGCCTTCATAATTTCGTTCGTAAACAAAAAGATTTCTGCTGTTCTTATAATGAAGCCTGAAATCACCGTAAATACAGATTTCGTTTTCTTTACGGAATTTAAGAAGCTTTCTGTAATAGTTGAGAATTGAGTTTTCATCATTTTCAGCCGCTTCAACATTGATTTCCGTATAATTGGGGTTAACCGTAAACCAAGGCTTATCTGCAGTTGTGAAGCCTGCATTCTTTTCCGAATTCCACTGAACGGGTGTTCTGGAGTTATCACGCGATGCACGGTTTGCAACCTTAAGGAACATCTTATCGCTGAAACCGAGCTTTTTGAAAAGCTGATATGTACTCTTGACCTGAGTGTCCGTATATTGGTCAACGGAATCAAATTTAATATTGAGCATACCGATTTCCTGACCCTGATAAATAAACGGTGTACCACTCTGACATATATACATTGTCGCAAGCATCTTACCGCTTTCAACCCTGTAGTTTACATCGCCGTAGCGGTTGATTATTCTGGGCTGGTCGTGGTTTTCGATATAGTTCGCATTCCATGCAATACCGTAAAGCTTATGCTGCCATCTGTTATAAGCATTCTTGAGCTTTTTAAGGCTGAAAGGCATCGGAACCCAGCTTACCATGAAGCTGTCAGCTTCCATATGCTGGAAGTTAAACATCATATTAAGAGTCTGCTTGGGACCCTCTTTGATGAAACGAAGAGCAAGCTTCGGAGTCATCATCGGTGCTTCGCCGACGGTCATGCAGTCATAATCATCTGTGACATTTCTGAATTCGGTAAGATATTCATCAAGGTGAGGTCCGCATTTATAATGCTCCATACCGCAGGCAACGGGAATGGGGAAGCCGTTGGGAAGACCTTCTTTCTTGGAAATAAAGGTAATAACGTCTTCGCGGAAACCGTCAACACCCATATCAAGCCAGAAACGGATGATTTCCTTGATTTCCTCACGAACCTTGGGATTATCCATATTGAGGTCAGGCTGTTCTTTGGCAAAAAGAGTAAGATACCATTGGTCGAGATTTTCATTATAATGCCATCCCGGACCCGCAAAGGTTGAAAGCCAGTTATTGGGAGGCTTCTTGCCGCCGGGTTTCTTGCCGTCACGCCAGAAATAATAATCGTGATAAGGATTATCCTTGCTTTTCCTGCTCTCAACAAACCAATTATGTTCATCGGAAGTGTGATTGATAACAAGGTCCATTATTATTTTAAGACCCTTGCTGTGTGCGGCATCAAGAAGTTCCTTGAATTCCTCAAGTGTGCCGTATTCGGGAGCAATTGCTTTATAATCGGCTATGTCATAACCGTAGTCATGCTGAGGAGATTTATAAAGCGGCGAAAACCAGATTGCATCAACACCGATGCTTTTTATATAATCAAGCTTTTCTATAACACCTTTGATATCGCCTATACCGTCGCCGTTTCCGTCATAAAAGCTTCTGGGCCACACCTGATAAACCGACATCTCTTTATACCAATGTTTTTTTATTTCTGCCATTTCACTCTTCCTCTCAAACCGTAACCGTTCTTCCTGCATGAACCGTAATATTAAATGAATCTATAACTGTACCGGATGAATTTTTTACTTTTGCAATGCCGTTTCCTGCGTCAGCAACAAATGAAAATGAGCCGTCAGAGAAAACGGTGTGTGAAATACCGTTATATTCAATTGTTACTGCTGATTTGCCTAAATTACCTTTGACAGTTCCCATGTTGCTGTTACCGCGTCTGAGAGCCTCTTCAACCGCCATTTTGGCGTCAACAACGGGATACTCACAAAACTCAAGGTAATCATAGTAATAATATTTGCTTTTTTTATTTATTTCTGCAACCGAATTTGTTGATTCGCAAAGAATCTCTTTAACTTCGGTGCCCTTAAGAGCAGGATTTGCAGACCACACAAGACCTGCAACCGCAGATACAATCGGAGCTGACATTGATGTGCCGTCAATGTTTTCGTATTCATCGCCGACAACACTGCTGTAAATCTCGGAACCCGGTGCGGAAATATCAATTTCGGGACCTACGTTTGAATAGTCAGACTGAATATATCTGCCTCTGCCCGAATTATCCACGGCACCGACAATAAGAATTCGTTCCATGATTTCTTCATTTGATATGTTATATGAACCGGTATTTATATTGCTTTCGTTTATATTAGTAAAATGACCGTTTTGTCTTGAATCGACCGGATCGCTGTTTATATCACCGTTACCGGCTGACTGAACAGCAACAAAGTCATATCCTTTTGACAAAAGAGATGCCATCATATAGGATACCGCACCCGGAATTGTAACCTCATCATACATAGTCATATTTACGCCTTCGGTTGAATTGCTTGTGCCGAGCGAGAAATTAACAACCTTCGCTCCTGCTTTTACGCAGTTGGAAAGACCGAAGTAAATAGCAAGCTCAGTATTCCATAAAGGTATGATATACGGATACCAGTCAACACAGATAAGATTTGAATTCTCGCATATGCCTGAAATACCTACACCGTTGTTGTGCTTTGCAGCAATGATGCCTGCAACATGAGTTCCGTGAGTATCAGGAATGTTGCATATCTTATGGAGAAATGTGGGGAAAGTGATTTTTCCTTCAAGTTCTTCATGATCTGTATCAAATCCGCTGTCAACAACACCGATATTTATTGTTGAGAAATAATCGGAATAATCCCATGCCTGCCTTGCGTTGATTGCTTCAAGCCACCAGTTTCTTCCCGAAGGATTCTTTTCGTCCCATACTATGGTTTTTGAAGGATCGGTATCAAAGCTGTCATTGGGAGTTGCATTCAGGATATTCTTTCGTGCGATAACCGGAATGGCAAGTTCAACAAACTCCATATCCCCTGCTTCATCACACTTTGCAAGAACATCTTCATAGCTCATCTTTGAACTGAATCCGATAACATAAAGGTCAATGGGTGCACTCCAGCCTACAACCATGCCGCCGATTTTCTTCAAGGTTTCTCTTTTAACATCAAAATCCGTTTTATCACTTATAAATACAGCTATTTTGTTGTTAACAAAAGCTGTATCTTTATTGATTTCCGTAAAATCAAATGCATCAATATCCGAAAAGAAATCATCATTGATAGCCTGAGACGTCATGGGAAGACCGTAAAGCATTTCACTGACAGTATCAACAACAGACTCAAATCCCGAAAGCGTTGTACCGGTAAGGAACATCACAGCCGTCATGAAAAGAGAAATTATTCTGCTTATCATTTTAACAACTCCTTTTAAAATATTATTTTATTTTTCTTTCCTTTTCAATTTAAATAAATCTGCAGGAAGCTGAGTAAGAATAATCGCGGTAAACATTATTGCACAGCCGATAAGCTCTCTCGACGAAAGTTGCTCGTGAAGAATAAGCCAACCGAAAAGGACTGCAAATACAGACTCCAGACAAAGAAGAATGGATGCTATGGCAGGTTCTGTATATTTCTGACCGAAAATCTGAGCAGTGAAAGCAACGGCACAGCTCATGATACCTGCATATGCAATTTCCACACCTGCACTTTTGATTGCTTCAAAGCTCGGTTCTTCAAATGCAAACATGCAAATTGCAGATACTACGCCTGCAATAAGATACTGAGTGCACGACAAAGCAATATTATTGACCTTATTGCAGAAATGGTCGATAACCAGGATATGTGCCGCAAAAGCGAACGCACCGCAGATAGCAATCAATTCACCCGAACCGATTGAAAATCCGCCTGCAGGAACGCTGAGCAGATACAGACCGACCACACCGAGAGCAACGCCCGTCCAGATATTAAGACTGAGTTTCTGCTTCATGAATATTCCTGCAATCGGGACAAGAACCATATAGAGTGCGGTTATGAATCCAACCTTACCGGGACCGAGATCGAGAAAGAAAGCCTGCTGCTGAAGATTGCAGCCGATGAAGAACGGAATCGCACAGCACGCACTGCCGACAAGAATGTTTTTCAACGAATTCTTGCTTTTTTCTTCGGGAGACTCGGATTTGCCGCCCTTGATTATGCTTATAATTGCAAACGGAATAAGAACTATTCCGCCCAGAAGCATACGCATCGCGTTAAATGTGAATGTACCGATGCTTGCACCTTCGCTTTGTGCAACAAATGAAAGTCCCCAGACAACAGCGGCAAGTATGCAATAAAAAGGTCCGAGAATTTTGCCTTTGTTCTTAATATTAATCACTCCTAATGAAAAACCGCCCACAGACTACTGCGGGCGGCGAAAAAACAATATTATTCAGCTGCTTCTTCTGCCACAGCTTCAACTGCGGGAGCTTCTTCTGCAACTTCTTCAGCTGCTTCTTCAGCGGGTTCGATGAGAGCACGGATTGAAAGGCTTACGCGCTTCTTATCGTAGTCAACTGCAGTAATCTTGCAGGTAACCTTTTCACCAACCTTAAGAACATCCTGAGGCTTGCTGATGTGACGGTCAGCAATCTGTGAAATGTGGATAAGACCGTCGATACCGGGAATAACTCTTGCAAAAGCACCGAATGCTGTCATGCCGACAACTTCAGCTTCAACAACTGATCCTTCGGGATAATTCTTTCTGAGGATTTCCCAGGGATTGTCTTCGTCTTTTCTGTAGCCGAGTGAAATCTTCTTGTTTTCAGCATCAAGTGACTTGATGTAAACATCGATTTCCTGACCGATTGAAAGAACTTCTGAGGGATTCTTGATTCTCTTCCATGACATTTCTGAGATATGTACCATACCGTCAACGCCGCCGATATCAACGAAAGCACCGTAGCTTGTCATTGACTTAACAACACCTGTGTACTTGTTGCCTTCAGCTGCGTTTGCCCAGAATGCATCTTCAGCTTCCTTCTTAGCTTCCTTGAGAACGGCACGGATTGAGCCGACTGCTCTTCTGCGCTGCTTGTTAACTTCGATAACGCGGAACTTAACAGTTTTCTTGAGAAGATCTTCAAGAGCTTCGTCGCGGCGTTCTGTCGCAAGCGAAGCGGGAACAAATACGCGAACGTTGTTTGAAACAACGAGCACGCCTCCCTTTATAACTTCAACAACGGTGCCCTCAAGAACTCTGCCGTCTTCTTCAGCGGCGATAATGTCTGTCCATGCATTCTGAGCATCGAAACGCTTCTTTGAAAGCATAACAGTTCCTTCGGCATCGTTAGTTTTCATGATGATAAGATCAATTTCGTCACCAATCTTGAGTTCCTTTGCTGCATCAGCTGTGGGGTCTGCGCTGTACTCATCCATGGGAACATAGCCGGCATGCTTTCTGCCGATGTCAACCTGGATTTCTGTGGGTGTGATACCCATAACGATACCCTTGACCTTCTGGTCTGTGCTCATGCTGCTGAGTGAAGCTTCAAGTGCTGCGGAAAAATCCATATCGTCTGTTATCGCTGCTGCAGAAGGCACCTCCTCTACCTGAATATTTGCGGTTTCCATTACTTTTTCGGACATTTCTAAAAGTACCTCCTTAATTATTGCGGAAGGGGTTGATGCCCCTGCCGTTACGCCGATTTCGGCGCAGTGGGAAAGATTTATATTTTTGAGCTCGCAAGCTCTTTCCACCAGATGTGTTTCACAGTTTTCACTGCACACCGAGCTGAGCTTCACGGTGTTTGAACTGTGGCGACCGCCGATGATTATCATGGCATCGCATTTTTTTGAAAGCTCTGCAGCTTCATCCTGCCTTTGACGTGTCGCAAAGCATATTGTATCAAATATTTTTGAATTTGTACAGTATATTTTTATTTTTTCTTTACATTTTTTCCACTCATTTTGCGAAAATGTGGTCTGAGAAACAGCTATTATTCTTTTTTTGCACAATTCAGGGTTTTTTGAAAGAATAATTTCGAGTTCCTCCGTACTGTTAAAGACAAAAACCTCTCCGTTACAGTGACCCGTTATTCCCATAACCTCGGGATGCTCCGGATTTCCCGCAATCAGAACAGGAATATCCGATGATGAGTTTTCGGAAACGATTGTATGTATCTTCTTTACAAACGGACAGGTTGCATCGCAGATTTCCGCACCGATTCCGGCAAGCTCATCATAAACTTTTTTTCCGACACCGTGTGCTCTGATAATAACAGTTTCACCTTCGCGAGCCTGCGACGGTGATTCGATTGTTCTGACCCCCTTGGATTCAAGCTCTGATGTGACAAATGTATTATGTATGAGCTGACCGAGGGTTGCGGCTTCTGTGCCTTTTTCTGCAATTTCATACGCCATGTTGACAGCTCTGTCAACGCCGAAACAGAAACCCGCCGTTTTTGCAAGTGTTATTCGCAATGTCCCATCTCCCAGAGCTTAACTATTTCGCTCATAACAAATTTGGCACATTCCTTGACTTCTTCTCTGTTATTTTCTTCTGTAAAACCGAGCTTTTCATAAGGAATAACTTCACCGTATCTGACGGTAAGCTTTGTGCCCTTCTTCATATCATCGGATGAATAAATCGAAACAGGAAGGATGTCAGCCTTTGCCTCTTTTGCAATCATTGCAACGCCTGACTTTGCTCTGCCGGGCTTGTGGTCCTTTGAACGTGTTCCTTCGGGAAACATACCGAGAATATATCCCTCTTTAACAATTCTGATTGCATAGTTGAGAGCTTCTGTATCGGCACCGCCTCTGACGATGGGGAAACCGTTAACCTTTGAAAGGCAGAACTTTGTGAATGCGTTTTCAAAAAGCTCTTTTTTGCCCATGAAATGAAGCTGTCTGTCCTCAACACCAATAGCGATAAACAAAGGGTCAAGGGCATGCATATGGTTTGAGGCAATGATATATCCGCCTTCCTTGGGGATATTTTCAAGACCGGTGTATTCTACTTTATAAAAAAGATTTTCAAGAATCTTTCCTATTGGACGAAGACGGTCATAAAGCTTTTCTTCTTTTATAGTTGAATAATCGTAACCTTTCATTACATTTTCTCCTTAATTATTCTGATTATTTCGTTAACCGATTCCTCAAGATTCATGCCTGTTGTATCAAGCATAACGCTGTCCTCTGCAGGCTTGAGAGGAGCGATTTCTCTGTGTGAATCGTTATAATCTCTCTGAATAAGTTCCTCAAGAACATCCTTATATTCAACCTGAGTCCCCTTTTCGATAAGCTCCTTATATCTTCTCATGGCTCTTTCCTCGGGGGAAGCGGTGAGGAAAATTTTTACCTTTGCATCAGGAAGAACGACGGTACCTATATCTCTGCCGTCCATAATGCAATTGTTTCTTGCGGCAATATCTCTCTGCAAATCAAAAAGAAACGCTCTGACTTCGGGCACTGCCGAAACATCGGATGCTGCCATGGATGCGGGAGGTGTTCTGATTTCAACAGAAACATTTTCTCCGTTGAGAAGAACCTTCTGTTCACCGTTTTCAAAAACAAGGTCAACGCTGATATCCTTAAGACTTTCGGCAACAGCGGTTTTGTCTTTTGTATCTATACCTTTACGCAGTACATTGACACCGACCGCACGGTAAAGTGCACCTGTATCAACATAAATAAATCCAACAGCTTTTGCAGCTGCACGTGAAACCGTGCTTTTACCTGCACCTGCCGGTCCGTCAATTGCAACATTAATAACGGAGTTATTCATAATTATACATTCTCTCCTCTTTTATTTTTTCTGCGGCACACAGTCCTGCAAGCCGTCCGGTTGAAAATGCTATCTGTAGATTGAAGCCGCCTGTGTAAGCATCGGCATCGATCACTTCTCCGGCAAAATAAAGACCTTCCGCAAGCTTTGATTCCATTGTTTTCGGATTAATCTGAGAAACATCCACGCCGCCTGAAGTGATAATCGCTTCTGAAACGGGTCTGAAGCCCGTAACGGTTACGCACATTCCCTTTAACAGTTTCGCAAGCTTTCTTCTTTGCTCTTTGGTTATCTGGTTAACCTTGGTTGCAAGATTGATTCCGCTTAATTTTACAATAACGGGAACAAGCTTTTTGGGTAAAAGAGAATTGAGTGCATTAATAAAGTTTTTGTTTGTATTCTCCGAAAAATCACGGAGAATTCTTGCATCAAGCTGTTCGATTGTAAGAGCAGGCTTGAGGTCAATATAAATTTTATATTTTCCGCTTTTCATGTCTCTCATGTGTGCAGATGCACTTAATATCATGGGACCCGAAACACCGAAATGAGTGAACAGCATCTCACCAAAATCCGTATATACGGTTTTTCCGCTTTCGGTATCAACAACCTTGGTTGCCGTGTTACGCAGAGAAAGTCCCATAAGGTCGGTACAAAAGCCTTCATGAATTTCAAGCGGTACAAGCGACGGTACAAGCTCCGTAATAGTATGACCCGCCTGCTTTGCAAGCTTATATCCGTCACCCGTCGAACCCGTACCCGGATAAGACAGTCCCCCGGTTGCGATTATAATTTTATCGGCATAAATTATATTGCCGTCCTCGGTTTCAGCACCCGTAACTTTTCCGTCCTCAAGCAAAAGCTTCGTTGCTCTGCCGTTCATAATCCTTGCACGGCTTCTGGCATAGCTTACAAGAGCATCGACAATATCAACCGCATTGTCTGAAACAGGAAAAACTCTGTTACCTCTTTCGGTTTTGAGTTCAACTCCCCTGCTCTCGAAAAAATCAATTACATCAGAAGGCATAAAACGTGAAAACGCGCCGTAAAGAAACCTGCCGTTTCTCGGCACATTCTGAATAAGTTCCTGCAATGACTGACAGTTATTTGTTACGTTGCATCTGCCCTTACCCGTTATCATAACCTTTCTTGCAGGTCTCTCATTACGTTCAAGAACGATTGTTTCAACGCCTTCGTCAGCGGCTGTACCGGCAGCCATAAGACCTGCCGCACCGCCACCTATTACAAGCAAAGAGGTTTTCATTATTTACCCTCCTCACCCGTACGGTAAACATGATATTCATCCCATATTTCTTCAAGCGCCTTGAAATCATTATAAACATCATCGTGTTTTTCTTTTGCTGCCGCCGCAATAAGAGCATTTATAACGCTCAGCGGTGCGGTTAACGAGTCAACAAATGAAACCATATTGCTTTTTGCAACAAGAAGATGCGTTGCATACTGTGCAATAGGTGAAAACTCACCATCAGTTATCGAAATTATGGTCGCTCCTCTGCTTTGAGCAAAAGAAAGCGCATTAACAGTCTGATTCGAATATCTCGGAAAACTGATTGCAATGCATACATCTTCACTGCCGATTCTGAACATCTGCTCAAAAACCTCGCTTGCGGCAGATGTATCAATCAGTACAACATTTTCATAAAGAAATCTGAAATAAAAAGCCGCAAAACTTGCAAGCGCCGCCGAACTGCGTACACCGAGAATATATATTTTTCTCGCATTATTGATCGCTTCTGCACTCTTTACAAGTGCTTCTCTCGAAATACCGTCCCGTGTGGCTTTTATCATTTCTATATCCGCAGAAAAAGCCTTATCAATAAAATCCTCATCGCTGTATCGGCTTGCGGCAACATCCATTCTCTGAACACTGGTGAGATGGCTCTTGACCATTTCCTGCAGATACTTCTGAAGTTCGGGATATCCGTCAAAACCGATATTTGAAGCAAAGCGGACAACCGTTGATTCGCTAACTCCGACAGCTTTTCCGAGACTTGCGGCAGTCATAAAAGAAGCCTTTTCATAATTGCTCCTGATAAAATCCGCAATTTTTTTATGACCCTTTGAAAGCGACGGATAAACCGTATTTATTTTGTCCTGAAATTTTTCAGCCATATCAATCTCTCCTAATTAGTCCATAAAATTCTACACCATAAACATCAAAAATGCAAGTAAAAAATAAATTCCTGCAAGATTTCTTTCATTATTATTCATTGACTGTTATAAAATCATGGTGTATAATTACTCTATCTTTTAAATGTAAGGAGATTTTCCTATGAAACCCGGTTCACTTTTATGGTATAATTCCCCTGCAAAAGCATGGACACAAAGCCTCCCCATCGGCAACGGTACACTCGGCGGCATGATTTACGGCTCAACCTCCAAAGAGCTTATCAGCCTTAACCACGACCAGTTATGGACAGGCAAACCCAAGAATACAGTTAAAGACGGTGCTCCCGAATCATTTGCAAAAGGACGTGCACTCGCTCTTGAAGGCAAGCTTCATGAAGCTCAGAAAGAAATCGAAACTAACTTCCAGAATACATGGAGCCAGGCATATATGCCTCTCGGCGACCTTGAAATAGATTTCGGTATCTGCGGATTAATCAAGAATTATAAGCGTTATCTTGACCTTGAAAATGCTGTTTCGGGTGTTGAATTCACCTGCAAGGGCGTTGAGTACAAAAGAGAATACTTCGCATCTTTCCCCTCAAAAGTAATTGCAGCAAAGCTTACCTCCAAGGGCGGCAAAATGAATTTCAGGCTCGGTCTTGTTTCAAAGCTCCGCAGCAACAGCTTTGTTGAGAATGACATGGTTATTCTTGACGGAGAATGCCACGGTGAAAACAATGTCCACAACGAATCCGGCAATAAGAAATATTTTGATGAACCCGAAATGAGAGGTATCCGTTTCAGAGCCGTTGCAAAGGTTATCACTGACGGTACTCTTAAAGCTGTTGAAAACAAGCTTTCCGTTTCCGATGCAACCGAAGCTGTGATTTTCTTCACAAGCGAAACAAGCTTCAACGGATTTGACAAGCATCCGTATCTTGAAGGCAAAGAATACATAAAACCCTGCATGGATGTAATCAATGCGGTTTGTGACTACGAAAAAGAAAAGACAGCTCATATAGAAGACTACAGAAATCTTTACGGCAGAGTTGAACTCGACCTCAGCGGCGGTAAGGAAGATATACCCACACACAAGCGTCTTGTTGCGTTCAAGAAAGATAAATCCGACCTTTCGCTCATTACACTTGTTTATAACTACGGCAGATATCTTGCAATTTCGTCTTCAAGACCCGGCTCACAGGCATCAACTCTTCAGGGTATCTGGAATGACAAACTCACTCCTCCCTGGCATTCAAACTACACTGTCAACATCAACACGGAAATGAACTATTGGCCCGTACTTATGTGCCGCATGCCTGAGGTAAATCAGCCTCTCATCGATATGGTTAAAGAGCTGAGCATCAGCGGTGAAAAAGCAGCAAAGGGTCAATACGGTGCAAAAGGCTGGACATCACATCACAACGTTGATATCTGGCGTCTTTCAACTCCCGTTGCAGGCAATGCCTGCTGGGCATTCTGGCACGGTTCATCAGGCTGGCTTTGCGAGCATCTTTTTGACCATTACGAATACACAGGCGATGTTGAATATCTCAGGGAAACAGCATATCCCGTTATGAAGAAAGCCGCAGACTTCTATCTTGACATCATGACAGAATATGACGGCAAACTTGTTCTTGCTCCCGGAACATCCCCCGAAAACGGATTCGAATATCAGGGTAAAACCTGCAATGTCGGCAAATACAGCACAATGTCAATGTCAATAGCAAGAGAGCTGTTTGAAAACTGCATAAAGAGCTGTGAAATTCTCGGAATTGATTCCGATTATGCCGCTGTATTAAAAGACACAATTTCAAAAATGGCGGACTTCAAAATCGGCAGTGACGGTCAGCTTCTTGAATTTGATGATGAATATCCCGAAGTTGAGCCTCACCACAGACACGTTTCCCACCTCTACGCTCTTCATCCTGCCCGACTTATTACCGTTGACGAAACTCCCGAGCTTGCAAAAGCATGCCGCAGAACTCTTGAACGCAGAGGCGATAACGGCACAGGCTGGAGTCTCGGCTGGAAAATCAACTTCTGGGCAAGACTTATGGACGGCGACCATGCTCTCAAACTTATCGAACTTCAGCTTCGTCCCGTTAAGAGCATCGGCATCAACTACACCAAAGGCGGCGGAACATACGAAAATCTTTTCGATGCCCATCCCCCCTTCCAGATTGACGGTAACTTCGGTTTTGTCAGCGGCATAACGGAAATGCTTATGCAGAGCTACAACGGCAAAATCTACATTCTTCCCGCACTTCCCTCAAAGTGGCAGAACGGTAAAATCAGCGGTCTTCTTGCAAAGGGCAATGTTATTGTTGATATTGAATGGAAGAACGGCAAAGCCGTGAGCTACAGTCTTGAAGGCAAGGGCAAGTTCACCGTTATAGTTAACGGCAAAGAAACGGAAGTTGAACTTGACGGCAAAAAGGTAACATTCAATGTCTGATAACAAATTCGACCTTTACGATTTCGATAAAACCGTTTATCCCGTAGATTCGGAAACAGTTTTTCTTTTCTACTGCATTCTGCACAGACCGTATCTGATTATATTGGCACCGTGGTTACTGTTAAATCTTATTTTATTTTTCATGGGATTCGGTGACCAATTCAAGGGCAGATGCTTTTCGTTCCTTCGTTTTGTTGACGGAGAAAAGATGGCAAAGGAATTCTGGAAAAAGCAAAAGAAAAACATCTATCCGATTTTTGAGCCTGAAAACAGAGAAAGACCTGTTGTTGTGTGCTCTGCATCACCGGAGTTTTTTCTGAAGCCGATTTGCGATGAATACTGCGTTGATATTCTCATTGCAACGCGTATGAATCCCAAAACAGGCAGAATTGACGGCTACAACTGCAAGGATAAACAAAAGCCTCTGCGTCTGGCAGAAACTTTACCGAACGCAGAATTTATTAATGTATATTCCGATTCACTCAAAAATGATATACATATTTTCGAACTCGGGCAAAAATGTTTTCATGCAAAAAAAGGTGTTCTCACTGAAATAAGCATTGAAGAAATCCGGAACAAAGTCAATAAATGAATTTTACCCTCCGTTTATTCGGAGGGTATTTTTTGCTTTTCGGGATATATTATCCTTGGGTGATATTATGATTTATATTATTCTTTCTTCCGTAATCTCATATTTTATCGGCTGTATCAATCCTGCTTTGCTTATTTCAAAATATGTTTATGATAAGGATATACGCTCAGAGGGCAGCGGAAATCCGGGTGCAACAAACACTGCAAGAACCTTCGGCAAAAAAGCCGGCTTAACCGTCTTTATTATTGATTTTATAAAAGGTCTTGTTGCAGTTCTTATTGCACGAATTTTTGTGAGATTTCTGAACGCTCCGTATGAATCGGTTCTTTTTGCGGGATTCTTTGTTCAGACAGGACATATATTTCCCGTATTTTATAAATTCAGAGGAGGTAAGGGGGTCGCTGCCGCCGCAGGTGCCGCATTGGGTGTTGTGCCGCTTACCGCCGTTATTGTTCTGCTGGTATTTACGGTTGTTTATTTAATAACAAAAACCGTTTCTGTATCATCGCTGTTAAGTGCAGTCTGCTATCCGCTTGTTGCGTATGCTTTGGGAGGAAACAATTCAAATCTGCTTTTTCTTTTTGCCGCATCGTGCTCAATTCTTATAATTGTCAAGCATTCTCAGAATATCCGCCGTTTATTGGACGGAGAGGAAAAGCCTGTAAAATAGTTCTGCGGTTTTAACAAATACGTAACAGTAACTTCATATGCCGTGAAAGACTGCTTAATATTTTGCAGTTATAATTATGGGGATTTGGAAGGTCGTGCGATGCTGAATTGCAAATGAATTTTCCAAATAAAAATCCATATAAAACGGAGGAAAATGTATGAAGAAAAAACTCAAAGGACTCTTAGCTGTTGTGATTTCAATGGCTTTTGTCCTGACCGCAATGCCCCTTTCGGGCTTTGCCGCAGAGCAGACCCTTTATTTAAAAGAAGGCAAGCTCTATGACAGCAACAATGCTGAATTCACGGGCACTGTTTCCGCAGGAGACAAAATCACCGCCAAAGAGGGAAATGCTTTTTATGTAACCCTCAACGGAGAAAAAGATCTGACCGAATCAAATTACGGCAAAGATTCTTTCGAAGGCAAAAAAGAAAATTCAGAAACATCCGAATCAAGCGGCAACACATACTACAATGAATATGTTGTGCCTGTTGCACCGAAAGGATTCAAAGCTTCCGCATCGGCAAAAGCAGAAAAAACAGACGAATATTACTTTATTGCTGAAAAAACAGACGCTTTTTCAGGTAATATTCTCAGGCTTGAGTTTGCTCCCGTTGAATATCAGGTTGAATTAAACCTTGACGGAGGTAAAACAAACGATGACATCACACTCGAAACGGTAACAATTAAATATGAATCCGAATTCACACTTCCCACAGAGAAAGAGGTTACAAAAGAAGGGTTTGTTCTCAGCGGTTGGAAAGATGGCGAAAAGACCTATTCTGCAGGTGAAAACGTAAAAAATCTTTCTGACAAAGACGGCGAGAAAATAACGCTTACCGCTGTCTGGACAGAAGAAAAAAACGATAAACCTACTGCGGAAAAATTCACAGTTACCTACTATTCGGAAGATAAGCAGTACGGTGAAATCCAGAGCTACAATGCAGGAGACGGAATTGTTACTCCCGAAGCACCTGTAAAAGAGGGATACATTTTCGAAGGCTGGGTAATTGATGATAAACTCACAAAGCTTCCCGAAACAATGCCTTCGGAAAACATCAAAGCTTATGCATCATGGAGTCTCGCAAGCATCAGACTCCATTATTTTGACGGAGAAACAGAAATATCATCAACAACAGCACTTTACGGCTCGGATATTTCTCTCACCGTACCCTCAGACATCAAAAAGGACGGTTATACATTTGCAGGCTGGTTTGACGGAGAAGGAAAGAACGTTTACAGCTACGAAACAGTTCCTTCCGAAGATGTAACATTCACCGCAAAATGGCTCAAAAACGGCAATGTAACCTATTATGTTGATAATAAAACTTATCAGTCATACGAAGTAACCGAGGGCGACAAAATTCCCGTTCCCGAGGATCCCGAAAAGTTCGGAAAGAAATTCGTCGGCTGGGATCCCGAAGTTCCCGAAACAATGCCCGGTGAAGATCTCAGCTTCAATGCAGTATTTGAAACAGATAAAGACTTTGTTTCCGTAATCGTCGGCGGTACCGTTATTGCAGGCGGAGTTATTGCCGCAATTACAGGTGCAGGAGCTCTTGCAATCACAGGCATTTCAATCATCGGCGGAATTCTTGCACTCATAGGCGGAGGCTCGCTTGTCACCAAAACCTACAAGGTAACCTACAAGGTTGACGGAAAAATCTATAAGACCTACACCAAAATAGAAGCGGGAACCGCAGTACCCGTACCTGCAAATCCCGAAAAATCAGGTTATACCTTTGCAGGCTGGAGTCCGTCAATTCCCGAAAAAATGCCGAAATCGGACCTCACATTTGAAGCAACATGGAAAAAGACTGCTTCAGACAATAATTCCGATAAAAACGACAGCAATGCAAATGTTGATATCCCTTCAACTGGTTCATCAGCCGCAGGCATGGCAGCACTTGCATCACTCGCAATTTCTGCTGCGGCATATATTATCCTTTCAAAGAAAAAGAAAGAAAACTAAGCAAAAAATTACCGCCGATGGACTATCCTTCGGCGGTATTGAATTTTAATTAAACAACTATATAACCGTCTCCGTCAATTATAACTCCGCCGATATTGATACCGTCTGCCTTGGTTGTGGAGGTTGAAGAACCGGTTGTTGACGTTGCGGAGGAGGCGGTTGTGGAAGTTGTTGACGATGAAGATGATGTTGAAGAAGAACTGCTCTCTGATGTAGCTGATGTTGACGAATCAGCGTTCAGAGTTGTCGAAGTTGTTGATGAACCGTTACCCGTGGTTGAGCTTGTTGCAGAGGTTGAACCGTTGCCGAGCGTTGTTGATGAAGTATCAGCAGCTGTTGTTGAAGTTGTTGAAGGATTTGTTGTGGTTGCGGTAGGAACGGTTGTTGTTGCAACGGGAACCGTTGTGGTAGTAGTTGTCGCTCTGCGTGTTGTTGTTCTCGTGGTGGATCTGCGGGTGGTGGTTCTTGTGGTTGTTCTTCTGGTGGTAGTTCTGCGGGTTGTGGTCCTTCTTGTGGTGGATTCCGTTGTTGATTCTTCCTCAGTTGTTGATGTTTCATCGGTTGTTTCAAACATCCATGTTGTCATTGATGTTGAATATGCCGGCGGAACATAAGCGGGATACTGAGTGGTGGTGTTATAATAATCATAATAGTTGGTAGTTGTAGTTGTGTTTTCATCATCACCGCCACCAGAAATGGCTTTTATAAGAAGCACAAGGATAAGGATTACTGCCACTGCGGCAATACCTATACCTGCAAACTTCATTATCTTTGCTTTATCAATCGATCTGGGATATGCCCTTGCATCCGCATTTGCATAAGGTGAAACAGGATTATCCTCATCCGGAATCTGATTTGAACCGAAGCTGTTTCTGTATTCTTCCTCATAATCAGCATCTCTGTCACCCACCATTGCAGCTGCGATGGGAGCAAAAACAGCAGTTTCTTCAACTTCCATAAAAGCTGTCATAACGGTTATGTTATCTTTACCGCCTCTTTCGAGAGCCGAACGGACAAGCTTGCTCGCAACGTCCTGTGAGCTTTCGCCCGTTGAAAGGATTGCGGTTATCTCGTCATCGCTGAGCATATCGGTCAGACCGTCACTGCAAAGAAGAATTATATCGCCGTTATCAACATCATCAATTACGCTGATATTGGGAGAAAGACTTGCCTCTTCGGGGAATACACCGAGATGACGGGTAAGTCTTTTTGCATCGGGAATGCTTCTTATTCTGTCCTGCGAAACCTGACCTGCATCAACGATTGTCTGTGCATGAGTATGGTCAAAGCTGATCTGCTCAAGAATTCCTTTTGAATAATGATAAATTCTTGTGTCACCGATATTGACACAGTAAACCTTACCCTTAACAGCATACATAGCCGCAAGAGTTGTACCCATACGCTTGCCTCTTGCATTGATTTCGGCACAAATGCGGCTGTTCGCATCGTCAAGACAGTTTGAAATTGCAAAGCTGAAATCCTCGCCGCTGTCATAAACATTTGTTGCGTGAGCAGCTATTGTTTCAACCGCAATTCCCGAAGCAAGGTCACCGAAGCTTTCTCCGCCCATACCGTCACACACGGAAAGGTGGAAAGGCTCGGTCATGCTCTGAACAAACGCAGAACCTTTACGCAAATCACCCGTCGAAGTCATTCTGCCGTTAAGGTCGTAGTTATCCTCGTTTTCGCGGCGGATTCTGCCTGCATGAGTTACGGCGCAGACATTGGCTCTGAGTTTTTTCATAGTATCACCCGTTTCTGTAATAAATTTTTCGTGTTTTCTTAATTAAAATCAGGGATTGACAAGAACACCGTTTGCCTTTGCCCAATCATACCATACTTCAATTGAACGGATTCTTGAGGGAGAAAGGTTATGTGTTCCTCTTGTGAAGGGTTTCATGTTGATGCCCTGGAGACCTACAAGATATTTTGCACTTGCACAGAAACCTGAATCAATGCAGTTATCAAGTGAAATGATATCCTGATGTGTTCTCTTTGCTGCTTCAAGGTCGCCCTTTGTGAATTCATCCCACATCTTAACGAAAAGACCGTTACCGCATGAAGTGGGAGTTGCAACAACACCTCTTGCACCCTTTAAGTAAGCGTCATAAAGGAAGGGTATGTTTGCCTGAAGAACGTTTGATTCACCCTGAACAGCAATCTTTGCCTCGATTTCGGGCATTTTGCTTGTTGTATCTTTGATACCCTTGATTTTACCTGTTGCGGCAAGCTTGCCGTAGGTTACGCTGTCCATAAGATGAGGCTGAAGACCGGGGAATTCATAAAGAATAACAGGAAGCTCTGTTTTGTCTGCAAGAGACATAAGATAATCGAAAAGCTCGTGAGGTTTGTTGCACATACCCTTTGTTACAAAAACAAGACCCGAAACACCCTGCTGTTCAAGCTTTTTCATTTCTTCAATCTGATCATTATAATCAACGGCAATGTTACCTGTTGCATAAACGGGAACACCGTTTGAATTCTTGACTGCAAGACCTGCACACTTTACTCTTTCTTCGGGAGTGAGCTCCATCATTTCTGATGAACCGCATACAGCGAAAAGATGCTGAGGCTTATAAGCTGCCTGCCATGCTACATATTCTTCATATGCTTTGTAATCGATTGTTTTGTCCCAATTAAAAGGGGTAAGAAGCAGAGAATAAACGCCTGCATATTCATTGTACTGTGACATTTTAATGCACCTTCTTGTTATTATTTGGAATTACCCATTATTTTGAATTATATCGCAGAAACAAATAAAAATCAATAGATATTATAAAAGTAATTTATATTTTCATTGACATTTTAAGGTTGCGGAAATATACTATATTCATCATATCATGTAATTTGAAAGTGAAAAATGAAAATGAATTCAAACAAAGGATTTTTTAAAAATATGCTGCGTCTCGCACTGCCTATTGCGATGCAGCAGCTTCTTGTTTCATGTGCGCAGCTTGTTGACACCGCAATGGTAACAAGGCTCGGAAATGTTGTTGTTTCTTCAGTCGGCGTATCATCAAGATGGATTTTTCTTATGAATCTCTTTTATTTCGGAATTTCATCGGGTTCAGCTGCAATGATTGCACAGTTCTGGGGAGCAAAAGACAAAAACAACATCAAGCGTTCTTACGGTATTGCACTTATTTTCGGAGCTGTTGTTGCCCTTCTTTTCAGCGTCTGTATGTTTACTATTCCCGAACTTATGCTCCGTGTTTTCACAGATGAACAGGCAGTCATCGAAACAGGCACTCAATATCTGAGAATCGTTGCATTCATGGGTATTTTCTCCGCATTTAACCAGATATCATGTGTTGCACTCCGGGCTACGGAAAGAGTTAACCCTCCCCTGTTCACATCAATCATCGCCGTTTGCGTAAACACACTGTTGAATTACATTCTTATCTACGGCAAGCTCGGATTCCCTGCAATGGGAATCAAGGGGGCCGCAATCGCAACGCTCACTTCCGCAATTGTTCAGTCGATACTTCTTTTTACCGTTCTGAGAACATCAAAAGAAATTTTTGCAGATAAAATCAAGGATTTCTTTAATCTCAGCAAAGATTTCTTCAAAAGATTTTCAATCGTATGTCTCCCCGTTGTTTTCAATGAAGTTGCATGGGCAATCGGCACAAACATCTACGCCATGGTTTTTGCACGTCAGGGCAGCGAAAGCTATGCCGGATATACGGTGTTCAGCTCAATTGAACAGGTTGCCTTTGTTTTCTTTGTCGGTATATGCCATGCCTGTTCAATCATGACGGGCAAAAGCATCGGCGAAGGAAATGAATCGGGTGCGTATAAGCAAGCAAAAAAATTCCTTATCATGACACCGATAATAGGTATTTTAACCAGTTCGGTTCTCGCACTTATACGGAATCCCGTTCTGAATCTTCTTCAGATAGAAACTCAGGGTGCGTTTGATGTTGCATCTTCGCTTATTCTTCTTTATTGCATATGGCTTCCGATAAGAAACATACCGTATACTCTTATAGTCGGAACTTTCCGTGCGGGCGGAGATACAAAAATCGGAATATATTATGACTGTATTTCGCTTTACCTGATAAGTATTCCCGTTGTTGTATACCTCGGAATATTTGCCCGTGTGGACTTTGTTTATCTGATTATGGCAATGTATCTGTGCGAGGATATTCCCAAAACAGTGATGAGCATTGCACGCTTCAAAAGCAAAAAATGGATCAGAAACCTTACCGATAAATAATCACGAAAGAGATGTAGGCTATGAACAGAATTTTTGACGGCATTTCCCTTCCCGAAACAAAGCCCGATTTTGAATATGACTGCAGTAAAGGCTGTTTTATGCTTCTTTACAAGAACTACTCAAAAGAAGCATTCGACGATGACTGCAAAAAAATAGAAGCATCAGACTTCACACTCTATTCCGAAAACACAATAAAAAATAATTATTACAAAACATATCTCGGAAAAACCGTTGTTCATATTTACTACTGCGACTCCGAAAAAGAAATGAGATTAATCGCAGACCCCAACACAAATCTTTTCAGTACCGTGCCCGAAAAATGTGAAGATATCTGCCCCGTTACTTTCTGGCAGTATGAAATTGACCACAGCCTTATCGATTGCGGTATGTGCCTTATCGTACGCTGCAAAGACGGCAGTTTCTTTGTTGTTGACTCGGCACATATGTATTCGGTCAACGACGATATAAGAATAGTCGAATTTCTTACTCAAATCAACGCAGGCAAAAAGCCTGTTGTTTCGGGTTGGTATTTCTCGCATGCACACGAAGACCATGTTGCCAAATTCCTTGATATTGTTGACTACCACAAAAACGAAATTGATATTGAGACGGTTTATTACAACTTCCCTTCAACCGAAGACAAGCATAATGTTTACTGGGGTGAATGCGGACTTGCCGTTCATAAAAAGTTTGAAGCAACCATGCAGAGAAATCCCGATATCAAATGCGTAAATCTTCATTCGGGTCAGCATTTTTATGTAAGGAACCTTGAATTTGTTGTTCTTTGCACACACGAGGATGTTTTCCCCGAATCGTTCAGCGATTTCAATAACACTTCAACCGCTCTTATGATGACTGCCGAAGGAAGCAAGGTGCTGATTCCCGGCGACTGTTCGGTTGAAAGTGACAAGGTTATGGTCAGACGCTTCGGAGATTATCTCAAATGCGACATTGTTCAGGTTTCTCATCACGGGCACACAGGCACTTCTCCCGAATTTTACCGTTACGCCAACGCCGAATGTGCTTTGTTTGCGGTAACAGAGATTAAATTTGATGAAGAATTACCCCGTCAGGAATCAAACAGAACCGCAATTGCTCTCGCAAAAGAATATCACATTGCATCAAACGGCACTGCCGAAATTCCTCTGCCTTACAAATTCGGGCAGACAAAGATTTATCCCGACGAAACATTCGAAGATTTCAACGGAATTTTCAATCTGTGGACATACGAATATTCCGATGAATACAAAGAAAAGCTTTATAAAGAATTTCTTGAAAGAAGCAAAAAATAAATTAACCGCTGTGACCGACAACAAACGGTTACAGCGGATTTTTGATATAAAAAAATGAACAATGAATAAATTGTTATTTGCATAACACTTTACAATCGGCTCTTGCATCCTTATGTTTTTATGTATATACAAAAATCAATTATTCATTATTCATTAATTAATGCCCCCGAATGCGCAAGCGAAGGCATTCTGGTGCCGGTGACCGGACTTGAACCGGTACGGTGTTGCCACCGAGGGATTTTAAGTCCCTTGCGTCTGCCGATTTCGCCACACCGGCAACTCTTGCAGACCTGATTGGGCATAATTCACCCATAAAACCAAATCAGCACCATAATTATAGTGCATTATTATTATTTTGTCAACACCATTTAGAATATTTAACCGCCGTGTTTTCAGTCAGATTAAACAAGTGTTGTAAATTTCAAGATTTTGTTTTTATTTTTTCCATAGTTTTATATCGGTTATTGCCATATCATATTTTATGGGTTATAATATCTTGAATATATTTTTGGAGGCAGAACATGATTCATTATTCACTTGACCTTGCATCAATCATCCAGTCAAAAAACTATGGGGAAATCCCTCAGTATCTTTTATCAATAGCCCCTCTTATTGTTTCGGCACTGTTGATAGTAATCGTCGGCTTCATCATTTCAAACTTTATCGGCAAGCTTGTTGTAAAAGGATTGCAGGCAAAAGGTGTTGACCCCTCAATCCACAGCTTTATAAAAACCGTTGTTACGCTCATACTCAAATTTATATTTATTCTCTCTGCACTTTCGACCCTCAATTTCGATATCAATTCTTTTGTTACCGCACTGGGTGCCGCAGGTGTTACCGCAGGCATCGGTCTTCAGTCAAGCATCAGTCAGCTTGCAAGCGGTGTTCAGATTCTTGCCAACCATCCTTTCAAAAGCGGAGATTATATTGATGTCGGAAATGTCAGCGGCAAAGTTCAGGAAATAAAGATAATGTATACCGTTCTCATTACCGTTGATAACAAGAGAGTAATCATTCCCAATTCATATATAACCTCAAACAACATCATCAATTATAACGCAGAAAGCCGAAGAAGACTCGACCTTGTTTTCTCTATTGCATATGATAATGATATAGCCCTTGCCAAAAAGACTCTGCTTGAGGTTGTACGCTCAAATGAGCTTATTTTCACTGACCCTGAACCTCTTATCGCAGTCAAAGAACACGGTGCAAGCTCTGTTAATCTGACTTGCTTTATATGGTGTTCCGCTGATGAATACTGGAATGTTTATTACTACATGCAGGAAAAAGTCAAGCTTGCGTTTGATGAAAAAGGAATAAATATCCCCTACGGTCAGCTTGATGTTCACATTTCAAAATAAAAAGGAGTGGTTTTTTTGACAAAGCTTCTTATCAGACTTTTTATCAAGGATTATCAGAACACAAAATCCGAAAAAGTCCGACTCAGATACGGTGTTTTAAGCGGTGTTACGGGTATCGTTCTGAATATTATTCTCTCTGTTTTCAAAATGATATTCGGTGCAATATCAAACAGTATTTCAATCATCGCAGACGGAGCAAACAATATCTTCGATGCAATTTCATCGATAATCAGCCTTGTCGGATTCAAGATTTCGGGCAAACCCGCAGACGACGAGCATCCCTTCGGTCACGGAAGAATTGAGTATGTTTCGGCACTGACTCTTGCATTCTTTATCATGATTATGGGCGTTGAACTGATAAAAACATCAATTGATAAATTCAGCAATCCCGAAACGGTTGTTTTCAGTGTTCCTGCCGTTATCGTTCTCGTGCTTTCGATTTTCGGAAAAATCTGGCTCGCACTTTTCAACCGTAAAATCGGCAAGGCAATCAACTCCGTTGCTGTTGATGCGGTTGTGACCGACAGTCTCGGCGATATCGCCGCAACAACCTGTTCGCTTGTTGCCCTCATCTCTTCAAAGTTTACCGATAAGCCTGTTGACGCAGTTATGGGTATCATCGTAGCCCTTGTTATCATCTATGCAGGCATCGACATAATAAAGAACACTCTCGGTCCTCTTCTCGGTGAGCCTCCCGATAAAGAAATCGTTTCTCAGCTTGAAGAACTCGTTATGTCTTTTGACGGAGTTGTCGGCATTCATGACCTTGTGCTTCACAGCTACGGAAGTTCAAGAATTTACGGCTCGCTTCATGCGGAAGTACCCGCCGAAAAAAACATCCTTCATAGCCACGATACCATAGACCTTATTGAGAGAAAAACAAAAGAGGAGCTGGGAATTGACATTTCAATTCATATGGATCCCGTTATGAGCGATGAACGCACACACGAGCTTCGCGAAATTGCAGCATCCGTAATCAGTAAGCTTTGCAGCGATGCTACCATGCACGATTTCAGAGTTGTTGAAGGCCCTACCCACACCAACATGATTTTTGACGTGGTTTTGCCCAGAAAATCAAAATATACTGAAGAAGAATTCAAAGCTGCCGCAGATACCGAAATCAAAAAAATCAACCCGGATTATTTTACCGTTATTTGCATCGACAGAAGCTTTACATAAAATCATAATATTGTCGTTTATCGGCAAAATACACAAAATGAACACAAAATATTGTATATTTTTTTAACCGTAAATTTTCAATATAATCTTTAAAAATTCCAAAAAATATTGTAGAATGTTGTATAGATTACAAAGCGGAGGAATTAGCCATGCCTGAATATGCAGATTTCACAACAATCCCTGTGGGACAGCTCGGAATTCTCGCTCTTCCCGGATGCGAAAAAGTTGCAGAAAAAATTGATGCTTATCTCGTTAAATGGAGAAAAGAAAGAGAAAGCGAGCACAAGCTGACCCTTCCCTTTGCGGGATATGAAAAGGAAAGCTATCTTATCAAAGCCGCCTTCCCCAGATTCGGAACAGGCGAAGGTAAGTGCGTTATCAATCAGACAGTCAGAGGTTTTGATGTTTTTATTCTTTGTGACCCCTTCAACTACAGCGTTGAATATAAAATGTACGGACGTTATGTTCCCATGAGTCCCGATGATCACTATGCTAACCTCAAGCGTGCAATCAGTGCAATCGCAGGTAAAGCAAGAAGAATCAATGTTATCATGCCTATGCTTTATGAAGGCAGACAGCACAGACGTACAAGCAGAGAGTCTCTCGACTGTGCAGATATGCTTCGTGAGATTTGCCTTAACTACGGCGTTGACAACGTTATCACTTTTGATGCTCACGATCCCAGAGTTCAGAATGCTATTCCTCAGAACGGATTTGAAAATGTTCAGCCCGTATATCAGATGATCAAAGCAATGTGCAAAAACATTCCCGACCTCAACATTGACAATAACCATATGATGGTTATTTCTCCCGATGAAGGCGGTATGGGCCGTTGCATTTATTTCTCAAACGTTCTCGGTCTTGACCTTGGTATGTTCTATAAACGCCGTGACTATTCACAGATTGTCGATGGCAGAAATCCCATCGTTGCCCATGAATTCCTCGGTTCGGATATCGAAGGCAAGGATGTTATCATCATTGATGATATGATTTCATCAGGCGATTCAATGATTGAAGTTGCAACAAAGCTCAAGGAACTCAAGGCAAACAGAATCTTCATCTGTGCTTCCTTCGGCCTCTTCTGCAACGGTCTTGATACATTCGATAAGGCATACAAAGACGGTCTTATCTCCAAAGTTTTCACAACCAACCTTATTTACTCAACTCCCGAACTTCTTTCAAGAGAATGGTATGTAAGCGTTGATATGTGCAAATACTGCTCATATATCATCGATACTCTCAACCATGATGAATCGGTAAGCAGTCTTCTTGACCCCAAGGACAGAATTCACAAGCTTCTTGATAAATACGGTTTCAGCAGCCACAAATAAAAACTTATACCGCCGAGGCAACAACTTCGGCGGTTTTTTAATAGGTGATAAAATGCAGAATAAAAATTTGAAATTCAGAAACGGTAAATTCCGCATTATGCAGATTGCGGATACCCAGGAAATTCCCGCCGTATCTCCAGACACAATCAAGCTTATTTCAGCTGCTCTTGACAGAGAAAAGCCCGACCTTGTTGTTTTTACGGGCGACCAGATCAAAGGTTACTCTTCTTTCTTTCTCGGCGAAAAAGGTAAGGCTAATGTTGAATCAACATTAAAAGCTCTGATAAAGCCGATTGAAGAAAGAGGCATTCCTTTCACCATGACTTTCGGAAATCATGACGGCGAAGCGGCATTGAACAATTCCGAGCAGTTCGAAATCTATAAACAGTCTCCTGCTTTTGTTTATTCCGACCCTGCTTCCGACGATGATAAAGGAACCTTTTGTCTTGATATTGAAAACAAATTTCTTGTTTATATGTTTGATACACATTCAAAGGCTGAAGACGGCGGCTACAGCGGACTAAACGCTAATCAGCTTGATTGGTACAGAAAAACAAGAGATTCATATGAATCGCCCGTTCCTTCCGTTGCTTTTCAGCATATTCCCACACCCGAATACTTTGAGGTTATCAAGCCCGTCAGAAGATTCACGAAGAAAGCTGTAAGAGCATACGGAAATCACAAAAACGAATTCTATGTTCTTGACCCTCATAATTGTGACTTACGCGGTTTCATGCGTGAATCCCCCGCCGCACCGTATAAAAACAGCGGCGAAATCGATGCTTTTCTTGAAAAAGGCGAGGTGCTCGGTTTGTTTGTGGGTCACGACCACAATAACAGCTTCGTTGCGGACTATAAAGGAATCAAGCTCGGATATGCTCAGGGAGCAGGCTTCAATGTTTACGGTCCCGGTTACGACAGAGGCGTTCGCATCATCGACCTTGACGAAAACGGAAGCTTTGAAACCAAAACGGTTACTTTCGGCGAGCTTTGCGGTAAAAATGTTAAAAATCCCGCCAAATTTGCTGTTTACAGCTATGTTCCGACCAGTGTTTCGCAGGTTGTAACAACCGCCAAGGAAATCGCTGTTGTTGCGGGTGCTGTTTTCGGCACTATAAAACTCATCAAATATTTAAAGAAGAAATAATGATTAAAGGTCAGTTATGCGAAAATTTGCACAACTGACCTTTTTTATTTTACTTTGACTTCTTTTTTCTTTTTGAAACCGTCGAGAAGAATACCTGCGAGATTTTTGCTTTCCCTGATGACGAACTTCGGATTCAAGCCTTTTAAAAGAAGGCGGTTGTTTTCGCGGATAGGTTTCATGATAAATCCGAGAACAAAATTCATTAAAAACTGTGTCATAAGTGATGCAAATGCCGCACCGCAAGCACCCCAACCGGGAATAAGAACCGCATTAAGCACTATATTGAACAATGCTCCCGATAAGTTTATTATCCAAAGATATTTTTGCTTTTGTTCTGCCAGAATCCAGACGTTTCGTACCGTTCCCATAATCGAAAACGCAAAAAACCATATCAGAATCTGTAAAACAGTTACCGAAGCCGTGTACTCATTTCCGTATAGCAAATAGACTATCGGTTTGGCAAAAATTGTAAAAACTATGCTTTGTGCAATTGCAAGATATGTTGTAACTCCGTAAAGCCTTGAAACATTAAGCTCAAATTCCGGAGAATTCTCTTTTTTATTTTCAAGAATAACCGGTCGGAAGGAATCGACTATCGCAAGATATACAAACTCAACAATATACGCACAAGTTATGGCTGCAGAATAAAATCCGTTTTCTTCCGTGCCGGAGATACCGGTAAGCATGATATGGTCTGTGTTTTGCAAAACAACAAGCATCAACGATGCAAGAATATAATGCTTGCTTTTGGAAAACATCTTTTTGCCTCTTGAAAACGAAAAGCTTATCCTTCCGCCGCTTCTGAAATAAATAACAATCAGCAAAACAGCTATCACGGCATACTCAACCGAATTTGAAAGAGCAAACCAATAAACACTTTTCGAGGTAACAAGAAGATAAATTTTATATAAGGTTACAACTCCGTATGCAACCAGCATTACCAGAGATGACTGCTTGGATTTAAGCATATACTGAAACCAATACTGAATCATTTCCAAAGCGGCAAACACAAGAGATATGCTGTAAAGCACACAAACCAAAACCGTTTCATCTTCGCCGGGATTCATCAGATGAGAGAATAACGTCACCCCTCCGATGCAAACAAAACCCGATGCAAGATTCATGAGCATTGATGTGCCGATTATCTCCCCTTCTTTCTGAGGGTCTTCAACAAGCTCATGCACAAGAGTTGCGTTAAATCCGAGTTTCATAAGCGGCAGAGCAAAAGCTACAACCGATGCAGCATACTTTATCAGGCCGTAATTTGAAGGTCCGAGAAATCTGGCAGTAAGCATTCCAACTATCAACTGCAGCACCGATTGTATTATTTTACAAATAACTATCCACTTGGCATTATTTATAACCTTTGTGTAATTCATCATATAAATCCGTTTCAGCAATTTCCGCAGTGCCTTATTCAGACACTGCGGAATATTTGTGTTTTATCAACCTATAATCTGACCGTTTTCATTGAATGTGTAGGTCATCTCAACAGAAAGTCCGTTTGTTTCCCATGCGTAATATGACTGATTAACGATAAGCGAGCCGTCATATTTCACGAAATAATAGTATCCGTCAACATAGTTAAGACCAACCGGTGCGGGTCTGCCGTTAATATAATAATACTTTATTCCGTCTCTTTCAAAGAAACCGTTATACATCTTACCGTTTTCATCGTAATCATAGTTCTTTTCGGGAAGCAAGCCGTTGGTTTCCCATGCATACTGGGTTTTATTAACTGCAAGTTCGCCGTTGGAACCGCCTGCGAAGTAATAGTCATCGCCTATCTTGACAAGACCTACAGGTCCGGCTTTACCCGTGTTATAGTAATAAAGAACTCCGTCTTTTTCCACTATACCGTCAAGCATTTTACCGTCGGGACCGTATTCGTATGTTGATTCAGGCAACAGACCGTGTGTCTCCCAAGCATATTTCTTTTTGTTTACGGAAAGTTTTCCGTTTGCGTCTTCAACAAAATAATATGCACCATCAATAAAATGTAATCCGGGATCAAGAATTTTTCCGGTATCGTAGGCATACAATCCGTCTTCTTTCTCAACAATTCCGTCAAGCATTTTTCCGTCTGCGCCAAACACATAGTTGCTTTCGGGAAGAAGACCGTTACTCTGCCAGATATAATATTTTTTGTTTACCGTCAATTCACCGTTTGCGCCGCCTGCAAAATAATAATCATCACCGATTTTGACAAGACCTGCCTGCACTCCGCGGCCTGTTTCATAGTAATAAAGAACACCGTCTTTTTCTACTATTCCGTCAAGCATTTTTCCGTCAGGACCGAATTCGTAATGACCTTCGGGAAGAAGTGAATTGGGTTTCCATACATAGTGTTTTTTATCAACTGCAAGTTCACCGTTAACACCGTCGGCAAAATAGTAATCATCGCCGATTTTGATAAGACCTGCCTGCGAAGGTCTGCCGTTGGAATAATAACAAAGAACGCCATCGATTTCAACTATTCCGTCAAGCAGCTTTCCGTCAGGGCCGAAGCTGTAGTTGGCTTCAGGTAAGGTTTCGTTTCCTGTCCATACCTTGTTATCAACCGTAATTTCACCGTTTTCTCCGCTTACATGATAGTATTCATCGCCTACCAAAACGAGACCTGACTTCGAGGGTCTTCCGTTAACATAATGATAAAGAACACCGTCTTTTTCAACTATTCCGTTGAGCATTTTACCATCGGGACCAAATTCATAATATCCCTCAGGGAAATATCCGTTTGCTTCCCATACATACGCCCTCTTGTTGACAACCACTTTGCCGTCAGGCTCGCCGACGAAGTAATAATCACCGTTGTATTCAACAAGTCCGACTGTTTTGGGTTTACCTGTTGTGTAGTAATAAATTCCGTCAGCCTCTTCCACTATTCCGTTAAGCATTTTATAATCTTCGCCGAAATAGTATACACCTATAGGAAGGTCACAGTGTGTTTCAAACGCATATCCCTTGCCCGATTTTGCATAGGCATCGTAATAGAACAGATAATAATCGCCGTCAATCTTATAAATACCCTTCTGGGATAATCCGTCCTTTACATAACAGATGCCCTTGCCTGCATCATCATATATTCCGTCGGGAATAACTTCATCTTTGCATATACCGTCTGTGCCGAAATCATACCAGTAGTAATCCTGACTGTTGGACTCGGTTACACGACGATAGCCTTCATATCTGTATGAGTCTTCAAAATAATATCTGTTGCCGTCAATTACTTCCCAGCCTGTTCTGTAATATGAAGGACCGTAGTAATATCTGTAGCCCAGAACACACTTGACCCATACACCTGAAGTAATTTTACCGGTTGCCTCAAAGTTATATGATACTGCACCGACCTGATAATAACCGGGTTTTGCAGCCATGGTATCGGCATGGAAATAATACCAGTCTTCGCCAATCTGATGCCAGCCTGATACAAGCTCACCTATTTTTGCATAACGGTAAACATCATAAACCTCATCGTAGAAAACGCCTGTGTATTTATTCTGACCTTCATTTATTCCGTTTTCGCCGAAATCATAATAGTATCCGTCAATCAGCTTGATGCCTGTATATCTTTCACCGTCTGCATAGTATGCAAAGCCGCCTTCCTCATTCACCCAGCCGTCTTTGACTGCTTTGGAAAGAGTGTAGCTGTCTTTGAACTGTGCATAAACATTGCCGAAGTATCCGCCTTTTTCATTTTCGTCATTGGGGTTAATAAACGGATAGATACCGTATGCCTTCTGATTTTCGGATTTATTTGCAAAGGCATAGAGTGCGGATGCACGCATATAAACATTATAACTGATTTCGCCTTCGTTTATTGCTTCCAGACGGTCCTTTGACCAATTTGCATCATCCTTGGGAATGAGCTTGATTCCTTTAAGAATGCAAAGAGGATTTGCCGTTTCCGCATCAATTGACTGAGTCTGGTCAATCCAGTTAAGAGTCATGGTAAGAGTATTTTTCTCTTCATCATAATCTATTCCGTTAAGCTCGAAATAATCGTTGATAAGAGTTACTTCCGAATAGTCAACGATGAAATCATCATCAACCTTAACCGTAGGCTTGACCTCTGTAAGCACACTTACACGTTCAGCAAGCTGAAGAAGGAATGTCCATGCCGATGCACCTTCAATCTCAGCACCGGGAAGCATTGTTGTAAGCTCAGCAAGCCTGTCGGGAATGGGAATCTGCGTCATATCAATTGCAAAGGTATAATCGGTTATCATAGGCTCATCCGTATTCCGGATATTGTAAACCAGATTATCCTCTGTTGTTGAGTTTGAAACTGTTCTTAACCATGCAAATACACGGTCACCGCCTGTTGCTTTATCAAAATCGAATGAGATATCGCCCTCATTATACAATGCAACATTTATTGATGCGGTTTTTGACGGATCAGCCGCAAGAGCTGCTGTTATAACCGCATTCTTTATTCCCGTGCCTTCGGTTGCGATAAACCCGAATCCGTCAATAACACCTGCAGCAGGGTTATTCACCGTAAGCACAATATCTTCATAAAGAACTGTTACGGGTTTGCTTTCGTAAAGAGCAACAACGGGAAGCTCTGATTTTATTCCGTAAATTACATCTATATTATTCTTTGTGAAATAAACTCGGTCAGGTACAACAATATTCATCGTCTTTTTGCCGAGTATTTCATCGCCGAGCATAACATAAACTTCAACCGTACCGTTTCTCAGACCCGTAAATACACCGTCCTCGGTAATCGTTCCCCATTTTTCATCGGAAACAGCCCATGTTGTGCCTTCGGGAAGTTCAGCTGAGTTACCCGTTGCGCTTACACCTGCCGCAGTAAGCTGAACAGATGCACCCTTTGTAAGATAATCAGTTTCGCTTTCAATGATTGCATGATGGAATGCTGTTGAGCTGGGTGCAGTCGAGACAATCATAAGCGATGTACTTACGGAACGTGCCGCACCGTCGGAAGGTCTGCTTGCAACGCTTAACTTATCATCGCCTTCAAGCTTTGCAACGTATGTTGTTGAGCCGCCGCCGTCAAGGTTAATAGCCTGAACGCAACCTGCATCAAACATTATCTGTGCAATTTCAATCATGCTTCCGCCGCAGGAAATAGGCTCCTGTCTGCCGTCAAGAACCATGAATACAACCTTACCTGTTCTTGTTATACCGACTGCTGTTCGGCTCGCACGGCTTGAATAATAATTCGTTGTCTGGGTTATGTTGATTTCACCGTCAGTAATCAGCATTGAACCGAAACCGCCGATGCCCTCTTTGACACGGTCTTTATAGATTGTGTTATACTCCTGTGTTGTTCCTATAACGGGTGTACCGTCTTCAAGAATGCCGAAGAAACCGTTACTGGGATGAATGCTGTGATATTCCTTGCCGTTCATAACAAGAAGACCGCCGGGTTCACCGGTACCCATATTGAAACCGTCACCGTTGATACTTGCAATTACATTATAGTTTTCAATATAATGCTCGCTTTCGGGATTGCCGTATTTTTCCTGAGCAGCATTAGCCTGTGTAAGTACGGGCTGCATACCCCATTGGGTAGGATCATTATTTTTGTAGTTTGCGAATACGTGAACGTCATCTCTGGTTAAGTCTGCAGTTGCGGTATAATAAACCATCTGCTTGTTATCCGCAGAAGTTGCTTTCTTTGTATGCTGAATAACACCGGGAGCAAGGGTTGTCTGCTCTGACTCAAATACCGTGAAATAGGGATTTTCAGTTACTTCAACATAGTCACCTGCAAGCTTACAGATATAATCCGCAAATGCATAACAACTTGCTTTTCTGAGCAGACTGATATCCTGAGTGTTGAACTCCTTAGTACCCTCAAGAGTTGTTATAAGTCTGTTGCTTGTGTAAATATTATAAACCGAATTACGCACATCTGCACGTGTGCTTACGCCGCCGAGTCTGTTTCTGAGGAAATAATCGGCTCTGGTTTCCATTGAAAGATTTTCGGTGAAGTATTCTCTGAATAACGCAGTAACCGCACCCTGTTCGTATACGGTTGAAGTGAGAACATTCATGAGATAGAGTGAGTCCATATCACCGTACATATCCTGCTGATTGAAGCCGCCTACCTCTTCGGGGTCATCCTGAAGAAGATAGTTTGTACCGATTTCAGCAATCATCTCATCGAGTGTTCCCGTTACTCCGCCGTAATCCGAGAATTCAATAAGGTCAACGAGGTCGCCTGTCCAGCCGCCGACGTCAGCATGGCCCTGACTGCCCTTGTTGTGATAAGTTATATCCATTGTTCCGAACATATGCCCGAAATCGACGGTGTTGCCGTTGGGAATATCAAACAGTTCTATATTCTTGAGACCGCTTACCGTTATCTGTTCACCCTCAGCGGCAACAGAATTGAATGTATCTTCTACCTTTGCAACATATTCCGCAAATCCCGTATCTTCATAACCTGCCATAATGCCCCATGAGCCTTCGTTATAGCGGTCAACGCCTGTACGGATATATTTGATTATGAGCTGAAGAGGATCTTTTCCCGGAACTTCTGCGGCATATGTAACAGCAAGTTCTTCAAGAAGCTCAAGGTTTTCAAGGAATGTTTCGTAGTCCGAAACAGCGGGAACATCAAGCTTGGGAATCTCAACATAAGTTGAATATCCGCACCGTGAGCAGTCTTCATATGCTTCCCAGCCTACGCTTGTGAACGTAGGTGCTTTTGCAGGATGCTGAGTAATGTTATGACCCAATGCGGGAATGATTTCCTGCTCAACTATTACAGTTCCGCAAACGGAACAATGACTTCCTTCGGTAAGACCGTCCTGCTCACAGAATGCAGGCATTTCTTCATCAATAACGATGGTATGATCAAAGGATTCGCCTTCAGTATAATCACAGTTTGCATTAAGGCATCTTGAAGGCTCTGTGCAGGTTCCTGCACTCATGTTATGGCCTGTTGCTTCGATTTCACTGTCAAAATAAGTGTATCTGCAGCGTGAGCAGGTATAAGAAACGCTTCCGTTTTCGGTACAGGTTGCATCTGTTCTGTTTTCAACAAATCTGTGTTCAAGAACGGGTGCAAGCTCTTCGCCGCATACTGTACATGTCTGTGCATTTTTACAGGTTGCTTTCTTGCCGGGTGTATGACCCAATGCAGGAACAAGCTCTTCGCCGCAGTCGGTACAAATCTGTGCTTCCGTACAGGTTGCATCTGCACCCGGAGTATGTCCTTTGGCTTGAGCAAGAATAATACCGCAACCCGAACAAACCTGTGCCTGTTCGCAATTCGCTTCTTCAGCCGGAGTATGGCCTGTTGCAGGCATTTCTTCCTTGATATAGCTGTCACCGCAGCCTGAGCAGGTTACCGCAATATATCCGCCTTCAAGACAGGTTGCGTTTACAACTGTTTCTTCATAGTTATGGCCGAGAGGTGCTCTGAGTTCTTCATAGCACACGGTACAAATCTGATTTGTAGTACAGGTTGCTTCATAGCCCGGAGTATGACCCTTTGCGGGAATGATGGTTTTACCCTCAGTGTAGTCGCAACGCGAGCAATGACTGCCTGCACTGTATCCGTCTTTGGTACAGGTTGAATCGACTGCATCCTCATAAACTATATCATGACCGAGCGCGGGAACAAGAACTTCACCGCAGACATCGCAGATCTGAGCATCGGTACAGGTTGCAGCAATACCCGGAACATGACCGTTTTCAGACTTGAGAACTTCTCCGCAGACGGTACATACCTGAGCCTGAGTGCAGGTTGCATCTGCACCGGGAGTATGACCAAGTGCAGAAATCTCATTATCTTTATATGAATCTCCGCAATTCAGACATGTATGCAATGTATAACCGGCATGAGTACAGTCAGGAGCTTTTATTTCCGAAGTATAGTTATGACCGAGTGCTGCCGTAAGTTCGACACCGCAAACTGTACATATCTGTGCCTTTGTACAGGTTGCACTGCTTCCCGGAGCGTGACCGAGAGCAGGAACTTTATCAGAAACATAGCTGTCACCGCACTTGGAGCAAGTGTAAGTTGTGTAACCGCCGTTCGTACAGTCGGGATTGGTTTTTACGGAGTTATAGGTATGACCTACAGATGCAACCAAAATCTTTCCGCATGTCAGACATACCTGATCTTCCGTACAGGTAACGGATGCACCGGGATTGTGTCCGAGTGCGGGAGAAGTTTCTGTGTATGAATATCCGCAGGGACAGGTAAACTTCTTCACTCCTGCAGTTTCACAGTCTGCAACAGACACAATTTCTTCTGTATAAATATGACCGTTGGTATGATTTACCCATACATTATTAATATAGTAATATGTTGCCGTACCGCTTGCGGTTGACACATAAGTTCCGTCTGCATTTTTAAGCTTCGCAGGTGTCAGCGGAATTTCGGTATAGCCCGTATTCTGAACAAGCTGATGTGTTACAGACTGTGTGCCGGCCTTGATAACGGCTTTACCCGAAGCTGTGCCGTAAATATTCGCACCGCCTGCCGATGTGTAAAGATAACCGTTTGAAGCATCCAGTGTACCGTCAACTCTGATTGATGCATCCTTTATATCTTTATCGGTTCTGTTATATTTTCTGCCCGGAGCATACTGAACGGGAATAAACTTTTTATTTGTTGAACTGCAGAAGGTTCCCCACTGGTCAGCATCATAAACATAAACATTGGTGTTTGAACCGATAACACATTTTGCACCTTCGGCGATGTTGATTTCCGCGCCGGGAAGCATTGCAACATCCTGTGCAAGAGTGATTGAACCGCTGTTGACATTAACGGTTATGTTGCCGTTAATGGGAAGCTCATAGTTCTTTGAGTTGATTTTTGTTGAAAGAAGACCGCTTCCGACTTCCATTTCAATGGGACTTATGGACATTTCGCCGTTGAGGTCAACAACAAGTCTGTCTGTTGCAGGGTCATATCTCTTGGTAACTGTACCCGATGAATGATTAAACATTGCTCCGCTTTTCGCGATAAATGTTACACCTGAACCGAGAGTCATACCCGAAATGGTCATGGAAGTATAGCAGCTTTCGGTTGAACCTGCTTCCAATGTAAGAGGAACTTCAATATTCTGAATATAATACTGGGAAAGCGGGAAAACACCGTTTTTCATATCGGTTGTCTGACTGCCGCCTCTGAAGTCCATTATCTGAAAATATTCGTAAACCGATGCACCGTTCTTTGCAAGAACAGTACCGTCGCCGATAATAAAACCGTAGGCATAAAGATTCGCACCGTTGCTGATTGTTATGTTACTTCCCGACTCCATTTTAATAAAACTGCAAGGACCGTCAGGTGAACCGCCGTTTGCTCTGCTTCCCTTTGCGGGATAGTGCTTGGCAGGAAGTGCAAGCGTTCCGTTAACCGTGATATTTGCACCGCTTGCCATGGTAAGAGTACGGAATGCCGTGGGAGTTGTTCTTGTGTCACCCTCAACATACGCAGGAGTGGTTGTATAAACAGTACCTGCATCATCAAAGGGAATAAGAAGCGTTACTCCGGAAGGAATCGTATAATTGCCTGCAGAAAGAACACCGTCATTGATAAGTGTAACGGTTTTGTTGCCTGTAGTTGCTGCATGATTTGCAGCTTTTGTAAGGTCTGAGAAAAGATAGGATGAATCGCCTGCCGTAAAATACGCCTCGGCTGTTTTGCCTGTAAACACAGCTTTTATAGTTGTATCTGCAACGGGAGTAAACTTATATGTTGTTGATGTTGAAAGAATATAGTCATTGGATGCGTTAACCCAACCGATGAAATTCGAACCGTTTGCAGGAGTTGCAACAAGTGTTGCACCCTCAGTGAGTGTTGCAACGGTCACCTCATCGGGTGCAACAGCCTTACCGTTAACGGTTACGCTTCCCAATGATGAAATATAGTCAACCGCAACGTTCGACTGTGCCGCAGCGGCAACATACTTGATATCGCTCAGAATCAGAGTTGCAGTCTGATAAGCAGCCTTTGATTTTATGGTAAATGTTATGTTTGAATCGGGATAAAGAACTGCGGAATATGCACCGCTTGCTCTTGATTCGCTGAAAGAATCATAATTTGATGCTTCATAATTAAAACTGATTGTTGCAATTTCGTCGGTATTGTTATAAATATCAACTGTATTGGTTTTGCCTGAAACAAGACCGCCCTTTACGTTTACAGTCACCGTTGAACCGGACACGCTTCCTGTACCCTGACTGTCGGTAATCATAACCTTGCCGTCAAGCACGGAAACTGTTTTCGACGCATTTGTGCCGAGAGTTGACACACTCTCTATCGCAGAATTAAAATCGCCGAACGTTTTGGCAATTGATGTTTCAAAAAGAAGAATCTGTTCTTCCTGCGAAAGATCTTTCACCAAATCCGTAACAGCTTTGATATCCTCTTCAGCATACTGAAGAGTTTCAAAGTCCATTTTACTTATTGCATCTGCAATCTCGATTTCAGACGCATCAGATTTTCCGAGATAACGAAGCAAAACAGAATCCATTTCCACAACGGTATGCCAGAGAGGATTGCTCTCATCAATACCGAAGAAAGATTCTATTTCCTTTCTGTCTTCCTCGCTCATACCCATAACAAATGTCTGAACAGAAAAAGTGGAAACAATAATCATCGCCGCCAATATCAAAGACAGCAAACGTTTACCTGTTTTTTTGAGCATGGTGTTTTCCTCCTATATTTTCAACTTTATCGGTAAACCCGATACAGAATTATCATCTTGCCGGTTATTTCCCGCAAACGGAAGTGCCAAAGCAAAGAATGCCATATATCCTATTTCGGTTCTCAAAGATGAATTATAAAAAACCAATATAAAGCAGACTATTGACATCATCATGCTTATTCTGCAAAAAAGCTCGTTTGCCGCTTTTCTCTTCATACGGTTTCTTGCCGAAAAGAAACAAACTATAAAGAATGAAAGATATGTCAACAAACCGATATATCCTGTTTCCAGGAACAAAATAGCACTTGAAAACCAGTTGTAGTTCAGATAAGAATGAGATTTATAGAAAGTGCTGTTACATATATCAAACGATGATGTATCGCAGTTTCCGAGTCCCATTCCGAAAAGCTTGTCCGCCCATCCCGTAAGAAAGTCTCTGCTGATTGTGGGAATAGCCGTAAATCTGCCAAGGTCTTTATTGGTCGCATAGTTTGTTGCTGTTATCATTTTCCAGATGTTTTCGGGTGTAAGGGCTGTTTTTTCGCCGAAAAGCATCGGCAGAAGCAAACCGGAAAGCATCAGCAGCACCGCCGCAACAATCAATATAATTGTTTTCCTGAAAGAAAAACGTGTCATAACGGTACAAACCAGAAGAATCATAACGAAAAGCAAGAAATAGAATTTCAGCTCAGCCATTGCGGCAATAAGAAGGGATACACCGCATTTTGTAAAGCAGACTGCAGCTTTTTCCTGCTTTTCCATAAATAAAACAAGCGATTTACCTATAACAATCGAGAAAAATACGATTGTGTAAGCATTACAGCCTCTGTCGACGCCGAATATTCCTCCGAGAAAATCCTGTCTGTAACCCAGAACAAAAAACTGAAAAACAGAAATTATTGCGTTTATCCAGAAAAGATAATCCATAAGCTTCAGACAGCCTGCCGCATCTTCCTCATCAAAAACCGCTATATAAATTATAAATGCAGCATAAAATCTGAAATTATTCCGTACACCCCAAAGATAATAGAACGGTGACTGAAAATTAAACAAATAAACAAACAGGGTATACAGCAAAAATACAATTATGAATCCAACAAATGTTGCGTGGTTTTTCCGTACGTATGTATTTCTGCCGGCATTAACCATAAACAAAACTGATATATACATTATATCAACAGAATATTTTACAAATGAAGGCAAATGCAGAAATTCAAGCAGAAATGCCATTATAAACGGAAACAGGAAAATAATATACGTCAGGATTTCCGGTACTGACCGTTTTTTTATGTAAAGCAAACCTGTTTTTGTGTCGAGCATAAGTTATCTCCGATAAACTATAATTTTATTTTAATCAAAATATAACACAGCAAACCGCATCTTATTCTGAACATTTTCCAGAATATCTTCAGCGGAAAACGCATAAGCGAAAAAACCTCATTCGTCAAAACCGAACCGAGAGTTTTATCATAAAAAAGCTCTTTTATTGCGCTGATTTTTTGTTTGAATGTCAGTTCACTCATTACAATCTTTTTCATCCCTGCAAGCGAATAGGAAAGATACCTCGCCTTAAGATGATTTTTTATGTTTTCCGAATAACCGACCTTTTCGCAGATTTCGTTGGTTTTTTTGAGAAACGCATTGTTTTTTTGCTGAAAATCAGTCTTAATCTCATTTGAAAGAGAATCATCATGAAGCACACACATATAGTAATATTCAGGAACGATTGATGCTGAATTCACATAAGAAAAAAACTCAGCAAGGAAGATTGCATCCTCCGACAAAAACTCTCTTTCGGAACAGAATCCGATTTCGTTTTCTTTTATCAGACTCGTTCTCATCATTTTTCCGACTACACCTAAGCCAAAACCCTTTGAGTGAATACAAAGGCTTGAAAAAAGCTCTTCCGTAACATCGGAATTTCTATATAAATACTTATCTGTAAGAACAGACTTCTCTTTTATGCTTCCGTCACATCTGACATCTGCTCTGCCGTAAAGAACAATTTCCGATCCGTCTCTCTCAGCTGCGGAAACACAGTGCTCAACCGTTTCAGGTTGAATATAATCATCACTGTCGATAAAAAGAACATAATCACCCGAAGCTGCATCAAGACCCGTATTTCTTGCAAGCCCCGCACCCTCGTTCTGTTTATGAATCACTTTGATGCGGCTGTCTTTTTCTGCCCATAAACCGCAAATAACCGCACTGTTATCAGCAGAACCGTCATTAACAAGAATTATTTCAATATCTGTATATGTCTGATTAACCGCAGACTCAATGCATCTGTCAAGATATTTTTCTGCATTGTATACCGGAATAATAACAGACACTCTCGGCTGTTGCATAAAACGTTATCTCCTGTTAATCATTTAATATGCTGTTTACGGCATTTATCCAATCATACTCAAGCACCGCTGAACGTGAATCGGGATTATCGCATCCGAGTGCTTCTTCAACAAGGCGGTTCAAGTTTCCGGCATCAAATGAGTCAATAAACCGGAATCCCCTCTTACCTTTAAACGCCTTCATTTCACCGAAATCGGTTGTTACCACAGGTTTATTGCAGGCTGCGGCTTCAAGGCAAGAAAGAGGAACATCGATGCATCTCCCCTCTTCAACAACAGGGAAAAAATATACATCCGACATCTGATAGATTTCTTCTATACAAGGCACATAATCGTCAATCAGTTTTATATTAGCACGGGAGAGCAGTTCTTTTTTCAGCTTCTCATCCTGCTCATTCTTGGTTAATGTGCTCGTAACAAGAAGAACGGAATAACATTCGGAAAGCTTCATCAGCTGCTCAATATTCCTGCCTCTGTTAAGATGGCCTACATGAAGAATCAGCGGTCTGTCACAATCAAAACCGTATTTTTCTTTAAGCTCAACAGCTTTTTCCTGTGTTACAGGTTTAAATCTTTCGGTATCAACGCCGACATTTATTTTTTTGACTATATTTATTATTTTTTCTGTTTTTTGTTTTGTATCTTCGGAAAGAACAAAAAATTCCGCATTACAGAGAGGGTAAATTAATTTTGCAATAAATCCGATTTCCGTAACCTGATAAAGAAGAACTTTTACTTTTCTTCGGGAGAATAATGAAAGAATCATGACTCTGAGTGCAGTTACGCCCGAACGTGCATAAGAAGGGATATACAGTATATCTTCATTTGTTTTTGCGAAGGTTCGAAATATATCGGAGGTTAAAAGCAGTTTGTTGGATTTAAGATAAACATCTGTCAGCCGTGATTTTCTCTCATATGAAATAACGGTAACATCCGATACATTTTTTTTGATTTTATCAATAATACTTACGGCTGTTTTCAGTCCGCCCTCATCCGGCGTTTCCGTCAAACAGTTTGTAAAAATCAACATTTGACCAATTCCTTTAAATCTTCATGATTCGGAAATACAGCAATTCAGAAATTCTTCATAGCTCCCTATCACGGGTTTGTTATTATCCACACGACTTTTTCGGCAATCTTAATATTTTAAAACAGAACCAAAGCTTGATGAATCGGCTTTATATCCTGAAACTGTTTTCTGAACAATACTTTCAAAAAATATATCTCACACCAAGCAGTGTTCTTAACCGAAAATCAACTTCTGTATATTTTTAAAAGCTTATCACAATATTCTTCTGCCGTAAGATACGAACAGCAACGGCAGTTTTTTGAATAAAAGCTGAGCTTGTTCTTATTTTCATGCATTTCTTTTATTTTCTGAGACAACATTACGGCGTTTCCGCTTTCAAAAAGCTCACCTGTTTTTCCGTTTTCAATAAGCTCCGGAATTCCGCCGATATCAGCACCGAGGACCGGTGTGCCGTAAATGCAGCTTTCAATAACAGAAAAAGGACAGTTTTCATAACACACGGAAGGAACAACCGAAAACTCCGCTTCCGAAACAAGTTTTGCAAGAGCCTCTCCTTTTAGGAAACCGCGGTTATCGATATTCTTCCTTCTCTCAATTTCGCCTTCAAGAGGTCCGCTGCCCGCAAAAACGAAGTTCACATCAGGCAACATATCTGCTGCCTCCAGAAGTGTTTCCACACCCTTTTCTTTTGAATATCTGCCAAAATACAAAACATAGCTGCCTTTGGTAACATTTTCGGTTTCGGTAATTCCGATAAAATTCTGAATTACGGTTATTTTGCCGTTAAGTCCACGGCATGATATAAGCTTTTCAGCCAGAAATCTGCTGGGAGAAATAACCGAATCCAAGTAACGGTAAACCTTTTTCGCGTTCCAATAATATGCCTCAATTGTACCGAAAACACTCTTTGCCCGTGAACCGTGCACACATTTTTCTTTTACACAATTGTAGAATTTACCGTCCAGACATTTTTCGCATATCTTTCCCGTAACAGGATTCAACATCAGGTGATTCGGGCACACAAGCTGCAAATCATGGGCTGTATAAATAATCTTACAGTCTTTGCCGGCTTCTCTTCGCCATTTGACAATTTCAAGAATAATGCTCGGAGTAAGCTGATAGTTAAAATTATTCAGGTGACAAACATCCGGTTTGAAATCATCGAGAACCTTTCTTATTTTTTTCCTCGATTCCGATGAGTAAACAATCTTTGATGAATTTGAAATCAATTTTAAAAATGAATCACCATGGAAATCCATGCCGGAAGTAAACTGACCGGCACGGTTGCCGACTGTATTGTCTTTATGCTCCATGCCGAAGTATTCAACATCGTGACCCATTTTCTGCAAAGTTTCGCCAAGTCTGAAAACATAGGTTTCAGCTCCGCCTTTGGGATATAAAAATTTATTCACCAAAAGGATTTTCATGGTTCACTTCCTTTGCACAATTGATTTATCTGTATATATCCAACGTTTTATTAACGATATCGTTCCAATTGAATTTTCCGCAGACATAGTCTGCACTTTTTGATTTGTATTCCGCGGCAACATCGGAATTATCACAGAGATACTGAAGTTTATCAGTCAAATCCGCAACATCGCCTTTACGGAATGTTACGCCGTATTCTCCTATAACCGATGAGCATTCGGGTATATCAGAAGTAAGACAGCAGTTTCCGCAGCTCATTGCTTCAAGCAGGCTGAGGGGCATTCCTTCAACATCCGACGGCAGGACATAAATATATGCGTTGCTGTAAAGCTCTCTCCAGATTTTGCCCTGAACAAAACCCGTGAAAACTATACGGCTGTCTGCCGATGCGGATAATTTCAGCTCTTTTTCAAAGTCGGCGGTATCAGATGCACCGCCCGCAATAACAAGTTTTTTATCTGTTTCAACATTCCTGAACGCTTCAACAAGATATGAAAGACCTTTTTCAGGAACAATTCTGCCGAGGAAAAGAACATAGCCGTCTTTTTTGAGATTGAATTTTTCGGCTATTTCTTCCGCTTCTTCATTTTGCGATTTGGTAATTCCGTTAGGAATAAACACCGTATCACGGTTATATTTCTCTTTGAAATATTTCTGAACATTTTCACTCAGAACTATAATTTCATCAGCGAACTTTACCGCACATTTTTCTCCGAAAAGAATATACCATGAGGCAAATCTTCCCCACTTGGCACGCTGATGGTCGAGCCCGTGAATTGTTGCGATGCACTTTTTGCCGAATATTTTCGGAAGCCATATCATTGCACACGGGCCTTCGGCATGAAAATGAACAACGTCATATTTACCAAAAGCCGCTTTCAGCGCCGCAAAAAGCGACGATGTAGCGGCAGCCAATCCACCTTTCTGAACGGTAAGAACTCTTTTGATTTTAACCCCTTTATATTCGGAAAGAAGCTTTGAATCAAACTCTTCTCCGCTTACATGGTGTCCTTTTCTGTTGAAACAGGTCACATCATGACCAAGCTCTGCCATTCTTGTTGAAAGCTCTTCAACAACTATCTCAACTCCGCCTTCTCTTGAAGGAATGCGTTTATGACCGAGCATGGCTATGCGAAGCTTACCGTTTTTCTTCGGTGTCACGTTATTCACCCTCCATACCCAAAACCGCCCCAACGGTTTTAAGTATAATAATAATGTCGGTTTTCAAACTGCGTTCTTCTATGTAACGCAAATCACATTTCATCCAGTCATCAAATGAAATATTGTTTCTCTGAGGCTGCACCTGCCAATAACAGGTAAGGCCCGGAATAACAGACAGCCTTTGCATCTGATATTCGTCATACATTGCAACTTCTCTGGGAAGAGGAGGTCTGGGACCGACAAAACTCATGTCACCCTTGAATATGTTCCATAGCTGCGGAAGCTCATCAATGCACGAACGGCGGATGAATTTACCGAATCGGGTTATCCTCGGGTCATCTTTCATTTTGAACGCAGGTCCGTCCATTTCATTCTGCTCGAGCAAAGCATCAAGCATCGCTTCTGCATTGGGAACCATTGACCTGAATTTATAGAATTTAAACTCACGTCCGTTTTTGCCCACTCTTTTCTGAGTGTAAACAGGTGATGCACCGGGACTGTCAATAACTATTATCACCGAAATAATTATAAACGGGATAAACAAAACAATCATTGCAAGAAGAGATAAAACAACATCAAACACTCTTTTAAAGAATTCATAAACAGGTTTCCGTGTCACAACAACGCTCTGCGATTCCTTCATGTCTGATTCCTCCTCTCACAATGATTGGTTACAGGTTCATTCTGCTATTTCATAGAAAAGCTTTACAACTGTTTCTTCGATTGATTTATCATCGGGATAAAACTCCATATGTTCATCACCGACAACGATTCTGCCTTCAAGTTCACAGATTTCAACGAACTGATATCCCGTTATCTGCTCCGCAAGCTCCTGAAGAGTATTTGCACTGCAATCCGAAACAATGTAGTCTGCAAGTTTTACACCTGCATTCACGATAAACGAATCGTCATTATTTACACTCTCTACTGTTTTTGCATAGAGAGCTTCAAGATACTGACGCTGACGCACCATTCTTCTTGCATTGGTGCTGTTATCAAGTCCGCGTCTTATACGGACATAATTAAGAGCGTGCTCGCCCATAAGCTTAACGGTTTCACCTTCAACGAGTGTATCGTCGATACCCGTGAAGTCATCAAGAACCGTAAGCTCAATACCGCCGAGATAATCATTGAACACGGAAACAGCGTCCATGGTTACGGAAACATAATGGTCAACAGTAATTCCCATAAGCATATCGGAAACAGCATCAGCTGTGTTTCTGCAGCTGACCTCTTTGCCGTTGCCGTAAGTGTGTGCAAGAGCAATCTGCTTTTCAACACTTCCGATTTTATCGCCGGCAACGCCTAGAACAGCCATTTCCGCAATGGTATCTCTGTTTATATGGAGAGCTGTGCAAGATGAATTCTTATGATCAAGAACAAAAAGCATCAGAAAGTCTGCCTGCTTATTGTTATTGTAAGAATCATCGGTTACTCCTTCAAACTTATCCAGACCGAGAACAAGAACAGCTTCCACATCTTTTTTGAGCTTGTATTCATCGCCCTTATATTTAAGATTTTCTCCTGCAACAACCTCATTTTCAGGGAAGAATTCCTGACGGTTTTCCCAAAGGCTGAGCAGGAAAAATGCCGCAGAAACCACAAGTATGACGGCAAGAGCGATTGCCGCATACTTGGTGTTCCTTATCCGTTTGTCTTTAGATGAATAATGCTTGCTCATGCTTCCTGCTTTTTCTTCTTAAGGCTTACAAGTACGCCGAGAAGAGCAACACCGGAAACAACCATGATAGCTGCAGGGATGTAAGTGAAAAGGTTATTACCTGTATCGGGAACATTCTCTGCCGAGGTATCAACAACGATTGCAAAAGGTGAGAAATCGTTAACGGAGAAAGTAATGGTTTCTTCTTCAACGTTAAGAATTACATTGGGAACAAGTTCCCACTCACCTGAAGCGGTGCGGTGAACAAGTGCAACAAATCTGCTGAGAGTTTCTGATGAAAGTCTGATTGTAATCATACCGCAGTAATCATGAGGCAATGTGTGATATGCACTGATATCAAAGAGATCGCTTACTGCAAAATAGAAGGGATTGAGGCTCTTTGAAACTGCGACTTCTTTAAGGAAGGGCCAAAGAATTGTGAGGTCTTTGTTAGCTGCAATTTCGTCATATGCAGCATTCATATCCTCTTCCTTTTTGTCATCAAGAGTTCCACGGTCCGAATATGCGGTTACAACAACCTTGGGCTTACATGAATCGAGATCTTCATAGATGATTTCGATAATGATGGGTGCTGAGTTGCCTGAGGGGCTGGCAATAAATCCGCCCTTTGCATAGGCAAAAACGCCTGCCGAAACAACCATGATGAGTGCGAGGGCTACTGCTAAAAACTTTTTCATAAGAATTCTTCCTTTCGATTTTTATTTTATCTGATAAAATTATTCGCGTAATTTGTGAAAGCATCGGCAAAATCACTGCCAAGCTTTTTGCGGATTAAATTCACCGCATTTGTGATATCGGGAGGTCTGTCGGTCATATTATGACAATCCGTTCCGATAAAATGGATCCGGTTCTTTTTCAACATATTCAACGCTTTTGCTCCACGGAATATTCCGTTAAAGAAGCTCGCATTGACCTGCATCATAACGCCGTTTTCAAGAAGCCGTCTGATTGTTTCGGGATACTGAAATCCGGCATATCTTTCAACATGAGCAAGAACGGGAGTAATGTTTCTCTCTGATATCAAATCAGTAATTTCTCTGACGGTGTATTCCGTCCATCTGCTTGAATTCATTTCAAGAAGCAATAAACGCGACCCTTGAATACACAGCGAATCCAGCTCTTCAAGATGACCGATTCCGCTGTAATACTTAACCTCTGCACCGAGCAATACTTCAGGCAGTGCCGCGGATAAGCCGGCAGAAAGTCTGTTATATGAAATCTGACGGCGATAAAGGAATTCCTGCACCGACTCATCATTGGCATAGAAATGAGGCGTTGCAACAACCTTAGTTACACCCTGCCTTGCAAGAGATTTAAGCATTCTGATGCTCTCTCCCGCACTTCGGCTTCCGTCATCCATTTCCGGAAGGATGTGTGAATGAAAATCAATCATGCACTCACCTTCTTACTTCTTTTTGGACTTTTTGCTTTTTTCTTTTGTTTCAGCCTCAGCGTTTTCTTCTTGCATATCATTGCTTTCCGGTTCCGGCACGATATCTTCCGCACTGTCTGCTGTTTCGGAAGCAGTGCTCTCGGTTTCGGGAACCGTTTCTTCACTTACTGCATTTTCGGCATCGATACTCTTTTCTTCGGTTTTTTCTTCTTCGGTCCTCTCAGCTTTTTTATTTGTTATTTCCGAAAGAAGCTTTGAGTTATCACCGTAAGACTTATAATATTTATAATATTTCCTGTATTTGTATTTACCGTAAGCACCCTTGCCCATCTTATCGTCATTCATAACACAGCCGAGAACATTTACGTCCGAAAGCTTAAGCTGTCTGAAACAAGCCTCAAGTTCTTTTTTCTCTGTGTAATCGGCTCTGACTACAACAATCATACCGCTGATGAATTTTGAAACCGCAAGTGCATCGGAAACAAGGTTTACGGGAGGAAGATCGATTATAATGCAATCAAAATTTTCCGCAAGAGTTCTGATAACATTTTTCATTCTTGCCGAACCCATGAGTTCCGAAGGATTGGGAGGCAGAGCACCCGACGGCATTATGTACCAGTTATTGTAATCGGGAACCTTGAACGAGCTCATCTGAACGGTTGTTGCACCTCTGAGCAAATCGGAAAGTCCGAAATCATTCTTGAGATCCATCTTCTTAGCTATGCTGGGAATTCGAAGGTCGCCGTCAACAAGGAGAACCTTCTTTCCGCTTTCAGCCATAACATATGAGAGATTGACAGCCGTTGTGCTTTTTCCTTCGCCTCTCATTGCACTTGTTACGCCGATTATCGAGCAGTTTTCATCTTCGGGCAATGTGAAAGAAAGATTTGTTCTGAGAAGTTTATACTGCTCAACTGCCGTAAATTCAAGATTTTTATGCAGTGTCTTTTTATTCTCTGATGCAGAGAAAAAATTGCTTTTATTTTTACTCATAGTTTAAATCCCTCTGACTTAATTTGACTTTTGGTAGCTGTTATAGTAAGAATACTTTTTCGTTCCCGTTTCAAGCAAATCGGGGATTTTAGCAAGAATGGGATAGCCGTAGTTATTAAGAATATATTCTTCGTCGTGGATAGTGCTGTCGAACATCGAAAGAACAACAAGAACGGCAACAGAAAGAAGAATGCCGAGAATAAAACCGATTACGGTATATTTTGTTATACTCGGAGCAACCTTTTTGGTGTTTGCAATAGCTGAATCGACAACTTCCATTGAGCTTCCCTCAACGATTTCGGAAACTCGCTTGGGAAGGATTTTTGCAATTCCGTTTGCGATTTTTTCCGATTCATAAGGATCGTTGGTTGTTACGGTTACTTCCATGATTTCGGTTTCATTGACGGGAGCAGCTTCGATTTTTTCATAAAGCTCTTCCCATGTGTAATTAACCTTTGTGTCGTCGATGATTTTCTCAAGAGTTGTTCTGTTCTTCAGAAGAACCGTATATGTTTTAACAAGGCTCTGAGCCGCACTGATTTCGGATGAGCTGATGCTGAAGCCGAGATCTCCGACCGTAAATGAGCTGTTATTTACATAAAGCATAATCGATGATGAATATGTAGGCGTTATAACGAAAGCCGCAAAAGAAAAAGCTATCGCCGCAGCAAGAACACCCGAAAGAGCAACGACCCATATTCTGTGCAAAATATACTTTGCGATGTGAACAAGGTCAATAACATAATAGTCTTTTAAATTGGCATTGTTTTTTTTCTGTTCCATTTCCGAAAATATCTCCTTGAACCATATCTTCAAATTACTACTTTTTGTGGAGTTAATGTGTAAAATTACTCATAACCACAATATATTATAACAAATATAAATTAAAAAGCAATAGTATATTAACATATTTTTAATATTTATGTGAAATATTTTATAAAAGATTCCGCCCTGTCAGCTCAGTCAGACAAGGCGGATTGCAATTTTATATGATATTTTTAAAAACAGACTGAATTACGGTTCTGTCCATTCTGAAAAGATTTTTGAAGAACGAAACGATTTTCTGCCAGATGCTTGAATTCACGCTTACATTCTGCTCATCGGAAATTTCGTTTCCGTCTGCATCCTTAAGGGGATTTTCATTTTCATCAACTATTTTCACGGTTACGGTTTTTGTGCCGCTTTCGAAAGTCAGGCTGAATGATTCACCCTCACCCTGCTTTTCACCGTCAACATACCAGAAAATCTTTGTGCCTTCAATATTTGCGGTAGGCACGGCAGTAAGCCTGATGGTTTCACCGAATTTGATTTCAGCCGTACCGGGATTGTTCTTGATTGAAATTCTCACATTTTTCTTTGCCTGCTCGTAGGCAATATGCTCATTGTATTCCGTTTCGTAATCGAACTCTTCTCCGCAGTCTCCGCATATATACGAATTTTTATCGAAAACAGCAGTGAAAGTCATGTCATTTGCAGGCATAACCGAAGGAACATCGGGAGTCCAGCCTGTAAATGTATATCCGTCTTTAACGGGATCGGGAATACGAACTATGGTTTCACCGTATTCATACATAATTTCGGTTACGACACCGTCAACATCCCATATCACTTTGTAAATACATTTTGTGAAAACGGGATTGATTTCCGCAGGCACACTGTCACCGACTGTGAACGGGAATAAAACAGCATCACCGTTTTCATCTTTCCAACCGCTGAGCGCATAGCCTTCGGGAACCGATACGGCAGGTGCGTTAATCTGCTGACCGTAAACACAGTCAACTGTTTCTCCGTTTATCACAACTTCATACTTGATTCTGTCATAATAAACCTTGAGCACAAGCGAACCGTCAGCTGAGATTATACCCGAAAGAACACTTTTCTCCTCATTAAGAACAAAGCCTTTTTCAAGAGAATAATCTGCTGTTGCTTCCGAATCGGTTTCGCCCGCAAACACGCCTGTTTCAACAGTGTATTTTCCGTCTGTGCCCATTGTGTAATATTCAACGGTGTATGTTGTGTCACCTTCGGCAACCCAAACGGCACTGAAGCTCTTGCCGTTAACGTTATCCATTATTCCGACAACGGGATTCCAGCCTGCAAATGTATAACCCTGTCTTGCGGGGTCTTCGGGAATCTCAATCTCGGAATTATATCGGGAACTGATAACCTTTTCATCCGAACCGTCTGCCCATGAACCGCCTTCTGCTTTGAAAACCGCATCATAATAATTTGCTTCCCATGTTGCAGAGAATACAAGGTCTCTTGAGGGCATGATTTCAGGGATTTCCGAAGACCAGCTTTTGAATGTATAGCCTGTTCTTACGGGAGCTTCGGGAACGGGAATTTCCGAACCCTCCGCAACTCTCTGAACCGTACCGACACCGTTGACAACAAATGTTATATCAAAAATTCTCGGCACAACCGTAACCTTACAGGTTGCGGTAAATCCGCCGTCATTGGTTGTTACGGTTATGTTTGCTTCACCAACCGAAACAGCTGTAACAAGACCGTTTTTATCAACCTTGGCAACGGATGTGTTGTCCGAATCCCATGTCACGGATTTATCCGCGGTGTTTTCGGGATTAAGAACAGCTTCAAGCTGATATGTTGATTTATTTTCAACTTCAACAGCTTCGGGAAGCGAAACGCCGATAAGCTTGTGGCCGCCGCACAAAACATAATCTATTCCGTATTCATCCGCATATGCTTTTGCAGCATCGTTCTCATCAAACGAGCAAATGAAATCAACTGTTTCGGGGATTGCTCCGCCGCCGATGTTTGTAACAGATCCGGGAATATGGATATATTCAATTCCCGTGCATCCCGCAAAGGCTTCAACCTGAATTTCTTCGAGACTTTCGGGGAGTGTTATCTCCGTAAGTCCCGTACACTCTCTGAAAGCCCCTGCACGGATATTTTTGAGCGATTCGGGCAAAACAATTGTTTTTAAAGACTCAACACCTGCAAAAGTATGAGTTCCGATAAATTCGGTTCCTTCGGGGACAACAACATCAATTACGGGATTTCCGCTGATATAAAATTCCTCCGCAAAGTAAGCGGGGTTTGATGCTGCGGTTCTGAACTGCAGAGCACACCATTCACCTGCAGTGCCCTGATATCTTACAGTCAGAAGATTTATGCATCCGCTGAAAGCTTCCGCATTTACGACGGAAACCCCCTTGGGAATAACAATGTTTTCAAGCGATGTGCAGTCCGCAAAAGCATAGCTGCCGATATATTCGAGACTTTCGGGAATGCTTACCTTCGAAAGATTTGCACAGCCTTTGAACAGGTTCTCGGATGTGTATGTAATGCCGTCATTGACAGTTGCGGTTTCAATCAGGTCCTTGTAGTCTTCCCAAGGCAGACTGCCTTCGGAAAAGCTGTCCATTTTACCTGTACCCGAAATAACTATTTCGCCGTCTTCATAGAGAATCCATACTGCAAATTCACCGCACGAACCTGATGCAACAACGCCTCTCTCCGCTGTATGCTCGCCGCATACAACAAAATCATATCCGTTTTTATCGGCATATTCCTTTGCATAGCAATCCGCTGTATCGGAACAGATATACGCGGTTGTATAGTCAATGATATCAGCACCGATTTCCGTTGTATCTGCAGGAATATGGATATATTCAAGATTTTCGCAGTAATAGAAAACCTCATCACCGAGAGAACTTATACCGCCGGAAACAGTAATGTTTTCAAGGGAATTACAGTTATGGAACGCACTGTCAGCAATTGATGTTACGCTTTCGGGTATTACATAGCTTGTCAATTTGCTGTTGGCAGGGAACTGGATAAGAGTTGTTTTATTTTTATCAAAAAGAACACCCGAGCCGTCGGATGAATAGTTTTTGTTTTCGGGTGAAACAACTAAATTTTCAAGATAGGCATTAAAGAATGCACCTTCGCCGATTGTTTCAACACTTGCGGAAACGCCGATATTCCTGAGGTTGCCGCTGTTTTCGAACGCATATCCGCAAACGGTTTTAACGGTATTGGGAATTACGAAATTTTCCGTCACGGAAGCAACGGGATATTTTATAAGTTCGGTTTTGTTTTTATTGAAAAGCACACCGTTTTCATCACTTGAGAATGCAGTGTTATTTTCATTCACGGTGATTGATGAAAGATAATCGCACCAGCCGAATGCATTGTCACCGATTTTTATTACCGATGCAGGAATTTCGATTGCTTTGATTCCCGATGCATAAAAAGCATTTGCACCGATTGATGCAAGATTTGAGGGAAGAATAACGGCAGAAAGGCTTTCACAGTCGGCAAATGAGTTGCTGCCGATGCTGTTAAGAGTTGAAGGAAGATACACTTCACCGAGATATGAGCAGTCATAAAATGCACTGTTGCCGACGGTTGTTACACCTTCGGAAATAATGATACTCTTGATATCCGAACGCACGGAATACCAAGGCTCTCCGGATACGAGCCAATTATCCATTGCACCGTTTCCCGTAACGGTGAGCACACCGTCATTGCTGAGCGACCATGTGAGATTATCACCGCAGTCGCCGCTTTCAGCCGCAATCGCTCCGTAAAAAGGAATTACGCTCATAAGCATAACCAACGCAACGAGAATCGCAGATGCTTTTTTGAAAAATCTTGACATATAAAATCCTCCCTGTATTATCAGACAAAAATCCCCTATTTTATAAACTATTAATTAATTATAACACAGTTTCCGAAAAAATCAAACCTCTTTTTCAATTATTCTGATTTCGCCGACACATATCTTCTCGATTTCATACGGTGCATCAAAATAATTATCGGTTATTTCAGCTTCTTTGAGGTATTCAAGGTGAATCAGATGCTTTCTTTTTATGTTTTTCTCGAAACTGTTGCCCGATAAAATCAGCTTTCCGTGAACGAATTCTTCCGAATTCTCATCCATAACCTTCGGAGAATATCTGATTGCGGGAGCACCGCTGAAGGTTTCGCTGTAATCACAGTTGACAACACGGTTGTTTCTGAAAATTATCTCCTTTGTGTAACCCGATTCGAACCAGAAATTGCAGTCATCCTCAACAAGAAGTGCGGGACCCTTGAGGTCATGAAAAATATTGTTTTCTATAACAACCTTACCTCTTGTTGTGCAGAGTATTCCTCTGCCAGAGGTGGGTCCGAAATCGCAGTCCGCAACATATAAATCAGGTGTCCACGTTGCATTTTCGACAACATCCTTGCCGATTGTGATTTCGGGCAGAGGTCCGTCAAGATAAAGTCTTATATCGGTATCGTTCAGTTTCTCATACGCCAAAACCGTTGCCTCGGCATAAGGAATAAGAGTGTTCCACTTGATGAATTCGAGCCTGTCGCCCGTTTCGAACGCCTGCATTCCCCATGTTTCCGGATGCATGAAACGCACTGTTACCGTTCTTTTTCTGCTGTTCTTTCTGATTATTCTGAGGTGTGTGCCGTGAACGTTGACATAGTCATCCTGTGCACCCCATGCTTTGCATTTTTCAACGGTAAGCTGACCTTTGCATCCCGAAAACTGGAAGAAATCCGCCGTGCTTGCTATCGTTCTTCCCGATGCGGGCGTAAGGTCGCAGTTTCTGAAAGTAACATTTTCACAAAATTGCGAAACCATGCCCAGACCGTGCATAAATTTAATTCTGAGACCTTCAAAAACAAGATTTTTACATCTTTGGAACATACTTCCCGTCTGGTCACGGACAATGTTTCTTGTCTGGACAACACACCCCTCAGGCAAGAAAGCTTCCTTGTTCGCGAGCACTGTTCTCAGAGTATTGTCATCAATTTTTTCAATGATATCAAAAGCAAGATCATCCCGTCTGAAATCATGGCTCATGCGTGTTTCGGGATTAAAAATCTTGATGTGTCTGCGGTTGCCGATATAGCTGTCAGCCCAATAAGGAGAGCCGTCTGCACCGTTTTCGCCGAGCCATATAAGCTCATTGTTTTTTATTTCAAATCTGCATTCGGGATTGATTTTTATAATACATTCTCCGCCGTTGTTTGAAACAACCGAAAATTCCGACATCGTGGGGCAGGAATAGTCGATACCGAGATTTTTAACGGTTATGTTTTCGCATAAATCAAACAGCATCGGAGTCATCTTCCCGTGAACCGTAAGCTGGGCTCCGTTGCCGTCGATAACGATATTTTTCTTGTTTTTCAGATAAACGGCACATCGTCTTAATCCGTCGGGATTCTCATGCTTTTTGGCGGTATTGGAGCAAAAATATCCGTTCACTTCAAAGGAATCATCCTGTCTGACATGATAAATTTTATCCTTTTCAAGCGTAACGGTTTCGCCGTTTTTTATATTCAGAAAAAGTTCGCTGAGTTCATTCATTTTTTACGTTTCCTTTCAGAAATGTCTTTTTAAATATAACAAAACGGAGCCGTATTTTCAACAGCTCCGTAAAAATTTTATTTGATTTCGTTAAGGTATTCCTCTGCATAATGCACGGCTACAGCACCGTCTGCAACCGCAGTAACAACCTGTCTCAATGCTTTTGTACGCACATCTCCGACCGCAAAAACGCCTTTAACACTCGTTTTTGTTGACTCATCGGCAACAATATATCCGTTTGAATCAAGCTCAAGTGTACCTTCAAGAAACTCCGTTGCAGGCTTTCTGCCGATGCTCACAAACACAGCGTCGCATTCAATATCGGTCTTGCTTTCGCTGATAACATCCTTTACGGTTACACCCGAAACCCTGTTTTCGGCGGTAAATCCGTCAACGGCTGAATTCCGGAGAAATTCAACATTTTCAGCCTTCATAAGAGGTTCATGGTATATCTTCGTTGCCCTAAGCGTGTCTCTGCGGTGAATAAGATAAACTTTCTTTGCAAGTCTTGAAAGATAAAGAGCATCAGCAACCGCGGAGTTGCCGCCGCCTACCACGGCAACGGTTTTGTCTTTATAAAACCTGCCGTCACAGTGGGCGCAGTAATGCACGCCTCTGCCGATAAGAGCATTTTCGTTTTCAATGCCCAATTCCCTCGGATTTGCACCCGAAGCAATAACAACGGTTTTAGCGAAAAAGTCACCCGCATAGGTTTTGATTATCTTTATCTCTCCTGAAAAATCAACGCTTTCAGCTTCGGCATACTCGGTTTTTGCACCGAATTTTTCGGCACCCTGCTGCATCTTCATTCCGAGCGTTAATCCGTCTATGCCCTCATCAAATCCGGGATAATTGTCGATATCACCCGTAAGAGCCATCTGCCCGCCTGCAGACATTCTTTCAAGCACAACGGTATCAAGCCCTGCACGTGCCGCATAAAGAGCTGCCGTATAGCCTGCAGGACCTCCGCCGATGATTATCATATCATAAATGTGTTCCATTGTCAGGCATTCTCCAGCATTGCGAGAATTTTGGGCAGAGGCTGTGCACCGACTGCCTGATTAACGATTTTTCCGCCTTTCATGACAACAAGCATAGGTATGCTTGAAACACCGAACGCAGCTGCAAGTTCGGGTTCATCGTCAACATTGATTTTGCCTACAAGATACTGCGGATTTTCTTCTGCGATTTTATCAACAAACGGCGAAACCATTCTGCACGGGCCGCACCAATCTGCATAGAAATCAAGAAGGACTGTTTTTTCACTGGTTTTTACGGTTTCAAAATTTGTTTTGTCAACTTTAAGTACCGACATTCAAAGCACATCCTTTCAATGTTTATGATTATGGTTTTTTTCTTTATTATTCGTGAGTTATTCTGAATTCGCAGAACATAACGCCCATTACGGGTTCACTGAATTCAAGGTCTACACAGCCGTTTTCTATTACATTCCGGGGAATAACATAGCTTGCGGTCTCAAATCCCGGAGCAAGCATGGCTTTATCATACTCCTCGTTCTTTTCGCCGCCGAACTGTTTTCCGTGATATATAACGGCACCGTTTGCGGTTATCTTGTGTCCGCAGAGTGCTTCATGCTTATCGCTCTTGAAAGTGATTGTCAGACGGTAATCGCCGTCATAATCAAGTCCTCCCACCTTGCATTTGAAGGTAAGATTATCAAAGACCTTGAACATCGCAGTCGGCATTGCACCTGTGTTGACGTTGGGTCTGTCGCCCTGGAAGTTCATATAAATCTCACCCGTCTGGGCAACACCGCATTCTTCAAGTCCGTTAAGAGCAACAGAGAAATAATATTCGTCACTGCGTACCTTATTTCTGTTGATTGCAGACTTCATAAATTCAGCGGAATCGGGCATATCCTTTGCGTATTCAAGCCTGCCGAGAAGCCATTTTCTGTCCGTAACGGGCAAATCCATGGTTTCGAGAATTGCACCTCTCTCCCAGTTATCGGCGCAGTAATTCTCTATATCCGACTGCAGACCGATAAGCTCAAACAGCTTCTGTGCAAGCTCTGTTATATCGTTACGCTCTTTTTTGTATACATCGTCAAAATCGGTTTCAAGAATTCTCTTTGCCGATTCAAGGTTACTGTTTTCGATTTCTTTTGATGCGAGTTTGATAAGATTGAGTTCGAAAAGTCTTCTGTTTCTGATAACCCAGTCACACTTTGCACGCATGAGAAGCTGCAAAAATCTCCAGTTCCCGTTAAGGAAAGGATATTCGGTTTCAAGCTCTTTGAACAGCTTCAAAGTTGTTTCGATTGCAGGATTTTCGGCAGGGTCGCACTGCCAGTTAAGCTCCAATGCAAGAATTCCGTCTGCGATTTTCCCGGCATCCGCACCGTAGAAAAACAGTCTTGAATAGTCAAGCAGAGATGTTCTTAAATCGCAGTCGGGAAAATAATCCATATCCGCCCAGACCATTTTGTTGACATCATCGGTTATGCCCTCGGAATAGCTGACCGAGCCGACAACATATCTTCGTGTCAGACGGTGAATCTGACGGTATTCACGGGGTCTTGGATTGGTGCATTCACGGCTCAGACCTGTTGTGAGTGCAAAATGCCAGTCATCTCTGTCGAAATGAACAGGGTATTCACATCTGACGTTATGGGTTATATCAGGATAAAGCCTTATAGGGTAATTTGAAGGCAGTCTGCGGCGAAGCGTTTCAAGAGGAAACGCATGATTCGGTCCGTGAATAACGCCGTCAATTTCTTCGGGCAGTTTTTCCATTTCTTCAATGAATTCTTCTCCCCATGTCGGAATCGAATGAGGCTGCTGTGCCGAAGGCCACATCTGTGCATCGGGATGAATTTTTTTGAGCACCTTTGATATTTCTTTACATCTTAAAACAAACTCATCGGGATATAATTCACCCGGGTCTCCTCCCGGAGGAAACACAACGTTGAGACGGGGCATGGTTTTATAAATATTTCCTCTTCTTTCCGCCGCTTCTTCAACGGTTTCGCCGTCATTATTGGGATGCCATAAGGAAACATCAAGGTCGTATTCATCAGCCATTTTCGATGCTTCAACAAGGAATTCTTCCTCATCGTATTTCATCAGCCTGTTGCGTTTTGAAACACCTTTTTCATACGGAATATGTTCAACGGTATTGGTGCCGAAAAACATCATGTCAAGGCAATATCTGCGGTAATCCTCATAGCTCCATGCATCATATGTATTCGGAGTTGTGCGGTAGCCTATCTGATGTCCTCTTATAGATTTATCGGGTGAGTAACTGCCTGAAATGTCTTCCGTCAATACGGGTACACCGCACACGGGAACAAGCTTCCTGAGAAACATACCGATGCCGAATATAAAGCCTCTTATCCCCTTTGCGTACACCGCAACGGCATCGTTACCGCAACTGATTCTATAGCCGTCACGGCACATACCGTCATCTGTTTCAAAGATAAAATTCGCATCTTTTTTATCGCAGAATACAGGCTCTGTCTGTGTTCTTATTCTGATTTCTCCGGCAAAAAGTTCTGCCGCCTTTTCATTATCGGAATAAATTCTGAACTCCTTGAAATCAATCATTTTCAGCCCTCCGTTTTCTCAACAGTTCTTATATTTTGCAATCATAAAAGTCAGGCAGAATATAAGCTGATAAAATAATATCATACATCATTATTCCGTGTCAATATCACACATCAACATGATGACAGACCCGTAAAACATACGGAAATTTATTTTTCAATCGGATTGAAAACTTTGTATATTAATGATATAATATGTATAATATTCACCTCAGGAGTGATAAAAATGAAAGAAAACGCAACCATAATAGCTCTTTCGGGCAAAGGCGGAGTGGGCAAAACCTCAATCTCTGCTGCAATTGTCAAGCTTCTTGTGCAGGCTTATCCCGATAAGAAGATACTTGCCATTGACGCAGACCCTGCCGTAGGTCTTTCAACGGCACTCGGCATTGATGTTAAAATGACAATCGATGATATCAGGAAAGAAATCGTTGAAACAGTCGAGGACGGTCAGACAAGGGCGGCAATTGAGCTTCTCGGCGACGCACGATATAAAATATTCGATGCTCTCGTTGAAACAGACGGCTTTGCTTTTATCGCAGTCGGAAGACCCGAAAGTGCAGGATGCTACTGCAAAATCAACACCTATCTCAAAGAAGTTATCAGCATACTTTCAAACGAATTTGACTATGTTGTTATCGACGGCGAGGCGGGCATTGAGCAGATAAACCGCCGTGTTATGGAAAAGGTTTCCCACCTTCTTCTCATCACGGATGCAAGCAAAAAAGGCACTCAGGTTATTTCAACAATCAAGAGCGTTGCCGATGAGCTTGTAATGTACAAAAAAATCGGAGCAATCGTCAACAGAATACCGGACGAAAACATTATCCCTTATATAGACACAAACGGAATACCCGTTTTATCGTATATTCCCACCGATTCAAACCTTGCAATTTACGATATTGAGGGCAAGGATATCACAAAACTTCCCGATGACTCATATGTTGTTGAGGGTGCGAGAAAAGCACTTGTTGAAATGGAGATTTTAAAGTGAGAGATTTAAAGCATCTTTATGAATTTGAAAATCTGCTGCAGGAAGCAAACAATTCTCTTGTGCAGAAAGCAAAAGCTGACGGCGGAATAGCTCTGGGCTACACCTGCTATCACATCCCCGAGGTTCTTCTTAATTGCGGTAACTGTTTTTCTGTCAGGCTGCGTGCTCCACGTACAGGTTCAATGGACATTGCCACATATTATATGAGCAACTTCCTGTGCGGTTATTCCAAGGCAATTCTCGAACGTGCAATCGAGGGCGGCTATAACTTCCTTGATGCACTTCTTGCAAGCGAAACCTGTTCCGAAATGAACAGAGCTGCCGAGCATTTTGAACTGCTCAATCTAGTTGAAAACGATAAGTTTTTCCTGACTTTCCTTGATATGCCGTTCAAAATTGCCGAGCATACCGTAAAACATTATGTCACACAGACAAGAAACAAAATTCTCAACAAAATGACCGAGGTTTACGGCGTTGATACATCTGATGCAGCACTTCTCAGGGCGGTTGAAGAGCATAATGAAGTATGCCGACTCATGAACGAAATCGGCAGCTACAGAAAAGAGGACAATCCCAGAATAACCGGCTATGAATATCATATTCTCAGCCTTATAACATATTGCTGCCCGAAATCGCTGATTCTGCCCATGCTCCGGGAAACAGCCGAAGAACTCAGAACACGTGAACCCGATGCAAAGAAGAATTTCAGAGCAAAAATCGTTGTTGTCGGTTCGGAAATGGATGACCCCGATTTCACTGCACTCATAGAAGACAGCGGTGCACTTGTTGTTGCGGACAGATATTGCTTCGGCTCGATGCCGGGCAGAGAAGAAATCATAATCAATCCCGACGAGGATGTTCTGACACAGATCTGCCTGCATTACCTCAGAACCAGCCAGTGTCCCCGATATATGAGCCATGAAAAGGTTCAGGAACGCAGGGATTTCGTAAAACATCTTGTTGACGAATACCACGCAGACGGAGTTATGTATGAACAGCTTAAGTTCTGTGAATACTGGGGCTACGAAAGAGCTCTTGCATCATATGTCATGAGCAACGATTACGGTGTTCCCACTGCGGCGGTTGACAGACAGTATACCGCATCCGCTTCGGGTCAGCTCCGCACCCGTGTTCAGGCTTTTGTTGAAAGCCTCGAAATCAAGAAAATCCAGAAAGAAAGGCAGGCGAAGAATAATGGCTGATTACGGTAAACTTTATACCGATGACCGCAAAGCCGTGCTCAGGCACAGAGAATGGCGCGGATTAAAAGATACCTTGTATGACTATTACCGCTGGCTTGTCACTTGGAAAGACATGATTGTCATGGTGCTCAAAGCACCTGTATCAACTGTCAGAGGTCTCTGGAAATACCGCTGGATGGCATCATATCTTTCAACGCCTTCATTCATTGACAGACATACCGCAGGTCTAAGAGGCACTCATCTTCGCATTGTGCACCTGCATTTCAATATGATTGTAAAACACGCAACGGGACTCATTCACACATCCTTTGTTGCTGATGAAAAAATCAATCCGAAGAATAAGCTTTCAAAGAAAATCGTTCTCACCGATGAAATTATTCCGAACGAGATTTTCTCCGGATTTCCGAATCTTACGGTCATTCCTTTGCAGACAATCCCCATTTTTCTTACATCGATGGTTGACCAGCAGATAACGCCTCCTTACCTTGAAGTAACGGAAAGCTTCGGCGTGCCTGCCGATGTCTGTCCCCTTCCGAGTGCCGAGGCAGGCGTTGCGATTGACGATGATTATCCGAAGATGGGTTGCTGTATGGTTGCAACAAATATGCCTTGTGACGGCTCTGTTATGAACTCAACCTTCCTTGACAGACGCCTTAAGCTCCCTGTTCACCTTTTCAATATTCCCCTGCGTTATAACGATGAAGATGTTCAGGAATATGCGGTTGAAGAAGTAAAAGAGCTGATTAAATTTATTGAAGAGCAGACGGGCGAAAAATTTGACTGGGATGTATTCTTCAAAGCTCTTGAAAATTCAAACAAACAGCTTGAATATGAGCTTGAAAAATGGGATATCAACAAAACCAAATATCCTCAGATGACGGGTGCCGCATTCTGGCTTTACAGAATTTATTATTTCAATCTTTCGGGCGGTGTTGACAAACGCTTCCTTAAGGTTGATAAAAAAGTTAACAAGCTCATGATGAAGGGTTATGAGAAAAAAGAACCCGTATCAAAAGAAATGCGTCACCGTGCAGTTGTGTGGAGCTGCCCCGCAAACTATTACACAAGCTTTGCAAACTGGCTCGAAAACTGCTGGGGCATGAACGTTGTCATGGATATGGAAACGATGATTTCTTATATCAAATACAATACCGAAGACAAAGAACAGGCTCTTAAGGATGTTGCAAAAACCTATCAGCGTTCAATCATGCGTAAACACACAAAAGGCGGATACAGAAACGTTGTTGACGAGCTTTGGAGAATCGTTGAAGAATACGATGCCGACACAGTCATCATGTATGACCAGATTTCATGCAAAGGCATGGACGGACTTGCAGGCATCTTTGACGACCAGGCAAGAGAAAGAAACATCAATTTCATCTGGGTTAAGCAGGATCTTATGGACCCGAGAACAATTTCAAGAAGAGATATGCGTGAACAGGTTAATAAATATATGCAGACCGTTCTTCAGGAAGAGCCTCTCGACCCCTCACTTGTTGATTTTGAAGATGATCTGGCATGGTAAAGGAGATTGAACTATGAAATATTTCGGCGGATGTGACGTCGGCTCAACATATACAAAGTGCGTTATTCTTGATGAAAACGGCAAAATCGTTGCCAACGTCACAAACAGAAGCAAGATAAATCCCGTAGCAAGTGCTGAGATAGCTCTCAACGATGCTGTTGCACAGGTTGACGGACTTAATTCGGCAGAAGAGCTTACATATCTTATCGGTACGGGTTACGGCAGAAACAAAGTACCTTTTGCAGACGAGAACATCTCGGAAATCAGCTGTCATGCAATGGGTGTTCATGTCACAAATCCCGAAGTAAAAGCGATTATCGATATCGGCGGTCAGGATGTAAAAGGTATTTCAATCGACACCGACGGTACGGTCAAAAACTTTGCAATGAATGATAAATGTGCCGCAGGCACCGGCAGATTCTATGAAGCAATGGCAAACGCTTTTGAAATGACTCTTCCCGAATTCTCAAAGCTTTCACTCAAAGCAAAAAACACCATTCCTATCACCGCACAATGCACTGTTTTTGCAGAAAGCGAGGTTATTTCACTCGTCGGCGAAGGCAAACCCATGGATGAAATCGCAGCAGGCATTCAGCTTGCCGTTGCAAAAAGATGCTTTGTTATGGCAAAGAAAGCAGGTGCCACAGACAGCATAACCCTCACAGGCGGCTGTGCGAAAAACGACGGTCTTAAGAAAGCAATCGAAAAAGTGCTCAAAATCAAGGTCGTTGAGCTTTCAACCGACCCTCAGCTTATGGGTGCTCTCGGTGCGGCTGAATATGCACGCCAGAAAGGTCTGGATAAATAATATGGAAGTTATTCTTATAATTCTCGGTGTTATTCTTGCTCTTTTTGTTGTAACCTTCACTATTTATTTCTTTAATCTCGACATGAAGCTTATACGCAAGGTTTACGACCTTCTCGGCAAACACTACGACACTATGAAAAGGGATAAAAAGCTCTGATGAAATTTTTTGATTCACTGATTTCCGAAGCGGAAAAACTGATATCGGATTTTCCGAAAAAAGAGTTTTCAAAAGGTACTTCATGGCACGATTCAGGTCAGAATCAGGTGATAATGAGGCGTGACACAGCTTTTGAGCTTGAGGGCTTCGGCTTCAATCTTGTTACCTCTTCCGATATTTCCGACGGCATAATTCTTGCAGGCGATGACCTCGGTGAAATCAGGGATAGCCGCAGATTTGCACGCATAACCATTGTGCAGATTGATGATATCGGCGATGAACAGAAGGAATATAATCTGATAAAAAAGATTGATTATGTCAAGTATCACATTTTTCCCGACGGCTATATGATACGAAGCACATCACGCTCACATAAAGAAGCCGTGCGGATTTCAAAAACCGCCGTAAAAAACGGCATCGATTTTCGAAAAATCGGCTCTTTGCTGATTGATAAATACAGAGAAATCCCTGCCGTTAAAGGTGTTAAGGTTATTTTCATAACCGATCCCGATGCAGATTATTCCGAAGCGGAAAAGCTTGCAGAAAAGAATTACTCAATTGCGGAAACACTCAATCATGTTATGAACAGTATTAATTTTGATTGCGACACCTGCAATCTCAAAGCAATCTGCGACGAGGTTGAGGGAATGAAAGAGCTTCATTTCAAAACAAAATAACGATAACCGCTTCACTGTTAAACAACAGCTCCGAATCGTGCGTACGGCACAATTCTCGGCAGTTTAAAGAGCGATGAGGCGGTTTTGTTTTTTTACCCGAATATCTGTTTCCGTTGAAGCCTGATTATATCCCGGCAAAAACAACTGTGTTCAGATATATTTCTCTTGATTTAGAATAGTAAAAGATTTATAATAACAGAAAGGTTGGTGATTATTATGAACACATATTTTAACGAAATTACTTCAGCGCCCGTAAACACCGACGGCGGCAAAGTAGTTTATAAAATCCCTGCAGGCGCATTCTGCAGCAACGGTGATCTCGGTGTTGTTTTTGATAATGACGAAAAAGGACTTATCCTCCATATTTCAAAATGCGATTTCTGGAAATTTACTCCCGGTGCACACAAAGACGGCGGAATAAAAGCACCCGGCAGTCTGAAAATCGGTAAAATCGGTTTATCGGATTACAACATAAAACAATATTTCGACAGAGGTCTGCTTGAATGCAGCTTCGGCAAAACATTGATTGAGTTTTTTATTGCACCGGAAAACATTATTTATTTTGAAATCAAAGCACCTGACACAGATGATTTTCCGACTGTTGATATTGAAACGGCGGATACCTGCAACTCTGAAAACTCCGGATATGAAAGCAACTCAATCAAATGCCGTATCCGTAAATTCAGCGGTAAAGAAGTATGCCGTGAATCGGCAGTAATACTTTGTCTGCGTAAGCTTTTTTCAGAAACATCCGACGGTATCCGCATTGAAAGATACTGCGTTTCGGTTGCAACCAATTTTGATTCCGACAGCTTTGAAAACAAAGGAATTGAGCTGGCAATGAACGCTGATTATGACAGCGGCAAAACCGCAACGGAAGAAAAATGGAAAAAATTCTTCTCTGCTTCAAAAGTTACTCTTGAGGACAAGGAAATTGAGAGCTATTATAATTCAAGCCTTTATCACCTTGCGGGATGCATGGGTAACAAGGAATTCCCTCCCGGATTATTCGGCAACTTTATAACAGACGATTTCTTCCCCTGGGCAGGAGATTATCATATGAATTATAACTATGAGGCTCCCTATTACTGTGTATTCTCTTCCAACCATCCCGAGCTTTTTGACGGTTACATGGCTCCCGTAAACGACATGGCAGAGGAAGCGGAGAAATTTGCAAAGCTTTTCGGCTGCAGAGGCTATGCATTCCCCGTAAGCTTCGGCCCGAAGGCTCTTGATGTTTATTCCATGAAGGAATGCAAGGAACACGGCATATTTTTCCTCGGTCAGAAAAGTCATGCAGCATATGCCTGTATAATCCCCATAATGCATTGGTTTGCAACCTACGACAAAGAATATGCAATCAAAAATTATTATGATTTTGTTCTTAACACAGCCGCATTCTGGGAAGATTATCTTGTCAGAAAAAACGGAAAATATATCATAAAAAATGATGCGGCACATGAAATCCCCTATTACAGAGGAGAAAAGTTCAGATATATCACACACAAAGGTCAGATTGAAGCCGTAAACGCCATAAACTCACTCGGTCTTGTAAAACTTCTTTTTGACGGCATATACGATATGGCAAAGGAAATGAACCTCAATCCCGAAAAACTTCCTGTATGGGAAGATATAATTGAAAATCTGAGTGATTTCCCGACATTTATCAAACACGGAAAGAGATGTTTTAAATATTCAAAAAGAGGCATCCGCTGGAGAGATGAAAACACGGTCGGACTTCAGCATATTTATCCCGCATCGCAGATAGGCTTTGAGTCGGGCAAAAAGCTGCTTAAGATTGCAAAAAACACCTATTTCATCAACGACAGACGCCTTGACGATAACGGCTCAAACTCATATCTCCCCGCAGGTGCAAGAATCGGCGTTGACCCCGAATTCCTCATTGAAGGTCTGCGCATGAATATCAGGGAATTCGGACTTCCCAACAGACTTTTCCGCCATCACGGAGGAGGAATCGAGCATCTCACAACCGTTCCGGCAACAATCAACGAAATGCTCATGCAAAGCCACGAGGGAATTATCAGAATATTCCCCTGTTGGGACAAAAAAAGCTCTGCTTCGTTTGAAAATCTGCGTGCAGACGGTGCGTTCCTCGTTTCTGCCAAGCTTGAAAAAGAGAAGATTTCTTCGCTTAAAATCAAAAGTCTTATGGGCAGAAAATGCAGCGTAGAATGCCCGGGAATCAAAAACGTGTTAAGGGAATCGGACAATATGCCGATTGAATTCGGAAAAGAAAACAACACTGTATTTTTTGAAACTCAGGCAAATGAAACATATATTTTGATTTAAGTAATAAACCACCTGATAATCCGCATTTCCGTGGATATCAGGTGGTTATTTATATTACCAATCGTATTTAACTGTATTATTATCAATTTCCCATTCCGACGGAGTGAGGCTGTCAAAAATATCAACAGGTCTGCACACATGAATTCCCTGATTGACTCTGTATGCTTCTCTCAGGTCTTTTTTCTGCTCATCGGTCAGCTTGTTTGTGCAGGAAACAAAAAGCGGTGTGTTGCTGTAAGACAGAACATGAAGCCACTGTTTATTCTTTTCCCAGGGAATATTGTCGTCAAGAATACCGACACAATCGGCGTCACACATATAAAACGATTCGTTCTGAGCAAGACGGAAAGCAAGTGTGTTGACACCGTTTTTCTTTGTTGCCTCCCATTCCCTTCCGCTTGTATCGTTGCCTGTGCGGTTAATCTCAACAAGACCTGCACAAAGATGAGAAACTGTGTTACAGCCGATTATATATACTTCCCCTGCCGTATCTTTTATAAGTCTGTAAAGATCAAGCACAATTTCGGCATTTGTTTTTGATTTATCGTAAAAACTCCAGCTTTCAGAGTCTGCTGTTTTGGGGTCAAGCTCCTTGCCCCATCCGCCGAAAAGGTCAAAGGTTGTGAAATCATGCTTTATAAGTTCATAACCCCAGCTTTTTATTCTTTCAATATCGGATTTTATGTATTCCTTAACAGCAGGATGCGTAGGGTCGAGGTATTGCTTTTTACCGCCTCTGAAAATTCTCATTTCATCTGTAATTGCGGTGTCTCTGTTGTGAAGCAGTCTCACCCAGATGCCCGGTCTTGCACCAACCTCTTTTATCTTATCGGCAAGCTTTTTCATATCTCCGAATTTTTCATTGGGTATCCACGGACCTTCGCAGGAATGAATCTGCCAACAGTCATCAATAACCTCAAAAGGCTTGTTATCAATTCCGTCTGCAAGCTCAGCCTGAAATTCCGCATCGGAAACAATTTCGCCGAAACTGCTGTTGCCGTAAGCATAATACCAATTATTGCCTCCGTATACTCTCTCCCTCGGCAGAATCGGATTATCACAAAGAATTCTGCAGTAATCACAAAGGCAGGAATACACATCATCGGAACTGTATTCTTTATAAACAAACGTAGCAAGATGAAGCCTTCTGCCGTTCAGCTCAACACCGCATCCGCCGTTTCTGCAGTCAATCAAAGCTTTTATACCGGCTTCGGTATAGCTGAAGCTGATAAACGCATTCGGCTGTGTTTTTACACCGAAACAGAAACAGCTTTTTTTATCCGTAGCAATAAAATACCACGGCATACAGCGATTGTTATCGGACAGTTTTTTGAATCCGAGCTCACCGTAACTGCGTTCCCATGCATCACCGAGAACATATATATTTTCATCGCTTTCAAAGCCCCATTCAAGCTCGATGAACTTAACGCGGTCATTATTTGCCGTTACATACAAATCAAGAGTTTCTCCGTTAAGGGAAGCTTCGACTTCGGTATCTTTCACTTCGTTTTCACATATTATCCTTTTATTGAAGCTGTTTAAATCAAAAAACATATTTATCACCTTTTTTACTTTTATCAGCCGGGCATGGCAAACTCGTGAGGAATATTCTGCTCAACGGCAGCAAGGAGTTCATCCACAGGAACAACCTCAATGCCATCGTCAAGCTGACTGACGAAATATGCGAGGTCATCGGGACCTACTGTCCACGGATGAACATTGATAACCGTGTAGCCGTTGATTGTTTTGATATCTGCTTGCTTTGCATTAATTGACGCTGCCTGCTCTGCAAGCCATTCTTTTGTTACTTCATCCGCATTTCCGCTGGGATACCAGAGGCTGAAACCGACCGATACAAACGGCTTGTCATCCGAAAAATAGACTCTGCCTGCACCGCCTGCATAGTTATTCGGGTCGAGCTGAAGAATTCCGCCCTTGATATTATCATATCTTGAAAAATATCCGAGTCTTTTCTGCATACTTGAATCAAACGTGTCATTCTTTATTTCATCAAGAACAGTCATGATGCCGAGACCCGATTCAAGCATGACGGATGCCGTGTAATCCGAAAAAGCTTCAAGCTCAACAGAATTCATATTGGTAATTCTTGCGTATCCTCCGCCCGACGGACCCGTAATAAATGTTGCATTATCCGAATTCGCAAGGGTTCTCTTTACATCAACATCTGACAGCTCTGCGGCTATTGGCGCAAAGGTCCAGCTTACGGGAGTGTACGGACAGTAGCTCTGCCATGTATGGAATTCGGCAAAACCGTTCTGAATCCACTGAAGATTATCACCGTCGCTGTATACAATCGCAACATAATGCTTATCGGGATCAAGTTCAACCTCGCCTTCATACGGTGCATCAAACTTTTCATCCGTTGCATTGAAAGACGAGAGAATGCTGAGGTTATATGAATGGTCAGAAGGGATAACACAGTGTCCGTAGCGTGATGCGGATTCCGTGAATTTAATTTCATACTGACACCAGCCGAAAATCTGCGACGAAGGCTCAAGATCCTTCATGACACTGTCTCGGAAAAGTCTTCCTTCATAGTCAGCATCTTCAATATACACAACGAAAATATTCTGCATAACGGCAAAATCTCTCATACCCTGTGCATAATGATACATATGAACAAGACTGTCATTGCGGAAACTGTCCTTATGTTCTTTATAGAAAGCTTTAAGATATCCGATGTCTATGTTATCGCCGCTGATATCGGCTTTCTTTTCAAATCCGAGCTGAATAACAGCTTCCTCATCTGCGGGAGTTACGGGTAACCAGCCGTTGAGAGTTGTATAATTTATTGCAGTATTGAGCTGACCGTGGTCCTCCGTTGTTGCATAGAGAGTATACCCGCTGTCGGTGATATAAGATTTGAATTTTGCGATAAGTGTATTGAATTTCCAAGGGTTGCCCGATTCATCGTTATAAACAAGCTTATGACCTGCATTCTGAAGTTCGTTGAGTGCATTTCGGTTCGTTTCATATCCGAAATCAATGAAAATCCGGGGTCTGTCTCTTGCAACAAGACCCTGAAGTGCAATAATCGAATGACGCTGGGCAAGAGAAAGTGCGGAAGCTTTGACAACCGTTATTTCGTCTGCAAGTTCATGTTCATCAAACTTTTCATACATATCAACAAGTGCCTGCTCGCTCAGAGGCTCCGGAGCTTTGACGAGCAAAGCGGCATCAATTGTATTAAAAAGAATCGAAAACATCATAACAATAAACGAAAGACCGAATCTTATTTTTTCCATAATAACTCACTCACTTTACAAAATTAGTTCTGATTTTATTATCGGGAATAACACGGAGTTCGTATTTTTCGTCGGTATGTCCGAGAATTATTGCACAGCAAGGAACAAAACCTTCGGGAAGGTCAAGCTCTTTCAGAAGCTCTTCATTATCATTGAGAAATCTGACTGCCCCCCATATATGGCAAGAGCCTATTCCGAGTTCGGTTGCGGCAATCGCCATATTCTGAACGATAATTGCGGCATTCGAGAAGTTCACATTGATGCTTTTGAGGTCGGTTGACGGAATGAGCGATGAAACAAGAATAACAGCAGGTGCACCGTAGAAGGGTCTGTGACCGCTTTCACTCTCACAGCAGTCTTCCCACTTATCCAGATAGTCCCGGTTAGTGATAACCGTCAAATTAAGAGTATCGAAGAGTGCTCTGCCCACGGGAGATGCATAAGCAGCTCTGAGAATACTGCCAAGCTCTGTTTCCGTTATGTTTTCTCAGTTATATGTACGGATTGACCTTCTGCTGAAAAGATTATCAAATGTATTCATTCTCTGACTCCTAACTGAAGCTCGTCTGCATATTCTTTCATGGCTTCTATGCAGATTGACGCAACTTCTTTTACTTCCATTCCCATAATTCCACAACCCTGCTTTATAAGTTCACGGTTGCACTTTGCGGCAAATTTCTTATCCTTGAACTTCTTCATAAAGCTTGATATTTCCATATCGGTGATACCTGCAGGTCTCATCCTTGCCGCCGCCTGAATGATACCCGTAAGTTCGTCAACTGTAAAAAGCGATTTTTCCATGTCGGTTATCGGCTCAACATCGTTTCTGAGAGTATATCCGTGAGAGAGAATCGCACGGATTTCTTCATCCGTAACACCCGCTTTCTTCAAAGGCTCTGCGGTATGGTCAAGATGCTCTTCGGGATACTGCTCATAATCATAATCATGCAGATATCCGACTGCCATCCAATGCTCTTTATCCTCGCCGAAATGCTCTGCCAGTCCGCCCATGGCAGCCATAACATTTTTGGAATGAAGAATAAGATGAGGCTCGGTTGTGGTTTCTGCAAGAAGCTCTTTTGCTCTTTCTAACGTCAGCATTTTTATTTTCTCCTTTACTTTTTATCTCTTCAATGTAATTTCTTTTGTTTCGCCTGCATCGAATGAAACACTCTGTTCTTCACCGCCGTAAACGCTGACTCTGACTGTCTGTGCTTCGTCACTTGTTACGGTGACAGTTACGGTTTCGGCATCCCATTTGAGAGATACTTCCGAATTTGTTCTTGCACGCAGACCTTTGATGCTGCCCTCTGTCCATTCATCGGGAAGTGCGGGCAGTGCTTCGATAACTCCGTCATTTGAATAAAGGAGCATTTCGTTGATAACACCGATTGTGCCGATGGTTGTGTCTGTGCAGAAAACGCCCCATCCGCCGTGAGTGTAATGGTCTGCCATAAGAGATGTGTAGTAGATATTATCCGCCATCAGAGCCATGAGAGAATCGTAACAGGAATCGGCATTCTTGAGCCTTGCGGCAACAAGGGCCTTATGAAGCCAGCCGTGAGATGCGGTATCGTCTTCGCCCTCGTTTTCTCTGTTGCGGTTTGCAATTGCCTGATTGATTGCGGCAACAAGTTCTTCGTTATCCTGAGTTTCAAATGCGGGCCATGCAGGATAAAGATGGCTTATGTGACGGTGCTTGTTGTTTTCTTCATATTCCTCCATTGCCCATTCGCAGAGAGCACCGCTTTCGTCATATTTATATTCGGGAAGAAGAGTGAGAAGCTTTTCCCATTTCGCAATTCTTTCTTCGTAACCGTCAGCCTTGACAATCTTTTCCATGGCTATTGTCATTTCAAGACCGTCTTTAGCGGCGGCAATATCCATTGTTGCGTTCGCTGTTATGGTTGAATCGTAATCGCCGAGAGGATAGTTTTCGGGTGAATACGAAGGAATGATAAGGTACCTTTCACCTTCAAGAAGCTCTGTTTTTCCTTCTTCATAACAAGCGTTGCCGTTAACGTCGGTATAATATTCGGGAGTGCAGATCTGTTCCCAGAAATTCGCCTGCTTTGTTAGTAACGGAAGAAGAATATCTTTTTCAAGGTCGAGATTTTCGCCGTTATACTCTATCGTTCCGTTGCCGTAGCACTGATAAAATTCATAAATCGGTCTGAGCATCCAGCTTGCCCCCGCATTCCAATACTGGAACGGATACCAACGGCTGTATTCAACCATCATCGCTCTGTCGCCGTCGGTGTTGACGGGTACCTGAATGGCATCGGTCATGCCGTAGGTCATCGCGGCATTTTCTTCCCAATCGGGAATCTGCTTGAGAACGAATTTTATGTAGCTTTCGCCGGCTTCATACATATTACCCGTGTTCATACCCGACGACTGCAGATTGACGTTTGCATCCATTGTGTAAATGCCTCTCCAGCCGGGATTCCATTCACCCGACCACATTCCGCAGAGTCTGGGGAAAGATGTTCCTGCACAGCAAATCTGCGCATATCTGCCCTGATTATATGCTCTTTCAACCAAGGTTGGAAGAAGCGTTTCACTCTTCTGCTGAAGCATAATAAGATGCTCGTTTGCGACCTCCTCATATCCATCGCTTCCGAGATCAAATTTAACCGCATTGAACATCGACGACTGCTTTTCGGCATGAGGTGCAAGAGCTTTGTCATAACTGAATTTGCCGTCAACGGTGTATTTTTCGGCAACTGACGTAGTATATGCGTCAAGTTCTTCAAGAAGTGCGTAGCTTTCGGCATCCCTGAAATCTTCAAACCTGCCCATATCAAAGGTTCTGTCGGATTTTGTGATAAGATATACTTCGCTTGCATCCGAAATTTTTATAGCCGCATTCTGCTCTTTGGCAACATTTTCGCTGTCGTTTGTGCTGTCAAGAACAACTCTTTCTTTTTCACCGCCGACAACAATAACCTTTGTCAATCCGCAGAAACCGCCATCTTTCAGTTCACTGTTTTCGTATGAGGGATAATGTGCGATAAGAGCAATATACGAAGCATCTTCGTCAACGAGCTTCTTATACCGCATATCCTTTTCGTTGCCGTTGCCGAAGCCGCGGAGTGACCAGCAATCCTGAACGGAAATTGTCATATTGATTTTTGCACCGAGTGACGATTCGGAAATCTTTGTGATTGTAACATTGTCTTCTCTTGAAGAAAAAGTCAGTCTTTCCCAAGTGCCTCGTATGTCCGTATATTTAACACCGAGTTCGGCTGTTTCATAGTCCGTCCAGCGGATATAGTTAAAATACGGCAGTTTTGTGCTTTCTGTTCTGACAACGTGCGATGGGTGATAAGCATAAAAATAGGTTGAGTTTCTGCCGTCAACATCCCAGCTTGCATCGCCGTTGATTACTGCCTGCCTTGCATCGTCAAGCTGACCTGTCACTTCTTCGGGAGTGTATCTCGGGTCATCTGAAGGCATAAGGAAGCTGATATTGTTATAGATATAACTGTCGCTGTAAGGCGAGCCTGCTACAACAACACCGTTTTCACCGTTGCCGCTGACCATACCGTCAAACCAGCTCAGGCTGTCTTCCGAATTGTTCGCATACGGCACAAGCTCGGTATATTCCGTTGCAAAGGCTTTTGTGTGGTCATTCCTAATCATATCAAGATCACCTGCTTTGATATAGTTTATTATTCCGTTAAAAAAGCTGCCGCCCGTAACAAAACACATAATAATACTGATGAATGTTTTTAACTTCAACAACATACGGTAACACCTCCTCAAAAAGTATTGCATATTCATAAAAACATAATACAATAAAAAAATATAAAATGCAAAGGATTTTTATTAATACCGATAAATACGGGAAGGATGATACATATTAGTGTGACTGCATTCCCCTCGGCATCAGCATTGCAATATCCGAAAAACATATTGCATTTCACCATAGCTTTGCTATACTTTAATTATAATGTTCATGAAATCATCGGTTTCTTTCTGCCGTTGCTTTATTGTCGGTTCTGAAGCTATCAAAAGAAACGGTCTGCGAAATTTAAATAAAGGAGATTGTTCGGGATATGGATAAATTTGCAGGTATTCATTCGGAAATCAAGGATTGCGGCGGTGTGCCCACTCTTTATATCAACGGTAAATCTCACGCTGCAGCAGCATATATGACTTATCTTGAAAAATTCAATAAATACGGTGACTTTGCCGCAGCAGGATATAAATTCTTTTCCGTGCCTGTTCTTTTTTCGGGCAGGTGGATAAGCATAACAAACGGTCTTACTCCGTTCAAAAAAGGTATTTTTGACGTTAAAGATGCTCCCGATTTTTCGCTTTTTGACGAGTCGGTTGAGAAAATTCTTGAAGCCTGTCCCGATGCATATATAATTCCGAGAGTCAATATCAGTATGCCTGTATGGTGGGAGAAAGAAAATCCCGATGAACTGAACATCAAAGACGGTGTCCCCTGCAGGGAATCTTTCTATTCGCAGAAATGGTGCGATGATGCATCGCGGTTATTACGTGAATTCACGCAATACACAAATTCCTGCAGATATGCCCCGCACATTGTCGGTTATCAGATAGCAGGCGGCAATACCGAAGAATGGTTCCATTTTGATATGAACGGAGGCTTCGGCGAATGTGCAAAGCCTGCCTTTAGGGCATTTCTGGAAAAATACTATCCCGAAACCGAATATAAAGATCTGCCCGATTTAACCTTGCTTAATAAAAAAGATAATTATTTCAACGACGAATATCTCTCCCGATATATAGAATTTGCAAACTTTAAAGTAGCGGAAGCCGTAAGCCGTTTTGCACGGATAGTCAAAGAGGAAACGGGCGGCAGAATTGCCGTCGGAACGTTCTATGGTTATACGCTTGAAGTAACAAATCCGCTGCAAGGCAATCACGCACTCAATTATATTCTAAAGAATAAAAATATTGATTTTATCTGTTCCCCCAATTCATACATTGGTGTCCGTTCCCCCGATCTTGACTGGACGGAAATGTATCCCGCCGATTCCGTTCGTCTGCACGGCAAAATGTGCTTTCAGGAATGCGATATAAGAACCCATCTCACTCAGCCGCTTTCTCTGAAAGATCCGTCAACAGACCCTCACGGACTCCTTGAAGCACCCGTATGGCAGCCGAGAGGCTCAAAATATCAGGCTGTAAACGAAATCAGGAAATCGTTTGCACGTCAGCTTATAAAAGGCAATGCACTGTGGTGGTTTGATATGTGGGGCGGTTGGTACGCTGACAGTGATATCATGAATGAAATGGCAGAGTTCAAGAGCATTTATGAGCAAAGCATAAAAGACACCGACAGAAAATCGAAAGCCGAGATTGCGGTATTTGTTGACGAAAGTGCATACCGGTATCTTACCGACTGTTCTTTGAGAAGCATTTTCCACAGTCAGCGAAGTGAACTCGGTCTGATGGGTACACCGTATGATATTTATGATGTCTGTGACTTTGAAGCTGTTTACGGTAAATACAAGGCTGTTGTTTTATTAGCAAACGCCAAAACAGTTTATATGGAAAATGCCCGTAAAATTTGCATGGAAAACAGTGTTCCCTGTCTGATAACCTCTGTTCCGAAAGAAAAATTCACGGTGAATGAACTGAGAACATTCTGCAAAACAAACGGAATTCATATTTACTGCGAAACCGCTGATATTATTTATACAAACGAAAATTACATCTGCATCTGTGCCGTTACATCAGGCGAAAAAACAATCAGCCTCGGCAAAGAAAGAAACATCAGCGAGCTGCTCGGAGGCACATTCCAAGACCATACACAAAGCTTTACGCTTAAGATGCAAAAGGGCGAAACAAGACTTTTCAGGCTTGAGTGATGTCAGAGAAAACTTCACCAAGGATATACCCGAACTCAGAATAAAAGTTTACGGCAGAGTTCATTCACAACATAAAAAACCACTTGATAAACCGCATTTTTCAGCGATAGTATCAGGTGGTTTGCTTTTTACAGACAGGTTAAAACGAATCTGCTGCATTCATACAGACACTTTCGCAAAACCTTATTTATCAAAACATTCAATTACATCCGAACCGTTTCTGACAAGTGCAATGAACTCATCGATATCCGCAGTTATTTCATATGTACCTTTGGTATAAATTTTCTTATCTTTTGTAAGAATCCATTCTCCGTCGGGGATATAAACCGTCTTTACCGTCTGACCCTGTTCGACAATGGGTGCAAAAATAATATCATCGCCGAACATATACTGTGTTCCGAGCGTATAGCAGATTTCGTCATCGGGATACTCGAAGAACATGGGACGCATCAAGGGATATCCCTTTTCGCTTGCAATATCCGCTTGTTTCTGAATATAAGGTCTTAATTTTTCTCTGATAAAAATAAGATTCTTGAGAATTTCAAAATTTTCATCGCCGAAGCTCCAGATTTCATTGGGGTCGCCACTCGGCTCGATAAGACCCGGAGTAGGCTCGGAATGGCGTATTCTCGAGCCGTGAAGACGCATAACGGGGCTGAACAATCCGAACTGGAACCAACGTACAATAAGCTCCTTGAAATAATCGCTCGTGATATCCGCACCGTAGAAACCGCCTATATCGGTGTTCCACCAAGGAATACCGCACATTGAGATGTTAAGACCGGCTTTCACCTGACATTCAAGGCTTTCAAAGGTCGATTCGATATCGCCTGACCATACAAGAGAACCGAATTTCTGACTGCCGAGATATGCACAGCGTGTCAGGATTATAATATCATCTCTGCCTATTGATTTGAAGCCGTCATATGCCATTTTGGAGTAATAATACGGATAAAGAAGTGCAACCATATCCCCTCTTCCCGCATACCATATAAGATTATCAAAATGTTCGGGATGGATTTCAGGCTCCGCTTCGTCAAACCAGAGAGCATCCACGCCGTTATCGATATAATTTTCTTTGAGCTTACTCCAGACATAATCTCTTGCAGCAGGATTTGTAACGTCGATTTCGTTCTGCCAACCGTAGAAATCAAACACTCTGTCAGGACCTCTTGATGTACGCATAAGCATATTATTATCGCGCATATGCCAATAGTTTTCGCTGAATTGGTTGATAGTCGGCCAAACAGATACAACAAGCTTTGTGCCAATTTTATGAAGCTCATCGGTCATAGCTTTTACATCGGGCCAGTATTTCGCATCAAACTTATAATCGCCCTGTTCTGTCCAATGGAAATAATCGGCAATAATCACAGAAAGCGGTATACCGAGTTCATTGTATTTTCTCGCAACTGAAAGCAGTTCCTCCTGTGTTTCGTAACGCAGCCTGCACTGCCAGAACCCCGTTGCCCATTCGGGCATTTTGGGAGCATATCCCGTTAAATCGGCAAGGGTTGTGCATACTTCTTTAGGTGTGCCTGCGATAACAACAAAATCCATAAATCTGCAACAGTCACAGCTCCAACGGGTGCGGTTGTTCGAAAGCTCACAAAGACCCGTTGAAGGATTGTTCCAGAGGAAACCGTAGCCGAGAGATGAATAGACATAGGGAATTGTGCATTTTGCGTTCACGTTTCGTATATCAACCGATGAACCCTTGAGGTCATAATCGTTATCCCAGCTGTGACCAAGGCCGAAGAAATGCTCGTTTTTATTCGGTTCAAACATCACCCTTGCACTCCACAGACCGCTTCCCTTGTTATCAAAATGTCTGTAGTTGCTTTTAAAAGTCAGTTCGGGTTTTTCTTCAATTATAACTTTGCCGTCTTTATAAAATGTCAGCCTGCCGTTTGACTCTACTTTAACTTTAAGATTACCGCAGGTAAGAGTAGCGTAACTGTCAAATTCTTCTGTTTCCGCATTCGCATTCTGAGGCATAAGGGTATAGTTTTCGTCAATCACCTTACAGTCGGGAAAAGACTGAAACCGGATTGCGTTTTTACCGCAGGGAGTTATGCGTATAAGCTCTGTGTACCGCATCAGCAAGAGTTCGTTATTCTTTATCACAAGATTTTTCATCGGTTGCTCTCCTCCGAACTTTATTATCAATATAAATTATACATCAAACCGAAGGAAAATCAACAATGAATCGTTTGATATATCAACATATTGAATTTGTATTGAAATTTCATTTTGCATTTTGTATAATTTATTTAATGATTTTTGTGATTGACAAGGAGGAAAAATATTGTGACACAGGAATACTTTTTCCGTAACGCAAAATGGGTTGGAGCACGTAAGCGTGAAGCAAGAACCTTTTCGGTTTTAAGAAAAAAATTTAATGCTGACGGCGTAAAAAAAGCAACGCTTAACGTTATCGGTCTGGGATTTTTCAAATGTTATATCAACGGCAAATGCATGAATCCCGATACATTTTTACCTCTTTCCTCCGATTTTGAAGCAACCTGCGACCCTGTTGACGAGGTTATTTCGGGACACAGAATATATGTGCCGCAATTTGATGTGACAGCTTCGGTCAAAAACGGCGAAAACTGCATTGCATTGCACTTCGGCGGCGGATGGTACACTCACGAGTGGAGAGTGTTCGGCTTGCCGAAAGCCATTTTCTGCCTGACAATCGAAACCGAAAACGGTGTTGAACATATTATCTCCGACGAAAACTGTCATATAGGTAAAAGTTACATAAAAGAATATAATTTTGTAAGATATGAACATCATGATTATTCGGGATATCCGAATTGCTTCGGGAATGATTTTGATGATTCCGAATGGGAGTATGCTGTTGCGGCGGAAGCTCCCGACACGGAATACTGCATCACCGACTGCCCTGCGGATAAGCTCATATACACTCTGCCCGTCAAAAAAATCAAAGAAGACGAATCGGGAGTTGTGTATGACTGTTCGGAAAACACCACGGGTTATCCTGTTTTAAGTATCAAATCGGATAAAGGCGAAAAAGTCTGTGTTGATTTTGCGGAAGAAATCCTGCCTGACGGCAATCTCGATCCCGGGCATATTCATTCTCAGCAGTTCACCGTTGTGTCAGACGGTACGGAATGCATCGTTCAGCCCGAATTCACATGGTTCGGCTTCAGATATTTCAGGATAAAAGGGAATGCAATTCCCGAATGTGTCAAGGTAATTCACGCTGATGTGCCCGTTTCGTCAAGCTTTGAATGCAGTAACGAAACACTTAACTGGATATACAAAACGTTTATACACACCATGCTTTGCAATATGCATACGGGTCACCCCTCAGACTGTCCCCACCTTGAAAGAAGAGGATATACGGGAGACGGTCAGCTCACCTGCCATGCCGCCTTATCCGTGCTTGATGCAAGGAGTTTCTACGAAAAATGGATGCAGGATATTGCGGACTGCCAGGATGCTGTCAGCGGTCATATTCAATATACCGCACCTTATATCCGAAGCGGCGGCGGTCCCGGCGGCTGGGGATGTGCCGTTATTGAAGTTCCTTATCAGCTTTATAAACATTACGGCGATAGGAATATTCTTGAAAAATACTACAGCAATATGAGGCGTTATATCGATTATCTTGAAGCTCATTCCGAATACGGGCTTGTTACGAGCGATAAAAAAGGAGAATGGTGTCTCGGCGACTGGTGCGGACCGAACATTCTTTATCCCGACAAGGATATCACATCTCATAACCAGCAGGTTTTTCTGCCCGCACCTATGGTAAACACATATTTCATGGTGAAATCTCTGAACAGGATGTGTGAGATTGCCCGTATTATCGGCAGAGATGAAGATATTGCGGATTACGAGAAAAAAATCACTTACCGCAAGGGTGCGATAAGTGCCGCTTATTTCAACACGTTTGACGATAATTTTGTTATGAATATTCAGGGTGCAAACTCCTTTGCCGTTGACCTCGGACTCGGCAATGAAAAGACCTATGAAAATATGGTTCGTTACTACAAAAAGCTCGGTCATTATGACACGGGAATTTTTGCAACGGATATTGTAACACGTCTGCTTTTTGAAAAGGGTGACGGTGAGCTTGCGGTTGAGCTTCTTACGAATGACGGCAATCAGGGTTATGAACACTGGCGAAAAAACGGAGCAACCACCTTCCATGAATACTGGGACAGTAACCGCAGCCGTTCCCACAATCACCCGATGTTCGGTGCTGCCGTTGCCTATTTCTACGAACACCTTCTCGGCATAAAACAGACAGAGAACTCAGCGGGATACACATCACTTATAATCGCACCGAAGATGCTCGACCGCTTTGAACGGATGTCCGGCAGCATGAAAACTCCCGCAGGCGATGTTGCCGTAAAATATGAAAACAAGTCGGGTAATGTAATCTTTGAGATTTCAATTCCTCGGGATACAACCGCAAAATTCATATATAAAGACAAAGAAATCAATCTTTCGCAAGGCAGGAACAGCTTTGAAACGGTATTGTAATCAAGCAAAACATTTATAACACGTAAATTGAGATTTTCCGTGTCAGCCGGATAGTATACGGTGATTTTCCCGATAATCCTTTTATGTGACCTTTCCGTACCGTTCTGTGCTCACCCGTAAAAAAAATACGGTTTTGTTTAAATTTTCATCCGACAAAACTCTGTTTATAAAACAATAACAGCAGGTAACATCAGCTTGATGAAACCTGCTGTTTGAATTTATATGTTTACTTTTCTTCGTTTTTCGCACGGATTGCAAGAGCTTTTTCGTGAACCTCTTCTTTGGTTTTGCCCGTAAGCTTATAGAAGATGAAGGGAACACCTGCAAGGAACATCATGATGCCGTGAACTATCGTATAGAAGAATAACAGCGTAACCTTTGTATCAAGACTCTGAACAGGTGTCGGAACAAGGTCAGTAGGCTGAATATAGCCGATAATTGAACCGTCGCCGTAAAGAAGAATGGGTGCAACCGCACTTGCGATTGTTCCGCTTATAAGTGTACCGATGCCGATAACAAACGGGAATGATGCATCAAGACGTTTTCCTGTTTTTGCTTCAATATCTTCAAGAACATCAGCCTGGAACATTGAGGGCAGAAGATTTGATGCACCAAACTGAAGACCGATAAGGAAGAGGAAAACAATAAACACAATCTGTAAAACAGCACTTCCGCTTTTGAAATATGCATAGCCTACACCGAATGCAATACAGTTTGCACAGAGTGAATAAACACCGCTTGCAATATAAAGCTGCCTTGCATCGAACTTCTTGAGAAGGAAGTTAACTACAAGCATACCGACTGCCGTGCCGATACCGACGGGAAGAACAAAAAGGATTTTCTTTGAAATATCACCGAGAACCGCCGCAGCGATAAATGCTTCCATATAAGTCGAAACACCGCGGAAACTCTTAAGGAATTCCGAGCCTATGATTGTCCATGCATATTTGTTTTTGATAATATCAACAAAACCGATAAGGGGATTTTTCTTTTCCGCAGTATAAGCTGTTCTTTCGCGAACCATTTTCATGCCGAGAAGAACGGTTATAACTCCGACAACGCTGCAGAGAGCTGCCGAGATTATGTACTGCAAGCCTTCAACGCTTCGGATGCTTGTGCCCGTAACAGCTTCAATGAGAGCAGGGTTATCCTTATTCCAGATAAGACCGACAACAAGAACTATAACAACAGGAGCAGAGTTACCGACTGCACTTGAAATCGAACGGAAAGAAAGCACATGGTCACGCTCTTTGAGATTGGGCGTCATGACATTGGCAATCATGTTTATTGAGTTGCCGAAAGTTCCGAAAACACTCCAGAGAACGGCAAGGGTGACAACATAAATCATAAGAACCGTGCCCGAAAGACCCTCGGGTGCCCAGAAAGAGAGCATCATGACTATCGCCATGGGAACTGCGACAAGCATTGCAATCGGTCTGAATTTTCCGCTTTTGCCCATTCTTCTTCCGTCAATATACATAACAATAAAGAAATTGAGAATGAACGGAATAACCGCAGTCAGAACATTGAAAAGCGATGTCTGTTCTTCGGGAAGTCTTAATACATTGACGAGATATGCATTTCTGTTACCGCCTACCATACCCGTCATGGTTGTATAGAAAAACACACCCATAAGGTACATAACAAATTCGCTCGTTTTGACGTGTTTTTTGTCCGTATCAGGAACCGTTTTTATTTCCTGCATATAAAATCTCCTTTATTTTTAATATTGCAACAAAAAAACTTTGCAGTTGTCAACACAACAGAAGTATCGCTTTTGATGTTCATTCATTATGTCTCAGGGAACATATCGGATGAAAGTGCAGCACTCCCCCCGCAGTCTCTCAATCTGAAATCACATTACAAAAACGATTCACCGACAATTGCCGGAAAAAGCCGATCTTGACCCAATTTATCGGCTGACATCATCCTTTCTCCATAAACGGATATTTTTCTTATATTTAATTTTATCATAACCGTACATATAAAACAATCTTTTTTATTGCTATTTTGAAACATTTTATGCTATACTTTAATTCAAATAATCGGTAAAACACAGATTTCATATGAAGATTGGTTTTGCCTCAACATCATTCAGACAAATCGGAGGCATGGAAAACAGCTTCATAATCAGGTGCAGACCGTGTTGAATGTGGCGGTGAAATCCATACAAAGCACATACAGACGGCAAGAAAATCAATCCGCACCCGTCTCTGCAACCGTGACACAGATTAATAAACATACGGTGTTTCGGTTGAACACGGAAAGACAGTCTGTAAAGATACGGCAAAAAATAAAGCGAAAGCAGGAAAAACAAAATGAAAATAGCACTCTTCGGAACAAATCAGCTTCAGTTTTCAAAAGTTTACACCCCCGAAGTTCTGAAAAAACTCGGTGAATACGGCGAGCTTCCGCCCAAAATCAACCAAGGTAATCTTGAAGAATATGCCGGTTTTCTTTCTGACTGTGAAATTGCATTTTCAACCTGGGGTATGCCTAAGTTCACGAAAGAAGAAATAGCAAAATATATGCCGAAGCTCAAAGCGGTTTTTTATGCCGCGGGTACGGTTCAGTATTTTGCAAGACCGTTTCTTGAAAGCGGAATAAAGGTTTTCAGTGCATTTGCGGCAAATGCCGTTCCCGTTGCGGAATACACCTTTGCACAGATAACGCTTGCGGCTAAGGGATATTTTCAATCCGCAAAATATTATCGTATATCCCATATCCGTTCGCTTGCTTTTGCAAATTCGTCAACAGGCAATTTCGGCTGCAAAGTCGGACTTGTAGGTCTGGGTGCAATCGGAAAAATGGTTGCGGAAAGGCTTAAAACTCTCGATGTTGAGGTTTATGCCTGCGACCCGTTTATCCCCGAAGAAACGGCAAAGGAGCTTGGCGTTACTCTTGTTGATATGGAAACACTTTTCAGCGAGTGTGATATTATCAGCAATCATCTTGCAAACAAACCCGAGCTTGAAAACATATTCAACCGTAAGCTTTTCAAACAAATGAAAAAGCATTCAACCTTTATAAACACCGGCAGAGGTGCACAGGTTGCGGAATATCAGCTTGCACTGTCGCTTCTTCTTCATCCGTCAAGAACTTTTGTGGCTGATGTTATCAAAAACGAGCTATTCCCGTATATCTGTCCCCTTTTCTGGTGTCCCAATGCAATCCTGACTCCCCACATTGCGGGCAGCACAGGCAAAGAACCGCAGAGAATGGCTTACTATATGATGGAAGAAATGGAAAAACTTATCGCAAACGAACCTACAAAATACGAAGTAACTCTTGAATCTCTTGAGAGGATGGCATAAACCGCGGCGGTTTTATACTTATTATTTGCCGTTCGGTCAGATCAAAAATCTATAATGACGGCGGCCACACAATCGCAGCGGATTTCTTTAAAAATGAGGACTGGGATGAGTGGGTGTTCGGACTCTGAGAGCTGTTTCGCAACAGCTCTTTTATTTTTCAAAAAATTTCCAACCTTTTTTCAAACGGTATCACTATATAATCGAAAACGCTCAGAGAGGATGCTGAAAATGGAAAAATCAATCGCCGACAGAATAATTACCGAATATTATAAAAAGCTTTACGGCTTCGCTCTTTCGAAAATGACAGACATCGGCAAAGCGGAGGAGCTTGCTTCGAGAATAACTCTTGAGGTCTATTCTTCTTTGCTCAGGGCGAACGAAATAGCAAACATCAACGGCTATATCTACCGCATTGCCTGCAACGTTTTTGCAAGATACGTTGCCGAACGCAAGGAAAGTGCACACCTTGCGATTGATTCGGTTTTTATTCCCGATAATATTGATTACACAAAGAGCATGATTGACGAGGAGGATGCAAAAAATCTCAGACGTGAGATTGCGTATCTTTCGGAAATCCAGAGAAAAATCGTTGTTATGCATTACTACAACAACATGAAGCTCGGCGAAATCGCAGAAAAACTCTCCATCCCTCTCGGAACGGTAAAATGGCATCTTTACGAAGCAAAAAACAGCTTGAAGGAAGGTATTGAAATGAAAAGAACTCCCGGCACACTCGGAATAAATCCCGTTAAATTTATAAACATGGGTCACAGCGGCTGCACAGGCAGCAAGGGCGACACCTCGGATTTCCTTCGCAACAGTCTAACCCAGAATATTGCCTATGCGGCATATTACTCACCAAAAACAGTTAATGAAATAGCAGAAGAACTCGGTGTTTCGCCGATATTCATTGAAGACGAAGTCCGTACACTTGAAGAATTCGGATTTATGGACAGACTCGGCGGCGGAAAATTCAGAACCAATATTTATATTACCGAAATCACGGATGAGATCGACAAAAAAGAGCAGCTTCTCAACGAGAAATACGCCAAAATCATCTGCGAGGAATATATTCCCGACGTATTTGATGCGGTTAAAAATCTTGATATGAGCAGGTTCTACATTCCCGATAATGACATCAATTTTCTTCTGTGGTCTGCTGTTATCCTTGCCGTCGGCAAAAAATCAATAGATATCAGAATGTGGAAAGAACTTGAAAAATACAGCATCAAAAGAAAAGACGGCGGAGATTTTATTGCCTTTGCGGATGTTGAGCCTGATTTTGATTTAAGCCGTAACAAACAATACAGTGTATGCGGCGACATGACAAGAACAAACGAGAGATATTCAACCGTTGCGTGGCAATTTGACACATATTATGACAGCCGTAATAACGGTTGGCGTGACAGCCTTACAAGTGATTTTGACAGTCTGTATGAGCATATTTCGGGCAAAATCAAGAAAGACGATGTTTCTCTCGGAAAGTATCAGCGTCTTTATGAAAAGGGTTACCTTGTAAAAGACGGTGACAAGGATAAGGTTACAATGCTTGTTTCCACCTACGGCAGCGATGAATTCATGAATCTTATCCCCGACCCCGATGAAAAGCTTACAAAGAAGCTCGAGAAATATGACAAAGAGTATTTTGAAATCACGAAAGACTGCATCGCAGCGCACATGCTTCCGCTTCACAGAGTAACAAGCAGAGCAAAGTGGACAAACGGCAGGATGAGAATGACCGTTATCGAACAGCTTCTTGAAACAGGTATACTCACTCCCCCGACAGAAGAACAGAAGGCTGCTCTCGCAACAATCCTTTTCTGTGACAGCTTGCCGGAATAAACCGTCAAAGCATACTGATTGCCTGTATTAACAACATTGAGCAATGGCAAGAGAGGTTATCAATCACAGGTTGATTATTATGGCATAATCATATAAAAGCATAATCAGGTGCAACGGAATTTAATTTCCGCTGCACCTGATTTTATCTTTTCATACAAACTTTTTCTGTTGTGTATCAACTGTATAAGCCGTTGACCGGAGATTTGAACGGGCAGATACAATTATAAATATGAGATTTATTATTGCAAAGCTTCTTCAGGGCTCGTCGGCAAAGCAAAAACATTGTTCCCCTTGCTGACCAAGTCAACTTCCGAAGTGCCGATAAATTCAATTTCTCCGTTCTTAAGGCTGAAAATGCTGAGAACGGTTTCTCTGTTTTCATCCTCGTTGTTAAAGCTGTAAACATAAATATAACTGTTTCCGTCGGCTGTTTTCACATAATACGGTTCGATATCATACGCAGACCACTCTTCATCACAGAACGAGCCTTCATAATATATGCTGAGTGTGTTGTAATATCTGTTTTCTGTATCGCAGTCACCCATGACGATGATTTCTTCCGTACGGTTGTTACCCGTAACATCGGTGTAAAACGATGACGATACAGGCAGACCGACAACATACGCACCGGGTACGGCGGTATATTTTTCCGCGAACAAATCGGGATATTCAGCAAAGGTTACGGTTGCGGTCTGAACGCCGAAATTGGTGGGAGCAATCGCACCGGCACTGAAATAAAACGTTACTCCGTTATAATCAAGAGTCCAGTTGATGTCATCCTGTGGAGTGTTGACGAAATAATCTGCAACGGCAGTTTCGCCAAAGGGTTCTTCTTCGCCTATACGGTCCATAATCACTTTTTCAACCGTTCCGGAAATTTTTGAAGCATCTTTGAAAACATCGGAAAGAGCAAGAAGTTTACCGCTTTCGGTATCATAATTCATACCGTTGAAGGTTCTGCCGTAATCCGAATAATAATCCTCAAGTATGCTCACGGCAACGCTGTCAGCCCGTCTTACCTGAACATCGAGAGTTGAAACATAGGTTGAAAACTCTTCGCCGCCATTCATAAATTCTTTTGTGGCATCGGCAAGCAAATTATCCTTTTCGTCCTCCATCGCTCTCTTTCGCATAGCAGAAGCTTCGGAAAGTGCGTTTGCAAGAGCTGAATATTCTTTCTCAGCAGCGTTATCAAGAGTAACGGTTGAATATTCGCTTCTTACAAGCATTTCGGGATAATCTTCATACCACTCATAGTGTGAAATATATTCCTTGTTGAGTTGCAGAATTTCAATATTGTCTTCTGCTTCGTCAAGGACAGCAAGAGTTGTTTCATCCGTAACAGCCTCCTGCGGAGTGTTTTCTCCGCAAGAAGTAATAGCAGCCGCTAAGCACAGAGTCAGCAATATGCCGATAATTCTTTTAAACTTATTCATAAAATCAGAAGCCTTTCACGATGAATACAACAAGCTCGGTTGCGGATTTATCCTCACGTTCATCTGTCATAATTGTGATAATACTTCCGTCGTCAAGCACTGCGGAATCACAGAACCACGGATAATTTGTTGCAAAAAGATCTCCGTCTGAAATTTCTTCTATAAATGCACCGCTGTTATCCCAGAGAAGAACATCTCTCATGTTGCCGTCAAAACCGATATATCCGTTTGCAGTCTGAGTAATGAAAGTAACGCTGCCGAGTCCTTCGCCGTCTGCATCGCAGAGAGTTTTCTGAAGAACGCCCGCTTTGTTATAGATAAACACCTTATGACCGCTGTCATCTGCAGCACTTGCACAGACATAGATGTTGTTTTCATCAACACAAAGGTGCATTATTGTCTCTGCTTCCTTGAAAACAACGGGAGTTGCAGTGAATGAATTTCCGCTGAAGGTTACGATGTTGCATTCATTTGAAACGTAGAAATCAACGCCCCATGTGCCTGAAGGATTCATTGCAAGGTTATCAATATCTTCATGGGTTGCAACTATGCTTCCGTCTTTGATGCAAAGAATGTCGTTCATTCCGCCGCTTACCCAGAGTGTACCGTCGGCAGTTGCTTCAATTCTGTCGTAGTCATCTTCGGGAAGGTCGATTTTTTCAAGGAAAACAAGTTCTGTGCCGTTGTAATGGCAAACATTCAGCACACCTTCGATAAGAACATACACTCTGTCACCGATTGCGGCAACGGAATGGTCAAAGGTTTCATAGGTTGTGACGGGCGCTTCAAAGGGAACGAATTGGGTTGAAACAGTGAATGCACCTGCGTTAACACTCATAGCATCAGCATAAAATTCTTCACCCTCCCATTCCCAGGGACCGTCAACGTTGCCGATGTCCTCAAGATTGAAGGTTATTCCGTCAAGAAGTGCCTGAATACGGCTGTCGGTGATATCGGTTGCATCGAACTCAACGTAAACCGATGCATTTGCACCTTCAACACGGTTGAAGTAAACAAGAGTATCGTCACCGTCATCATATTTAAGCAGATCAACACCGCCGATATTAACCGTTTCATAAGCATTGTTAACCTTGTATTCATACTGAACGAAGCCGTATTCAACAAGATCTTCACGGAAATCATAAGGTTCTTCTATTTCAACCTTGATTTCCGCTTCGATGAGATAATATTCCTCATCTTCAGGGTCAAGAATCTGAAGCACCGCTGCACAGTAGTCTTCTTCGTTCTCAAACTCATCCTCAATATTTATCCACTCGCTGTCAAATTCAGCGGTGAAAAGCGGCGTTTCAATGCTTCCGTCTGAACCGCTTGAAGGTGTTTTGGTGTTATTGGGTTTATCGGGAGTATCGTCACCGCAAGCGGCAAACGAAAACAGCATTGCAAATGCAAGAAGAACGGCAAATAATTTTTTCATAGCATTATCTCCTTTTAAAATTTATGCCCACGGGTCTTCCTCTGCGGGTACACGGATATCGGCAAGGCACTGAATTTCAACAAGGAACCACTGACCCGTTGAAGGCTTTCTGCGAAGCTTCATCGGTCTCGGATTATCCGCACCGCCGCTTTTAACATAAAGCGTTGCCCAATCAGCATTATCGAAGGAATAGGGATTTTCGATAACGGTTATTTTATAGGGCACATCGGGTTTGTAGCTGTTCTGAGGAGTTGCACCTTCAAAATATGAACGTGCTTTATATGTTTCGGAACCGAGATGCTCTTTTATAAACTGCTTTTCATAGCCGCTTACTTCACCGGGACCCTTGAGAAAATTGAGCATTTCAATGGTTGCATCGGGGTTATGCTCATAGTTGCACAAAGCCGCAAGAGTGAGTGCGGTTGTTTTGAACGCGGAATCAAGGCTTGCTTCGGGAAGTGACTGAAGCTCGGCAACATTCGTCGGGAGTGAAGCAAAGGTAAAGGTTTCACTGTGGTTTCTGCCCTTGCCAACAGACTGTGCAGCGTTATTCACCGCCTTGTTTATCCCCTGCGATACCTCTCTTTTTATCGCTGATTCCGCCTGTCTTTTGAGTGAATCAAAAAAACCCATTGGTAAAAGCCTCCGATCAATTTTTATTTTCCTGCTTCGGTTTTTCCTTCTTTTCAACATTGCTGTAGAGGAAATTATCCGCACTGCCCGTAATAATCATACTTCCGGGTCTGGTGTAAACCGTTGCATTTTTCTGCATATGTACGGATTTATTCTTTGATGCAATGGAATTGATAATAATGAAGCCGACAAGCAGACCGATGACAAGCGAAACAGGAAGCCAGATAAAAGCAACTCCGTCTTTTTCTTCGGTTTCTCCCGTTGTTATTACAGCTTCTTCACCGGAGCCGTCATTGGTATTGTATGCTGCTTCAAGATATTCTTCGGCAAGCTCGTAATAGTCATAAACACCGCCGTAATAGCTGTTGTTTGAATCGTAAGCATCACGCATTTCTGCGATTGCTTCATCGTCAAATATCTCATCGGCATTGCCGGATGTAAATACCGCATAGGTGTTTTCTCCGTCGTTGTGAAGGAGAATTATGCCGTTTTCGTTATCGGTGCTGTCGGCATAAATCCATTCGGCATAAGCATCGTCATACATTCCGGTTGTTTCGTCGGCAATGCATATCATAACGCAGATACCGTAAGAGCTTTCGAGCTTTATTGCGATATTCTCAAGTTCTTCAAATTCTTCGCCGGAAAGCTTGTTTGCATTATCCGCAACGTGCATATATGTATCGGCAGATGCGGAAACGGCAAACGTAAGGCTGATTATAACTGCAATTATGATTGCAAAAATTTTTTTAGTCATATTTTCCGCACCTCCTTAAAGCAATTCAATCAGCCACATCAGACCGTAAATTACGGCACCGATGCCTGCACCGAGCAGCAATGATGCTTTGGTGACTGCTTTTTTATCGGTCGGAATATTGCCGACGAATTTACCCGTCTGTCCGTTCATGGCAAAGGTGAAATTCTCACCGTTCCACTTTGTATTGAGAAGCCATACGGGATAGAGTGCATATTTATATAAGCCGTTTGCAACGTTCATGTTTGCACCCTGATTTTCAACGTCGTCATAACCCTTTACGGTTTCCTTGAACGAATCAATAATGCTCTGTCTGATTCTTTCGTTTGCACGCGGCATGCTCTGCTCGGCCGTTACGTCATATTTATCGGCAAGATAGCCTGCGAGATATGCCGTGTTGAAATCAACAGCCTGCGACAAATCGAACGGCTCTACGGATTCCATAAGATCATCGGGCATTTTTGTTGAGCCGTCAACGGGTATATTATCAAAGCTGATGTTACCGCTGCGGTAAATATCAAAATACGAGGTTTCGGTGTAATCGTAATTTGCATCTGACCATCTTTTGACCTTTTTGGCTTTGTAGTTTGCGTTACCGACCGCATCGCAGGTGAAAAGCCAATGCGGAACATAAACTCCCTTGATTTCTTCAAGGCGGTTGTCCTCAAGAAATGATTTGGGAACAAATTTCTTTGTTGAAATATGCTTTTTGAGTGCTTCCTTTGCAGCTTTTTTATCGAGCTTGAAAGGAATAACAAGGTCGGGACGGAGTGCACCCGAAAACTGACCCTTCATAACGACCTGATTGCCGCAATAAGGACAGGTTGTTGCACCCGTTGTTGAATCCGCAACAATTTCACCGCCGCACGAGTTACAGGCATAAACGCTCATTCCGTCTGTTTCACCTGCACCCCACTGCGTACCCTGCGAATTCCAGCTTATTTGCTCAACCTGATTGGATGTATCCTCCGGCATATCGGTGATTTCAAATTCCGTGTCACAATAGGGACATTTGAGCTTCTGAACACCGCTGTCAAATTCAACGGCACCGCCGCAGCACGGACATTTCTGTTCAATAATTGCTGACAAGGTTAATCATCTCCTTGCTTATGTGTTGATTAATCATTGTTTCTGTGTGCCGCAGAATGCACAGAATTTTCCTCCGTCATTGTTTGCCTGACAGGAAGGACAAACCCAGCTCTGTGATACGGGCTGCTGAACGGGCTGCTGAGCATATCCGTTGTTCATCTGCTGATTATACTGATTCTGCTGAACATAAGCGTTCTGCTGTGCATAGGGATTAACCTGAGGCTGACCGTAAGGATTCTGCTGTGCATAGGGATTAGCCTGCGGCTGACCGTAAGGATTCTGCTGTGCGTAAGGGTTAGGCTGACCGTAAGCACCTGCGGGGGCATAGCCCTGATTCATCGGCTGATTGTATCCGCCGTTCATCGGCATGCCTGCATTACCGTTCTGCGAAAGGTTGTTGATAACCTGCTGTGCCATCTGCTGATAGCGGTTATATTCCATTGTGCCCATACCTTCAACTTCTCTGTCGTTGAGCTTTACGGTGATTTCATCGAAATAAGGATTGTTGACATTGATGTCAATACAGAAATCATAGGTAAACTTGTATCTGGGCGGATTATAGCTTACTTGCTGACCGTCTTTGCCTTCTGTGTAAAGCTCTTCGCGGTCTTCTTCCACTCTGAGGTTGCAGCCCGTAACGCTTGAAAGAGGAATAACATCGGGGTTTTCGTCACTCCAGCTTCCGGGATTACGGCGTGAAACAACAAAGCTCTGCTTCATCGGGTCAATATATATTTTGTCTTCTTCGCCGAAGGTGAACATCGGTGAAAAGCCTGCAAGTATCTGCTTGTTCTGTTCTCTGTAAGCAAGCTGCTGTTTGATTTCTTCAACGGTTGAGCTTCTTCTGTCGCTGAAAAAGGGTGAAAGCTTCTTTGCACAGTCCTTGCACATATTGCCGTTTTCAAGTTTTCTGTTGCCCAAAAGTCCTATTTTGTCGCCGCAGATGTCACAATATTTCTTATCAAAAAGTCCCATAATAAAATCTCCTTTATATAAATTTATTTTTTATTATTTCGCATCGTTTTCGTTGAAGATGTCGCCGCATTCGGGGCAGAACTTGGGAGGATTCTTGGGGTCATCGGGTTTCCAGCCGCATTTGTCACACTGATAAAGCGGTGCACCCTCGGGCTTCTTTGCTCCGCAGTTCGGGCAGAACTTTCCTTTGTTTACCGCACCGCATGAACAGGTCCAGCCGTCTGCTTCCGGCTTCTTTGCTCCGCATTCTGTGCAGAATTTGCCGCTTACCGTTGCTCCGCAGGCGCATTTCCAGCCATCGGCAGGTGCCGTTACGGGTGCAGCCTGCTGCTGTGCCATCTGCTGTTGCTGTGCAACTCCCGCCTGATACATCTGTGCCGCATTGAAGCCTCCGTTTGCACCCATAGCCATATTGAAGCCCATAAAG
>JAZQLN010000006.1:0-22104 GCA_045542715.1 Acutalibacteraceae bacterium
GAAAAACTTGTTTTTCGGCAAGGTGCGGCTGTTGAGAAAGGAAGCTGAATGGCGTTTTCTTCGACCGATGGCGTACAAAGGTACGTCGATGGGAGAAAAAACGTCAAATAAACGAAACAAGTTGATTTTTCGGGACATCGCGTCGAAGTCCCCTGCAAATTAATCGGCGGGATGCGGTCATCTCGCCCTACTTTTTATTTTCGTTTATGTTTCAGCGACTTTATCGACAGTCAAACACCGATGTTTCACAACATCGGTGCTGATTTTATTCTTCGATTGCTTCAATAAGCTTATCCATTGCCATTTCAAGGAGTTCAAACGGAATATTAAGAGGAGGAAGAAGTCTTACCTTGGTTTTCGCACTTATTACAAGCACACCCTTATCCATAGCCGATGCGATAACTTCCTTTGCGGGCTTTTCGCATTCAATACCCAGCATAAGACCCTTACCGCTTACACCCTTGACTTTTTTGCATTCCGAAAGTCTTGAAATGATGTATTCGCTTCTTCTTTTTACACCTGCAAGCATCACATCGTCAAGACGGGAAAGAATGCTGATTGCACCCGCACAGCAGATGGGATTTCCGCCGAAGGTTGAACCGTGCGAGCCGGGGGTGAGAACATCCTGAACCTTTTCGCCAAGCATTGTGCATCCGAGGGGGAGACCGCCTGCGAGACCCTTTGCCGTTGAAACGATATCGGGAGTTATTCCGTAATGCATATAGCTGTAAAGCTTACCCGTTCTGCCGTTACCCGTCTGAACTTCATCGATGATAACAAGCATATTCTTCTCTTTTGCTATTTCGCAGACACCGTGAACGAATTCTTCGGTAAGAGGAAGAACACCGCCTTCACCCTGAATTGTTTCCATCATGATTGCGGCACAGTTATTGCTGTCTGCAAGCTCTTTCACGCTTTCAAGATTATTTGCCTCCGCATAAACAAAACCGGGAGTGAACGGTCCGAAATCGGTGTGAAAATTATCCTGACCCGTTGCGGCAAGAGTTGTTATTGTTCTGCCGTGGAAGCTGTTTTTGAGAGTGATAATCGTCGAATTGCCCTCACCCTTATTCTTGAGTGCCCAGAGTCTCGCAACCTTGATTGCACATTCGTTGGCTTCCGCACCCGAATTGCCGAAGAAAACCTTCTTCATGCCCGTTCTTTCGCAAAGCATCTGTGCAAGGTCTGCACAGGGTTTGGTGTAATAGAGGTTTGAGGTGTGTCCGAGCATTGAAGCCTGAACCGTAACAGCCTCAACCCATTCATCGTCTGCCATACCGAAGGTGTTGACGGCAATACCGCTTGCAAGGTCGATATATTCCTTTTCATCCTCGCCGTAAATCAGAGAGCCGTTGCCCTCCGAAAGCTCAACGGGGAAACGGGCATAGGTGCCCGCAACATATTCTTTATCTTTTTCAAAAATCGCCATAATAATTACCCCTGAACAAACATTGTTCCAAGACCTTCGTCTGTAAGAATTTCTATAAGAAGTGAGTGAGGCACTCTGCCGTCAAGCACGAAAACCTTGCTTACTCCCCTGCGGATTGCCTCACCGCAGCAGTCAATTTTGGGAATCATTCCGCCTGAAATAATGCCCTCGTTGACAAGCTGAGGAATATCGCTGACATAAATCTTGGGAATCAGCGTTGAGGGGTCGTCCTTATCGCGGAGAATTCCTGCGATATCGGTCATTGAGATAAGACATTCAGCCTTGAGCACACCTGCGATTTTTGCCGCAGCCGTGTCGGCGTTGATATTATAAACATTGCCCTCGTTGTCACAGCCTGTTGTTGAAACAACGGGAACATAGCCTTTTTCAAGCAAATCAAGAATGGGTTCGGGATTAACGTCTGTTATTTCACCGACGAAGCCGAGCCTTTCATCCTTTGTTTCGGCACAGATAAGATGACCGTCAGCACCGCAAAGACCGATTGCCTTGCATCCGAGTCTGCCGAGAAGAGCAACGAGGCTCTTGTTAACCTTGCCCGCAAGCACCATCTGAACTATATCGGCGGTTTCCTTGTCCGTTACGCGAAGACCGTCAACGAACTCGGACTTCTTTCCTACCTTACCGAGCATATCGGTGATTTCGGGTCCACCGCCGTGAACAAGAACAACCTTGATTCCGATAAGCGAAAGCAGAGCGATATCGCCCATAACCGCATTTTTGAGTTCTTCGTTAATCATGGCGTTTCCGCCGTATTTGATAACAACGATTTTGTTTGAATATTTCTGTATATAGGGAAGTGCTTCAACAAGCACCTGACCTCTCATTGCATTTGTAATGTCCATTTTTTCTCCTTATTTAACGGTTACCTTATCAGGTTCTGTAGTCACCGTTTATTTTAACGTAATCATATGTCAGGTCACAGCCCCATGCGGTTGCATCGAAGTCACCGCTGTTGAGTTCAATAAGAACCTGAATTTCTTTTTCGGTAAGAACTTCCTTAGCGATTTCTTCCGAGAAATCAATGCCCGCACCGTTTTTACATACGTCAACCCTGCCTGCAACCGATTTGAAGGAAACATCAATCTTTGTTACATCAACATCAGCACCGCTGTAACCGATTGCACAGAGCACTCTGCCCCAGTTGGCATCGGCACCGAACATCGCAGCCTTGAAAAGCGATGAGCAGATAACGGATTTTGCAACGGTCACTGCCGTTTCTTTTTTATCAGCACCCGTAACGATGCATTCGAGAAGCTTTGTTGCACCCTCACCATCGCCTGCAATCATTCTGCACAGATGAGTCGTAACCGCATTGAGTGCCTTGCAGAATTCATCAAAATCAGCACCCTCTGCCGTAATTTCATCGTTGCCTGCAAGTCCGTTTGCCATAACGGAAACCATATCGTTTGTTGATGTATCACCGTCAACGCTTACCATATTGAACGAAGATTTGACATCCTCGCTGAGTGCCTTCTGAAGCATTTCGCTCGAAATTGCGCAGTCGGTTGTAACAAAAACAAGCATTGTTGCCATGTTGGGATGAATCATGCCCGATCCCTTTGCAATACCGCCGATTCTGCATTCCTTGCCGCCGATTTCAAATGAATAGGAAACAATCTTTTCAACCGTATCTGTTGTCATGATAGCTTCAGCCGCATCGGCAGTTTCCGCCTTGAGACCCTTTACAAGCCCGGGAATACCGTTAGCAATGGGAGTTATGTCAAGAGTCTGACCGATAACGCCTGTTGACGCAACGATGATATCCTTTTCGCTGATGCCAAGCTCTTTTGAGATAAGAGAGCACATTTCTTCAGCGATTTCAATGCCGTTTGCATTGCAGGTGTTTGCGTTTCCGCTGTTGCAGATAACTGCCTGAGCATAGCCGTCGGCAATGTTGTTTTTTGTTACGGTTATGGGAGCACCCTTAACAAGGTTTGTTGTATAAACGCTTGCAGCAGCAGCCTTCTTTTCGCTGAAAATAAGAGCAAGGTCTTTTTTTGTTCTGTTTTTTCTTATTCCGCAGTGAACTCCGCTTGCGGTAAAGCCTTTTGCGGCACATACGCCGCCTGAAATCTGTTTCATTTTATTTTCCTCTCCGAATCAAAGGTTCAATCCCGTTCCGGGGTCGATACCCATAAGAATATTCATGCATTCAACTGCGGCACCCGACGCACCCTTGCCGAGATTATCATAGCGTGCCATAAGAAGAATTCTGTCTTCGTTGCCGTTAACAAGAATTTCTATTCCGTCATTACCACTCATTTTTTCGGCACAGAACATTGAATCGGTACCAAGCTCCTCGGTATACTTAACGAAATCGGTAGTATATGTTTCTTTATAAACCGCAATTATATCTTCAATTCCCTTGCCGTCACAAAGATTCTCTTTGAAAAGAGGAATTGTTACCGCCATGCCGCTGTAATAATCAGCAACGATGGGACTGAATGCAGGGAATTTTTCAATACCTGTTATCGCTTTCATCTCTTTGAGATGCTTATGCTCCTGAGTGAGGCCGTACTGACGGGGAGAATTGTGATATGCTTCGCGGCTGATGCTTTCATACTGAGCTATCATTTTCTTTCCTCCGCCGCTGTAGCCTGTTACCGATGTGCAGGCAAGGAGCGAATTTTCGGGAAGAATTCCGTTTGCAACAAGGGGATATATAAGAGCGATGAAGCCGCTGGCATGGCAGCCGGGTACGGCAACCCGCTTTGAATTTTTGATTTTTTCAAGATGCGCGGCTGAAAGCTCGGGAAAACCGTATGCCCATTCGGGAAGGGTTCTGTGTGCTGTTGATGCATCGATAACCTTGACATCGGGATTATCGATAAGCGAAACAGCCTCGATTGCCGCCGCATCGGGAAGGCAGAGGAATGCGATATCGCAGGAATTGAGTGCAGCCTTTCTTGCGGCAGTATCCTTACGAAGCTCCTCGGAAAGAGTCATGATTTCAACATCCTCACGGTTTGAAAGACGCTCGAAAATACGCAGACCCGTTGTCCCTTCTTTTCCGTCTATAAAAATTCTGGTTTTGCTCATAAATATGTACCTCTGGTTATAATATGTGAATAATTATACGTTTTTATATGCATAAAGTCAAGGATTTTTCGTATAATTATTATTTATCGGCAATTATTATACAATATTTCAACTGTATTGTTCCGAGTTTGTGCAAAATGTATGTATATATGTACGGTCATTGACAAACAGCCGTACACATCGGTTCAGTTAACGGGATTTTTCTTTCTGATTATGATTTCATTCTCAAGCCTTTCACCGTCAAAACAGCTTTTGAGGTTGCCGAGCGTTATTTCCGCAATGCGTTCAAGCGCCTCGTGAGTAAGGAAAGCCTGATGAGAAGTTACAAGCACATTGGGCATCATGATAAGCCTTGAAAGAACGTCGTCTTTGAGAATGCTTTCGGACAAATCCTCATAGAAGAATTCGCTTTCTTCCTCGTAAACATCAAGTCCCGCACCGCCGACCTTGCCGCTTCTTATTCCCTCGATGAGTGCTTCGGTGTCAATCAACGCACCTCTCGATGTGTTGAGAATGATAACCTTATCCTTCATCATCTTGATTGAATAGTTATTGATAAGGTGGTAGGTTTCGCTCGTCAGCGGACAGTGCAGAGAGATAACATCGGAGCGTGCAAAAAGCTCCTCAAGGGGAACATATTCAAGATATCCCTGCGACGGCTTGGGGTCATAGGCAATAACATTCATACCCATTCCTCTGCACATTTCAACAAAGGTCATTCCGATTTTGCCCGTACCAACAACACCCACGGTTTTTCCGTAGAGGTCAAAACCAACAAAACCGTTAAGGCTGAAATTATAGTCCCTTGTGCGGATATATGCCTTATGGGTTTTGCGTACGAGTGTAAGCAAAAGTGCCATTGCGTGCTCGGAAATTGCATGGGGCGAATATTCGGGCACACGCACAACCGGAATGTTATCCTTTGCGGCGTTAAGGTCAACATTATTGTAACCTGCACAACGCAGAGCAATTATTTCAATTCCGTTTTCTTTGAGCACCGAAATTGTTTCCTTGCCTATATCGTCATTGACGAAAGCCACAACCCCTCTTGAACCCTTTGCCATAACCGCAGTTCTGGGACTGAGCTTTGATTCAAAATATTCTATTTCTATACCGTACTTTGATTTAAGTTCATCGAAATAAATTTTATCGTAGGGTTTTGTGTCAAAAAAAGCAACCTTATTCATTTGCATCATTCCTCATAAAATCATCCCTTCGGGAATATTGTTGCCCGAAAGGATGCATTTATTATTTCAATTCGTGAATAAACAATCCGCTTAAGAGTTTAGGTTCAAACCACGTTGATTTGGGAGGCATAATCTGACCTGCATCGGCAATATCCATAAGCTCTTCAAGAGTTGTGGGATACATCGAAAATGCAACGCACATATCCTCGTTCACCCTGCGTTCAAGCTCTCCGAGACCTCTTATACCGCCAACAAAATCTATTCTTTTATCTGTTCTGGGATCATCAATTCCGAGAACGGGAGAAATGAGATTTTTCTGGAGAATTGAAACATCAAGTGCTTCAACAGGGTCAGCAGCATTGAATGTGCCGTCTTTGGCTGTAAGCTTATACCATTTTCCGCCGAGAAGCATACCGAAGGTGTGTGCGGATTCGGGTTTATATGCAGACTCTCCCACAGGCTCAACGCTGAACTTTCCGCTAATTTTTTCGATGAATTCAGCCTCAGTGTTGCCGTTAAGGTCCTTGATAACACGGTTATAGTCCATGATTTCAAGCTCCTCACAGTCAAAAAGAACCGCAAGGAAGAAATTAAATTCTTCGTTTCCGCTGTAATCGGGATACTGCTCTCTTCTCTTAAGACCGACCTTGACCGCCGAAGCAGCTCTGTGATGTCCGTCAGCGATATAAAGATAATCAACAGCCTCAAAAAGTTTCGTCAGCTTTGCGATTGTTTCTTCGCAGTCAACAACCCAGACCGTGTTTGCAATTCCGTCTGCGGTAACAAAGTCATAAACGGGAGCATTGTTCTCTTTCCATGCATTCACGATTGATGCAATGCCGGTCTGAGGACGGTAGGTGAGGAAAATAGGCCCTGTGTTTGCATCGCAGTAATCAACATGATTGATTCTGTCCGCTTCCTTATCGGCTCTTGTGAACTCATGCTTTTTGATGATGTTGTTGATATAATCATCAATCGAAACACAGCCGACAAGTCCCGTCTGTGCTCTGCCGTTCATAATCTGACGGTAGATATATATTTTCGGTTCATCATCCTGCTTGCAGATACCGTTTTCCGAAAGCTTTTTAAGGTTTTCGCTCGCCTTGAGATAAACCTGCTCCGAATAAAGGTCTGTTCCCTCGGGCAAATCAATTTCAGCCTTGTCTACATGAAGAAATGAATAGGGATTGCCCTTGACCATTTCCGCCGCTTCCGCACTGTTCATAACATCATAGGGAAGAGCCGCCACCTTATCCGCAAATTCAGGAACGGGTCTTATAGCTTTAAAAGGTCTGAATACTGCCATGGGAAGAACCTCTTTCTCATAAATTTATTACATACATATTACATCACGGTTAATTATTTGTCAATTTACAAGTTGAATATTGATTTTTTATATTTATATCTGTATAATAGCATTATAAACAAAAGGAGGAAAAATTATGTATTGTTCAAAATGCGGAAAACAATTGCCTGACGGCGTTACTTCCTGCCCCGACTGCGATCCCGTTGTTGTTGAGCAGGTTTATCCTAAAAAAGAAGAAAAGAAGCCTTTCTTCAAAGCACCCGGAAAGCTTTCACAGAGCTATGCCGTTCTCGCAACAGCTTTCATGGTGTTCCCTGCAAGTATCTGCGTTGCAATCGACCTTGCCTTTGATAAATATGACTATTGGTTCGGTTATGTTGTCGGTGCATTGCTTGTTTCATGGGTTTGTTCCGTGCTCCCTGCCCTGAGGATAACTCCCCCTGTGGTAACGGCACTCATCTGCTTCGGTTCAATTGTAGGGTATGCTTATTACATATTAAGCAAAACGGATTGGTTTGACTGGCTTCCTCAGTTCATTTTGCCGTTGTTTGTTCTCGGTGCTGCTTTCATTGCCATGGATTTTGCACTTATCGGAGGACACAAAGTCAAAGGACTTCATATTTTCTCCATGCTTTCGCTTCAATGTGCCGTGTTCCTTGTCAGCTGGGAAGCCGCATGGGATAATTTCCGCCACGGTGCTATCGACCTTCAGTGGTCTCTCATCCTTGCCTGCGGATTCATCTCGGTTGTTGCTGTAATCGAAGCATTCAACTATGTTCTGAAAATCAATAAAAAATAAAGAAGAAATCGGTTGTGAAATTCACAGCCGATTTTTTATTCAGTCTATATCAGAGAAGAATTCCTCTGTTTTTGTGACACTGTATCTGCCGTTGCTGACATCAACAAGCTTTGCGTTAAAGCCGTCAACAAGCTCAACGGGCATTCTGAAAACAAGGGTAACGTTATCTTCAAAAACCGTATCTTCGATGATACCGCCGTTTTCGGGTACAAGTGAGGAAAGCTTACCGTAAAAATAATAATCGCAGGTTACTTTAAGCCTTGCGCACATGGCACGGGTAACGATTCCGCCTGCCGCAACGGCAATTGATGCGGAATGGGAATACGCCCTCACAAGTCCGCCTGCACCGAGCATGATTCCGCCGAAATATCTGGTCACAACCACCGCACAATCGGTTACTCCCGATTTTTCAAGCACATCAAGTACGGGGATGCCTGCTGTACCCTGAGGCTCACCGTCATCGGAATAACGCTTCACACCCGTATCACGAATGATATAGGCATAAACATTATGGGTTGCATCCCAATGCTTTTTGCTGACCTTAGCTATAAAATCCAATGCTTCTTCCTGAGTTTTGACGGGCATTATGTGACCGATAAAACGGGATTTCTTGACTATATATTCATCGCTGGAAGCGGTTCTTATTGTTTTGTAGCTGTCTGATGCCATAAATAACACCTCAAAAAAGCAAAAGCGACGCATTTGAGGTGCGTCGCTCATTTTGCTTATTATTTGTTGAGATTGAAACGCTTGTTGAAGCGATCAACACGTCCGCCGGTATCAACGAGCTTCTGCTTACCTGTAAAGAACGGATGGCACTTTGAGCAGATATCAACACGAAGATTTTCTTTTGTTGAACCGGTTTTGATAACCTCACCGCATGCACAACGGATCTCAGTCTGTTCGTACTTAGGATGGAGTCCTTCCTTCATCTGATGTCACCTCTTTCGGTTTATACATATACATAACGCACAAATTTTATCACATGGAAATCAAAAATGCAAGACTTTTTTAAAAATTTTTTATTTTTAGTCAATTTCAATACTTTCGGCAAGTCTGAACGAATAGATTACAGTCTGTTTAACGGGTAAATCAAGAACTTCGCCCAGACAGCGGCGGTAAACCGACAGCTGTTCTTTGTATTTTTCGGCAAGCTCCGCACCGTTATTTGCTCTGTCCGTTTTGAAGTCAACGATTACAAGCTCACCGTCTTCAACAAACGCACAGTCGGCAACGCCCTCGATTATTATAACCTCATCGCCTGCCTGCTTCTTTGAAATTCCGCTTTCCATTTCATAAAGAGGCACTGCACAGGTGAATGCATACTCTTTATATACTTTCTCAGCGGAGAGGATGCGTTTTGCAAGACTGCTTTCAAAAAATTCCGAAATTGATCTGACATCAACAACCTTACCCTCTGCTTCGGTCAGCATTCCGTCGGAAACAAGTTTCCGAAGCTCTGCGGAAACATCAGCCTTTGCTCTTTCATAATCCGCAAACTGCATAAATCTGTGGGTTGCCGTGCCTCGCTGGGCAGGAGTAAGTCTGTCCTTGCCCGTAAACGAAGGTCTGCGTGTTGCGAAATATTCTCCGCCTATTTCCTCGGCATCAAGCTTTGATGCGATTCTTTTGGCAACAATGCCGTCAAGCGCGGAATAGGGATAAACATAGCTGAGTCTTTCGCCTATTTCGCAGAGCATTTCTTCATCGGGAAGCACTGCCTCGGTTTCTTCCGCAGCCTCGTTTTCCTCTGTATACGGTGTTATTATCTGAGTTTTCAGCGGTGTGCCGCACGGAATACAGATTGATGAATCCACACCTGCCGCATTGCGCAGAGAATGGGCATCGGGATGCCTCATAAGTGCTGAAAGAATGCATTCGCCGTAGTTATTGAAATTTATCACCTTGAACGGGTCAACGAGCATTTCCGTTCTGATATTCGATGCAATACCCGAAAGCTTTTTGCTCCAATCTTCAGCTGATGCAAGAATAACAAGCTTCTCTTTCGGACGGGTCAGAGCAACATAGAGCACTCTGAGCTCCTCGGAGCGTTCAGCCTTCCTGATTTCGAGGCTTGCGGAAAGTCTGGGGAGAGTATTGAACTTCGCCTTGCCCGTGTTGTGTCTTATGCCTATACCGCTTTCGTTGGCAATAAGCAAATCCTCACGCAAGGACATATCGCTGTATTTCTTTTCGCATGAGCCGATAAAACAAACGGGGAATTCAAGCCCTTTACTCTTATGAATGGTCATTATTTTAACGGTATCGGCGGCTTCGGAATCGGCATTTGCACCTGAGAGGTCACTGCCGTTTTTCGTTACATTATCGATGAATCTTATGAATCCCGAAACACCCTTCTGACCCGTGCCCTCATATTTATTGGCAAGGTCGATGAAGCTGTTGAGATTGGCTCTGCGTTTTGAGCTGTCACGCATCGTGCCGACAATCGCACCGTAACCCGTATCTTCGATAAGCCTGCGTACAAGCTCGCCTGCACGCACGGTTGACGCAACGCTTCTCATATCGGCTGTTCTTTCAAGGAATGCGGATGCTTTTTCGTTGCCGTTATCCGCCTCTGACACAAGACAATGATAGATTGAACCCTGACGGTTTCTTGCACGCATATACGCAAGGTCATCGGGAGTAAAGCCGAAAACGGGAGAAATGAGAACGGAAGTAAGCGGAATATCGTCGATGGGATTATCGATGATTTTCAGCAGAGATATCATAAACATGATTTCGGGCGAAGAAAGAAAACTGTCCCCTGCCTCACAGCTCACGGGAATTCCTCTTGCATTAAGCTCATCGACAAACTCTCTTGAGCTGTTTTTCACACTTCTGAGAAGAACACAAAAATCCTTGTATTTAGCAGGTCTCTGTATATCTCCGTCGGTAAATGCCGTTCCGTCGGACATAGCCTTTTCTATATAATCGGCAACATATCTTGCCTGCGCCTTAAGAAAATCGTTTTTATCGGTTTCGATAAGGCAGACTTCGGTATCCGCACCGCTTTTTTCGGGATATGATGCGGAGGCTTCAAGAAATTCGTTTTTATCATACTCAAGACCGCCTGCATCACGGCTCATAATCGAGCTGAATATAAAATTTACTATTTCCGTAACACCCGAACGGCTTCGGAAATTCTTGCCGAGAGTAACCTTTGCAGGATAATTTTCGTTTTCGTATTCCTGCATTCCGTCACGGCGCGCAAGGAAGATTTCGGGCATTGCCTGACGGAAACGGTAGATGCTCTGCTTGACGTCGCCAACCATAAACAGATTGTTTTCGTCTCTTGAAAGTGCACTGAAAATCATATCCTGTGCTTTGTTGACATCCTGATATTCGTCAACGAGGATTTCAGCATAGTTTTCGGAAAGTGAAACAGCGAGAGGGGTTTTCACATAGCCGTTTTCAGTCGGCTCAACAAGCAGTTTCAAAGCAAGATGAAGTGTATCCGAAAAATCGGCACCGTTTTCTTCAAGCTTGAGCTTTGTGAATTCCTCTCCGTATTTCAGAACGGAATCAATAAGCTCCCTTATAATCGGAGCAAGCTCTGCGATATCTTTTTGATGAGTTTCCGAATTGATGCAGAAAAGAGTTTTCAGCTTTTTGGCTTCATCCTTATACGAATCACGAACGGTTTTGCACATATCTTTGACGGCACTTTCGTAGCCTTTAGGTGCAATTCCCATTCTTGCAAACACAACCGAACCGCACACTCCGATTGCCTCATCCCAACTGCATTCGGACAAAACATCAAGCAATCCTTCAAGCATTGCTCTGTCATTTTCAAAAGTCGGTCTGTATTTCGCTTCAAGCTCAGGCTCTTTTTCAAGAATTCCGAGGCAGTATTCCGCATCGGAAATGCATGAGCACACAAGCTGAATTGCGTAATTGATAATCATTCTTCCCCACGGGCTTTCCTCGGCAAGAGACGGTGAATCAAACTCATCCGCAAGAGATTCAAGCCACTTTTCGGGGAACGGATATGCCTGAGAAAGAGAATAAAGCTTCAGAATTGCGTCAATCAGCTTTTGGTCATCTTTTGTATCGCTGATAAGGTCGCAAAGTTTAAGAAAGTTTTCCGTGGGATTCTTATAAAGCTCCTCAACAACGGTTTCAACCGCTTTTGAACGGAGAACCGTCAGCTTCCCTTCGTCGAGCAAATCAAAATCGGGCGCAATGCCGAGTGCATGGAAATTCTCACGCACAAGACCGATACAGAAAGAGTCGATTGTGCATATGCTTGCACACGGAAGCATCATCTGCTGTCTGCGGAGTCTTTTATCCGCAGGATTTGCGGCTATTTTTTTGCCGATTGCCGCAGAAATCTTGTCCTTCATCTGTGCCGCCGCCGCATTGGTAAAGGTTACGACAAGCAGGTTTTCAACTCCGCAGGGGTTTTCGGCATCACATATTCTTCGTATAACTCGCTCAACAAGAACCGCTGTTTTACCTGACCCTGCCGCCGCACTTACAAGCAGCGTACCTTTTCGGGCATCAATCGCCTTCTGCTGATCCGTTGTCCACTTCAAGCTCATCATCTCCTCTCTCCAGATTTTCAAGCACGGTTTTCAGATTTCCGTCATCAAGCTCCTTGACGGGAATATCGCTTTCATAGGAGCAGACGGATTTATATTCACAGTATTCGCAGGTTTTCTTATAGCTTTTTCCGTAGGCAGGCACGGCATCGATTTTGCCCGACTGCAAAGCTTCCGCCATATCTGCAAGAATCTTATCTGCCTTTTCTTTAAGCTTTTCAAGCTGTCTGAGCCCGATAAGCGAACCCGTCAGCTCGCCTTTTTTGATTTTTGCGGGAACATACATCCCGCTTTCACTTTTATCCATTGCGATAACAACGGCAGGGTCATCGATAACAATACCGTTCATACCGCATGACTTCTGTCTTTCAGCCTCAACAGCATCATCGTTCATGCTTCTGTCAGCCGAAACTATGGGTGATTTTGCAGGATAATACAGCACACCTGCAGGAGTGAACTCGCCGTATTTCTTACTGCCGTTCTGCCACAAAGTGAACAGATAAATGAACATCTGCATATTGAGACCCTGAACAACATCGCTGAGCATGAAATCCTTTCCCGATGACTTGTAGTCAACAACTCTTATATATTTTCTTCCGTTGATTTCAGCGCCGTCAACACGGTCAATCGCACCCGAAATGCTGATTTTTCCGTTTGCGGTTCTGATTTCATAGGGCGGAATTTCGCCGTCTCTGCCGATTGAAAGCTCAAAATCAAGAGGAACAAATTCGCTCTGCGCAAGCTCTTTTATGAGCCTTTCCGCAACATCGCAGATTGAATAAATCAGCTTGTTGAAAAGATAAATGAATCTTTCGTTGCGGTTTTCGCCGTCAAGACGTGTTATGAGATATTCGTCAAGGAGCTTCTTGAAATACGCAATCAGATCGTTACGGCTCATTGACGAAAGTGCATCTTTACCGAAATCCGTAAGAAGCTTTTCGAGTGCATAGTGGATAACATTACCCCTCTGCATGGGGTCAAGCTCCGCAACCTTCCGCGGCATAGCTTTTATGCCGTAGCGGAGGAAATAAGCAAACGGGCATTTGTGATAGCTCTCCACTCTTGATGCTGACATAAACATATTCTGACCGAAAAGTGCCGCCGCGGCGTTTTTATCGGCAATTCTGAAATCCCTGCCGCCCGATGCACGGTCAAGAGCCGCTATTCTGCCCTTATATTCTTCATCATTCCTGAAATATTCGTTCAGCGAGGCATAGAGCACATTGCCCTCACGCTTATTCTTCGCAAGCTGCTCAAATGCAAGCTCCTTGCCCTCAACATAATACAGACCGCTTTGCTCTGATGCATCAACCTCTTTGCATTTCGGGAAAAGAGTTTTGATTTTCGTATAAAACTCCGAGGGTGAAAGCTGCTCGCCCTTCGCTCCCCTTTCGGGACAGCAGACAAAAAGCATCTCCGATGCACAGCAGAATGCGTTGTAGCACACAAGCTTTTCTTCCGCAAGACTGTATTCGCCGAAATCCGAGAATTCAAGACCCATTTCACTCATCTTACGGCGGTCTTTATCGGTAAGTGCAGAGCCTGTAAACGGCATTTTGGGGAATACTCCGTTGTTTGCGCCTGCTATAAAAACAGCCTTCGGTGCAACGGTGCGGATTCTGTCGGCAGAGCCTATGGTGATTTCGTCAAGACCCTGCGGCAGACTTCCCAAGGTCTGCACTCCGAGCATAAGAGAAAACATTTCTTCAATTGTTTTTGCGGTAACATTTCTGCCTCGCATAAGAGTTTCAAGGCTTTCAAGCATATCGATAACAACATTCCACATTCTGTCAAGCTCCATGGCAAGAGCCGTTTCGCCCTTGTCTGCAAGATTACGGGCAAGAATGCGGATATTACCTGCAACATCCGTTTTATCAATAAATTTAAATATATCCTCTGCGGCTTTTTCTCCGCTTGTATCCTTAAGATTTTCTCTTAACTCATAAAGAGGCGCAACGATTCTTTTGCGGATTGAGTTAAGGTAATCAAGCTCCGCCTTTTCTTCATCCCCTGCTTCTGCGCCGAACCCCGCAGGATTCTTTGCCCATTCATGCACCCATTCCGAACCGCTGATTTTCCACATATAGCAGTAGTTTTCAACATCGGATATTTCTTTGGTATCGAAGCCGGAAAGACCTGTTTTGAGATATCTCATGAGGGTTTCGGTTGAAAAGCCTTTTGATGCAATGTTTATCGCACTCTCAACCAATGCCACAACGGGCGATGCATCAACAGGCTGACGGCTGTCCTCAAAAACGGTTACGCCGCATTTTTTCAGTGCACTGCGAAGCGGAGTTTCGTATGCGGAGCTGTCACGGGCAATAACCGCAATATCCCTGCATCTGTAGCATTTTTCGCGGATTAATTTTTTTGCCGTGCAGGCGATATATTCACACTCTGCATAGATATCCGATGCCTTGCAGAGAGTAATGTTTTCACACTCATCCTCATAAACATTCGGCGAATGGGCAAAAAGCTCCTGCTCAAGTGCCGCAAGCTCGGGTGAGCCGAATCTTTTGAACTGAGGCGGAAAATTATTGAATTTATTCCTCATTGAAAGATACTGCGGCTTTGCAACGGGAATATTGCTTTTCTTTGCAATATCTATAAGTCTGCGAGCCGTTCTTTTTGTGTGAGCAAACAAATCCGTTTCATCGTCGGAATTCTGCAGATTATCGGTGCAGAGAGTAACATAAACCGCCTTTGACTTCTGAAGCATCTGACCGATTATTTTGTATTCCTGTGCAGTAAAGCCTCTGAACGCATCGATGAAAACAAGTCTGTCTTTGAAATAATCGGTTTCGGGCATAACCTCCGAAAGCTCCGTCAGAAGGTCATCGGGATTGAAATAACTGCCCTCCACCATTGAATCATAGGCATCAAGCACGGTTATTATATCGTTGAGTTTCATTTTCAGAAGGCTTTCCTCGCTCTGTGCAAGCACAAGACGTACGGCATCCGTCGAAAGAGCATTCTGCTTGAATTCCGACGAAAGCGCAACAAATTCCGATATAACCGAAGGTCTGCGGGTATGCTTTCCATAGAGCTTCAGTTTATCCTTGACGCTTTCAAGCGCCATTGACATAAGCACGGTTTTAGCCGCATCATCAATGCGTCTGCGTTCGTGAAACGCAGGTCTGCCCACAAGTTTTTCGCCGAGACTTGTGAAGCTTAAAACATCTATATCTCCCATTGCCTTTGCTCCCGCTTTTTCGAGCATGATTTTTTCGCTCATGAACGAAAACTGCTCAGGTACAATAAGAGTCTGCTTTTTATATTCACTTTTCGAAAACTGCTGAATGAGGTTCATTATATGAGTTGTTTTTCCGCCGCCCGCGGTTGCCAGAATCAAATAAAGCATGATTACTCCTCTTTTAATTGAATATGGAATGATTATATCATATAAAGCTCACTTTGTCAGCAAAATTATTTTCCGTGATGTACCGTTTTTCGGCGATAAGGTATGTTTTCGGCTTTAAACAACCGTTTTAACCGTATTTCGTGTGCTTATCTTCTCCGCATAAGTCTGCAGCAGTTTTGTGTCATCCTCAGGGTTGTTGACATATATTTTTTTATATGTTATTATTAGAATACTATTTTATTTTCCAATCTGAAAGGAGCAAATCCAAAATGGATGACCCCGGACCTATGCTTCAGCTTGCTCTCAATGCATCTGACGCATCCGTCGACCCTCTCTCTATCGTTTTAAAAATCGTGCTTTTGTTTGTTCTTATCCTCGTTAACGCATTCTTTGCAATGAGCGAAATCGCAATTATTTCCCTCAACGACACAAAGATTCAGCGCATGGCAGAGGAAGGCAACAAAAAAGCAAAACAAATCGTTAAGCTCACCGAAAATTCAAGCCGATTCCTTTCAACAATCCAGATCGGCGTTACCCTTGCAGGCTTCTTAACCTCTGCATCGGCATCACAGAACTTTGCGGATATGCTTACAACCGCATTGATGAAAACCCCCGTCGCTCAGATCGGCTACGGAGTTATCAACGGCATTTCGGTTGTACTTATCACAATCATAACCTCTTATTTCTCGCTTGTTCTCGGTGAACTTGCTCCCAAACGAATCGGAATGCAGATTCCCGAAAAAATCGCATTCAAGGTTGTCGGTATACTGACTTTCGTTGCTTCGGCAACCAAGCCTTTTGTCAAGGTTCTTGCACTTTCGACAAACGCAATAGTCCGCCTTCTCGGCTTCGACCCCAACGCAGACGAAGAAGAAGTTACCGAAGAAGAAATCCGCATGATGGTTGATGTCGGCGGTGAAAAGGGCGTTATCGAAGATGCTCAGAAAGAAATGATTGACAATATCTTTGAGTTTGATGACCTTGACGCAGGCGATATCATGACTCACAGAACGGAAATGACCGCAATTGAAGTTACCCGTTCGCTTGAAGAAGTAGCGGAGCTTGCAGTTGAAAACGGTTATTCGCGAATCCCCGTTTACGAAGACGACCCCGACAGCATTGTCGGTGTTCTCTATGCAAAAGACCTGCTCAAATACGTAGGTCATTCCCTTCCCGGCGATCTCACAATTTCACAGATTATGAGAAAAGCTCTTTATGTTCCCGAAACTCAGAGCTGTGGCGACCTTTTCAAGGCTATGAACGAAAGCCGTACTCAGTTCGCCGTTGTTGTTGATGAATACGGCGGAACGGCAGGCATAGTCACTCTCGAGGACGTGCTTGAATCCATCGTCGGCAATATCCAGGACGAATACGATGATGAGGAAGAGGAAATCACACAGATAAACGACACAACATTCACAATAGAAGGCACAACCGATCTTGATGAGGTTGACGAGCTTGTCGGAATTGAGCTTCCCGAAGGCGATTACGATACCCTTGGCGGTTTTGTTATCAGTCTTCTCGGCTATCTTCCCAGCGAAATCACCGATGAACCGATTGTTGCCGAATACGAAAACCTTCGTTTCACCGTTCTTTCAATCGACGAACGCCGTATAGACGAAATCAAGGTTGAAATTCTTCCCAAGCCCGAAAAGGACGAGGAAGAGGATGAAGATTAAAATGGACGGGTTGCAGTCATACTGCGGCCCGTTATTTGTTAAGGAAAGATGAAAATGGAAAAGCTGAACATTATCCCGATGCCCAATAAAATAAGCTTCCTCGGCGGCGAAACAACCGTTGATACGTCAAAGCTTTTGTGCGAAATTTCAGACTCTCTCGAGAAAGAAGAATACATTCTGACTGTTGAAAACAGCGGTATAAATCTTGTCGGCGGCTCGGAATCTGCTCTTTTTTACGGCAAACAGACTCTCCGTCAGCTCGGAGATATCTGTCCGTGCGTAAAAATCGAGGATAAACCCGCTTTCGCTTACAGAGGCTTCATGCTCGATACCGTACGCCACATTTTTTCAATAGAGGAAACAAAAAAGCTCATCGATGCGGCGGCAAGCGTTAAAATGAACGTCATGCACTGGCATCTCACCGATGACCAGGGATTCCGAATCTATTCCGAAAAAAGACCCGATGCAGCAATCAAAGGCTCTGTCAGAAAAAGCTCAGACTTCGGCAAGCTGAAGGAATACGGCGAATACGGCGGATATTTCACCGCCGATGAAATGTGTGAAATCGTTGACTACTGTGCCGAAAGATATATAACCGTTATCCCCGAATTCGATATGCCCGGCCACTGCTCTGCAATTATCCATGCTTATCCCGAATTATCCTGCACGGGCGCTCCCCTTGAAGTCAAAACCTCTCAGGGTATCTATGACGATATTCTCTGTGCAGGCCAAGACGGTACATTTGAAATAATCTTTGACATTCTTTCCGATATGCTCGATATTTTTTCCTCGGAATACATCCACATCGGCGGCGACGAAGCTCCGAAAGTGCGTTGGGAAGAATGTATATACTGCCGGAAGAGAATGCGTGAAGAAGGTCTCAAAAACACTGAAACGCTTCAGGGATGGTTTACAAACAGAATCGTTGATTTCCTTAAATCCAAGGGCAGAAAACCCATCGTATGGAATGAAAGCCTCAAAAGCGGTGTTATCGAAAAATCCGTACTTGTCCAGAGATGGATGGACCCCAAAAATTATTCATCCGCTTTCACCAAAGACGGCGGTAAAATCATCAATTCCGATTTTTATCACTACTATTGCGACTATCCCTACGGCATGACTCCCGTTTCAAAGACTTATAATTATAACCCTATTATAAAAGGTATGACTCACGAAAACGTAGTCGGCATCGAAGCACCCATATGGACGGAATATATCAATAATTTTGATTATCTGTGTTATATGTGCTTCCCCAGATTCACTGCCGCCGCTGAAACGGGATGGACCGATTCGCATAACAAAGATTATTCTGATTTCTGCCGCAGATTTGAAAATTATGCAAAAATCCTTAATGAATTCGGCATCACTCCCGCCCCGTCAGATGAATGGAATCCCAATCCCCTGAAAAGAATAACCAAAACTCTCAGTTTCTTCTCGGGTCTGCTTAAAAAGAAAGATTAATCATCATCCCTGATATGCATTTTTAAATGTATATCAGGGCTTATTTTTGCCTTTATGCAAAAAATTTTAAAAAATCATAAACGAGCTTTTGATATGAAAACACGAGAAAAAACGAGAAAAAACGAGTTCTCGGTATGTAAATTAAAAAATTCAAAAAAAGCTATTGACATTATCAAAACCTTATGATAATATATGCAGGCACGAAAAAAATAAACGGAGGAAAAGTTATGTCTACTTATATGCCTAAAGCGGGCGAAATCACCCGTAAGTGGTATGTGATTGATGCAGCAGGCAAGCCCATGGGTAAGGTAGCTGTTGAAGCAGCAAAGCTTCTTCGCGGCAAGCATAAGCCCATCTTCGCTCCTCATGCAGACTGCGGCGATCACGTAATCATCATCAATGCTGAGAAAGCAGTTCTCACCGGCAACAAGCTCGACCAGAAAATGTACTATCATCACACAGGTTACATCGGCCATCTCAAAGAGGTTAAGTACAGCACTCTTATGAAGACCAGACCTGATTTCGCAATGACACTCGCTGTTAAGGGTATGATTCCCGACACAGTTATCGGCCGTAAGGCTCTTACCAGACTTCGCGTTGTTAAGGGTGCCGAGCATGCTCATGCAGCACAGAAGCCTGAAGCATGGGAATTTTAAGAAAGGGAGGCTATAAATAATGTACGAAACAAATCCTTATTTCTACGGCACAGGCCGCAGAAAGAGTTCAGTTGCCAGAGTACGTGTTTATGCAGGTACAGGCAAAATCATTATCAATGACAGAGAAATCGACGATTATTTCGGTCTTGAAACACTTAAGCTCATCGTTCGTCAGCCTCTCGCTCTCACAGATACAGCTGAGAAGTTTGACATCATCTGCCGTGTAGGCGGCGGCGGTGTAACAGGCCAGGCAGGTGCAATCCGTCACGGTATTGCTCGTGCACTTCTTCAGTATGACGAAAACCTTCGTCCCGCCCTCAAGAAGGCAGGTTTCCTTACCAGAGACCCCAGAATGAAGGAAAGAAAGAAGTACGGTCTCAAAGGCGCACGTCGTGCTCCTCAGTTCAGCAAGAGATAATCAATCCCGAATGGGGATTATCGAAAACCCTTGGAATCTCAACGGTTCCAAGGGTTTTTTGTTTGTTGTTAAAAGGCTCCATTTTTTAAAAAACATTATTACAAAAACAGTACTTTTTATCATGTATTATAAAAATTTCACCTTTTTCAAATTCTATGTAACTTTCAATTAATACCAGTTGCTTTTGCAGCGTAAATGGAGCTATGAAAACAAATTCAGATACACAACGGCGGCAAACGCAAATGGAATGCCTTTTATTGAAGCTAAACTAAAAAAATATATATTGGCATGAATTGTTCCTATGAGCGCACCAAGCATCTTATAGAAACAGCTGCTAATTTGCTAATCCCAATATTTAAAATGGTTTTTAATGAGTGTAGTAGCACATATGACCTGACAACCAAAACAATCTTAACATACCTTATATACCCCCCACGTTCCTGTTTAGCAGCGTAGAGGGAATTGTGTTATTAATACCAGATAAATCCGAGCAGAAGAATACGGATTATCCATTGCCACCAGGCATAGGAAACCGTGATTTCAAATTCATCCGTGTATCCGCCGTATGAAACTGTAATTGTTTTTGTTCCGACAGAATCAGCATCAAAACCGTATACGGTAACGGCTTTTGTGTCACTTATGATTTTTGATGTGCCGTCGGAATACATCATTTTGATAGCGAGTCCGCTTAAATCAAGACTGTCAACCTTGTATGTGTACTGTGTTTTATTAGGAAGTGATACGATTTTGATGCCCTTAACAGTTACTTTAGGAGGTTCGGGAACATCGGGTGTTTCAGCTTCTTCATATTCTGCAACAACCATTAAATTGCTTGCAGGCATTGTTTCGGGGAGTTCAGGAGTCCAGCCGATAAAGGTATACCCGTCTTTTTCAGGAGTTGTGGGCGGTGTGATTGCTGCACCGTATTCAAGGATAACAGGTGCAATCTCAGTTCCGCCTGCGGTATCAAAAGTGATGGTATATTTATTCACCTGCCATACAGCGCAGAATTCAAGATTCTCGGCGGGCATCGTATCGGGGACTTCGGGGGTCCAGCCAACGAAGGTGTGCCCCTCTTTTTCGGGATTTACGGGTTTTTTTATTGCTGATTCTTCGGTTACGGTCTGTTCTGTTACAACACCGTCAACAAGCCATTTGATTGTATAATCTTGCTTGGGTGTGTATTCCGTGCAAACCGCATATTCGCTGAAATGATTTGTTTCGAGAATGATATAACCGTTGAGAATCATAATTCCACTGTGAGAGAACACCTCATAATCTCCGGGCTCTGTTCCGTCTGAAAACCAATGAACAATCTTGAATTTGTTAAGTGACTCTTCGGTTGGGGTAACCGATATTATTTCACCGTTCTGCTTATAGCTGAACTCACCTTTGCTGAATTCAAGAGTCCGGGAATCTATGCTGTCAACATTCAGTATAGATGATGACACAAACTCCATAAACCTGTCGGGTGCTTTGATTTTAACGGTTATTTTCTCATCATCCAACGGCTGAATGACATTGCCGTCGCCGTCAACAATTTTAATATCAAGTACTTTTATCGGTTCTATCTCATTTTTTATATAATACCCGTTTCGGTCATATTTGGGGCTTACAGGTGTCACTTCACACACATCAAGATGAACATTACCTGCTTCCCAACTGAAGTTTTCGTCTGTATGCTGAATAATAACAGAGCCATCTTCATTTCTGAGAGTGTAATGAACAGTGATTCCCGCAAAGCTTTCGCCTGCAGTTGCACGCTTCCACTCGGCTTTTGTGTTGTTGTAATAAATATCGGTGATTCCGCTTTTTTCAAATGCCGTTGCATCTATTTGCTTAACGGTGGAAGGAATATCAACCGATTTCAGGCTGCGATTATTATAGAAAGCCTTTTCTCCGATTGATTCAAGACCGTCAACCATAATTACTTCCCCAAGTGCTTCCGCTCCGTAAAAAGCATAAGAAGGCAGCGCAGTTACAGATTCGGGGATTTCAATTGTCTTAAGCTTTGCACAACTGTGAAACGCACTTTTTCCGATAACTTTAAGGTTATCTGAAAGATTAACCGTTTCAAGCATTTTGCAGTTTATGAATGCATAATCGTTTATATGTTCTACATTGTCTGCCATATCAACAGAAGTGATTGTACTGCCGTTAAAAACTCTTGATGCAATAAGAGTTGTTTTGGTAAACAATCTGCACTC
>JAZQLN010000007.1:0-24933 GCA_045542715.1 Acutalibacteraceae bacterium
GACCTGCATCTATAAAGGACTTAGCCTTAAGTCCCATCTCCGTGCCCTTAGCAAGAGCATCACGGATGATGTTGCCCGTAGAAATTGCAGGAATCTTAAGAGCGTCGCAGATAACCTCTGCCTGTGTACCCTTACCTGCACCGGGTGCTCCGAGAAGAATTAATTTCATAACTCGATCTCCTTTAATTAATCAAGGAATCCCTTGTAGTGACGCATCATCATCTGTGATTCAAGCTGCTTAACAGTTTCAAGAGCAACACCAACAAGAATGATGATTGATGTACCGCCGAGTGAAACCTGCATCGGAACCTTGCATGCAGTTGTGATCAACTGGAACAATACAGGGAACAATGCAACGACTGAAAGAAGAAGTGCACCGAGCAATGTGATTCTTGACAAAACTCTCTGAATATAATCAGAAGTCGGCTTGCCGGGACGGATACCCGGGATAGCACCGCTGTTTTTACGGATATTGTTTGCCATTTCGATGGGATTGTACTGAATCTGTGCATAGAAGTATGCAAAGAAGATAATCATTACGAAATAGAGAACAAGGTAAACAGGGTGTGTTGCCTGGAAGATGCTGAAGAACTTCTCCCAGCCGCTTCCTTCCTTGACATCGACAAACATCTGAATCGTGGGAGGAAGAGAAAGGATAGATGAAGCAAAGATGACGGGCATAACGCCGGACATATTTATTTTCATCGGAATGTGTGTGCTCTGGCCGCCGTACATCTTTCTGCCGACAACTCTCTTGGCATACTGCACGGGAATTCTTCTCTCTGCGTTATCCATCCATACGATGAATGCAATCATGAGGATAAGGATAATGCCAACAAGGGGAGCGAGGAAGTAGTAGGGGCCGCCTCTCCAGAAGTAGCCGCCTGCTTCCTTGCCGAAGAGTGTTGCAAGGAGAGTGGGAATTCTTGAAACGATACCTGCAAAGAGTATGATTGAAATACCGTTGCCGATACCCTTTTCGTTGATTCTCTCACCGAGCCACATGATAAGTGCTGTACCTGCGGTGAATGTGAGAATGATAACGAGTGCCTGGAATACTGCAGCGAAACCTGTGAAGTTTGCGCCTGAAGCATCCTTAACAATGTAACCCTGTGAACGAAGATAGAAGAAGTAAGCTGTACTCTGGAGAAGACCGAGAGCGATAGTTACGAAACGAGTGATGGTTGCAATCTTCTTGCGACCTTCCTCGCCTTCCTTCTGAAGTCTTTCAAGGGCGGGAATTGCAACTGCGAGCAGCTGCATGATGATTGAGCTGTTGATGTAGGGAGTGATGGACATTGCGAAAATTGTTCCGTAGTTGAACGCATCACCTGTCATCATGCTCAGATAGTTCATAAATGTTCCTGCATTGGGGTCAGCAATAATACCTGCTTCGCCAATGTTTGTGAAAGGAACGGGGATTGCCGAACCAACTCTGAAAATCAAAACGATGAGAGCTGTGAAAATAAGCTTCTTTCTGAGGTCGGCAACCTTAAATGCGTTAACGATTGTCTGAAGCACCTCAGATCACCTCTGCCTTTCCTCCGGCAGCTTCGATCTTTGATTTTGCGCTATCTGAAAAAGCATTTGCCTGAACGGTGAGCTTCTTCGAAATTTCGCCATTACCTAAGATCTTTACGCCGTCCAAAGTCTTTTTAATAATGCCTTTCTCAATAAGAGCATCGATTGTAACGGTTGCACCGTCTTCGAAATACTTATCAAGAGTAGCAATGTTTGTGATTGCCATCTCTGTTGCAAAGATGTTGTTGAATCCTCTCTTGGGGATTCTTCTCTGAAGGGGCATCTGACCGCCTTCAAAGCCGGCACGCATACCTCTGCCTGCACGTGCCTTCTGACCTTTATGACCCTTACCGGCTGTTTTACCCTGACCTGATGCGGGGCCGCGGCCGATACGCTTACGCTCCTTTGTTGAGCCAGCTGCGGGTGAGAGATCGTGCAACTTCATTAGTTTGCACCTCCTTGCTCTGCTTCGCTTACTACTACGAGGTGAGCAAGCTTTCTTACCTTACCCATAGTTGCAGCGTTGTCGGGCTGAACACTAACGTCGCCGATTTTATGAAGACCAAGAGCACGGGCGGTAGCAATCTGGGGCTTGGTGCTTCCAATAAGGCTCTTAACGAGCTTTACCTGAATATCTGCCATTATTTCCGCCCTCCTTAACCTAAAATTTCTTTTGCGGACTTGCCACGGATAGCAGCAACTTCTTCAACGTTGCGAAGCTTTGAAAGTCCGTCGATTGTAGCTCTTACTACGTTGCAGGGATTGTTTGAACGAAGAGCCTTTGCACGGATATCCTTGATACCGACTGTTTCAACAACAGCACGAACGGGGCCGCCTGCGATAACGCCGGTACCGGGTGCGGCGGGCTTAAGAAGAACTACGCCTGCGCCGAATTTACCCATAATCTCGTGGGGAATTGTTGTTCCCTTAAGTGAAACCTTCATGAGGTTCTTCTTAGCATCTTCGATACCCTTGCGGATTGCGTCGGGAACTTCGCCCGACTTGCCAAGTCCGAAACCGATAATGCCGTTGCCGTCACCGACTACAACGATAGCCGCAAACTTAAAGATACGACCGCCCTTTACGGTTTTGGAAACACGGTTAATGGCTACTACGCGCTCAGTGAGCTCATATGCCGATGCATCAATCTTAGCCAAAAGTATTCCTCCCCTTCTTAGAACTTGAGGCCACCCTCACGGGCGCCTTCGGCCAGCTCTTTAACACGGCCGTGATAGATATAGCCGCCACGGTCGAAAACGCAGTTTTCGATGCCTTTGTCAGCGGCACGTTTTGCCAATAATTCGCCCACTTTGTGAGCAGCGGACTTGTTTCCGCCATATTCCACGAAATCCTTCTCTACAGTTGATGCGGACACAAGGGTTTCACCCTTAACGTCGTCTATTAACTGAGCGTAGATATTCTGGAGGGAGCGGAATACATTAAGGCGGGGACATTCAGCTGTGCCTGAAATCTTGGCACGGACTCTCTTATGGCGAGTCTGTCTGGCCTTATTGCTGTCCGGTCTGTTAACCATAATTTTTCACTCCTTAATAAGACTTAAGCAGCTTGCAGCTTAAACTGCAGATGCTTATTTGCCGCCCTTACCGGTTTTACCTTCCTTGCGGCGGATGTGTTCGTCAGCATACTTGATGCCCTTGCCCTTGTAGGGTTCGGGAGGTCTCTTCTCACGAACGTTTGCGGCAAACTGTCCGACCTTCTGCTTGTCGGGACCTGAAATGATGATCTTGTTGGGGTTGGGAACTTCTACTGTTACACCTTCGGGAGCGGTCATAACAACGTCATGTGAATAACCGATCTTGAGGGTAAGTTCCTGACCCTTAACTTCGCAACGGTAACCGATACCGTTAACTTCGAGTTCCTTCTTGAAGGTTTCGTTAACGCCTGTTACCATGTTGTTGATGAGTGTTCTTGTAAGACCGTGGAGCGATCTGTTTTCTTTGTTGTCGTTGGGACGGCTAACGTTGATTTCGTTGCCTTCCATTTCAACGATCATGCTGGGATGAAGCTCTCTTTCAAGAGTACCCTTGGGGCCTTTAACGGTAATTTTTGTGCCGTCAAGCTTCACATCCACGCCTGCGGGGATAACAATAGGTTTCTTGCCTATACGTGACATTTACGGCACCTCCTTACCAGATAAATGCAAGAACTTCGCCGCCAACGTTGGCCTTGCGTGCGTCCTTGTCAGTCATAACGCCTTTTGATGTTGAGAGGATGGCAATGCCGATGCCCTTCATAACTCTGGGCATATCCTCACAATTTGTGTAAATTCTCAGACCGGGCTTTGATACTCTGCGAAGACCGGTGATAACCTGAGACTTGTTGGGGCCGTACTTGAGAGCAATTTCAATCATGCCCTGCTTACCGTCGTCCTCAACCTTAAAGCTTTTAATATATCCCTCATCAAGAAGAATCTGAGCAATCGCTTTCTTCATGTTAGATGCGGGAACCTTCACTGTGTCGTGCTTAGCCGCATTCGCATTGCGGATACGGGTGAGCATATCAGCGATGGAATCAGTAATCTGCATACTGTTTACCTCCTTTGCAATCGCTCAATTACCAACTTGCTTTCTTAACGCCGGGAATCTGACCTGCGTGTGCCAGCTCTCTGAAGCAGATACGGCATACGCCGTACTTGCGAAGATAAGCATGGGGTCTTCCGCAGATCTTACATCTGTTGTACGCTCTTGTGCTGTACTTTGCAGGACGGGCCTGCTTAACTTTCATGGATGTCTTTGCCACGGTATTCCCTCCTTATCTCTGGAACGGAGCGCCCATGAGCTTGAGAAGCTCGCGTGCCTCTTCGTCAGTATTAGCTGTTGTAACAAAGCAGATGTCCATGCCTCTTACTTTGTCAATCTTATCGTAATCGATTTCGGGGAAGATGAGCTGTTCCTTGATACCCATGGAATAGTTGCCTCTTCCGTCGAATGAGTTGGGGTTAATGCCTCTGAAGTCACGAACTCTGGGGAGAGCGAGGTTGAAGAGTCTGTCAAGGAACTCATACATTCTTTCGCCTCTGAGTGTAACCTTTGCACCGATAACCATGCCTTCACGGAGCTTGAAGTTAGCAACTGATTTCTTTGCCTTACACTTTACAGGAGTCTGACCTGTAATCTGCTTAAGGTCTGAAACTACAGCGTCGATTGCCTTTGAGTTAGCAATTGCTTCGCCGCAGCCAACGTTGATAACAATCTTTTCGAGCTTCGGGATCTGCATAACACTCTTATATTCGAATTTCTTCATAAGAGCAGGTGCAACATCATTGACATACATTTCTTTTAATCTTGCTGCCATTTGTTATGTCCTCCCTTATTATTCAAACTCTGCAAGGCATCCGCTCTTCTTGCAAGTGCGAACCTTCTTGCCTTTAGCGTTGATCTTGTGGCCAACTCTTGTGGGCTGACCGCATTTGGGGCAGATGAGCTGAACCTTGTCAGCGTAAAGAGCACTTTCAGCCTTGATAAGGCCGCCGGGCTCACCCATCTTGCGGGGCTTAACGTGCTTGGTTACGATATTAACGCCTTCAACGATAACCTTACCTTCTGAAGGGCTTACTTCCATAACCTTGCCTCTTTTGCCTCTGTACTTACCGTTGATTACTACTACTTCATCGCCTTTTTTAACATGCATCTTCATAGCACCTCCGATTAAAGTACTTCAGGAGCAAGTGAAAGAATCTTTGTGTAATCCTTTTCACGAAGCTCTCTTGCTACTGGTCCAAAGATACGTGTACCTCTGGGGTTCTTATCTTCCTTAATGATGACGGCTGCATTCTCATCGAAGCGAATGTAAGTTCCGTCCTCACGGCGAAGGCCGCTTGCGGTGCGTACAACTACCGCTTTAACAACATCGCCTTTTTTTACTACGCCACCGGGTGTTGCCTTCTTAACAGAAGCAACAACGACGTCGCCAATATTGGCATACCTCCTGCCGGAACCGCCGAGAACGCGAATGCACATAATTTCCTTCGCGCCGGTGTTGTCGGCAACCTTGAGGTAACTCTGCTGCTGTATCACAGTGTTTTCCTCCTTACACTACGGCTAAATTATTTAGCCTTCTCAATGATTTCTACTACACGCCATCTCTTGTCCTTTGACAGGGGACGGGTTTCCATAACAAGAACACGGTCGCCCATGCCGCACATATTGTTTTCATCATGTGCCTTAAGCTTGTATGTGTTGTTGATGATTTTCTTATAAAGAGGATGTCTGACCTTGTCCTTAACGGAAACAACTACGGTCTTATCCATCTTATCGCTGGTAACAATACCAACGCGAGTTTTTCTGAGGTTTCTTTCCATTGAACTTTAACCTCCCTTTCCTTACGCCTTAGTGCCGTGGAGTTCGATATCTCTCTGTACAGTCTTGATACGAGCGATATCCTTTTTAACGGCACTGATTCGCATGGGGTTATCGAGCTGGTTTACAGCCTGCTGAAAGCGAAGTTTGAACAGTTCATCTTTCAGCTCAACAAGCTTTGCATCCATCTCTGCGGCGGAAAGTTTTCTGATTTCACTAGCCTTCATTACTGCTCACCACCCATTTCTTCTTTAGTAACAAATTTGCACTTGATGGGAAGCTTCATAGCTGCGAGACGCATAGCTTCCTGTGCAAGTTCTCTGTCAACACCGGCGATTTCGAACATAACTCTGCCGGGCTTAACTACTGCAACCCAGTATTCAGGAGAACCTTTACCTGAACCCATTCGGGTTTCAGCAGGCTTCTCTGTGATGGGCTTATCGGGGAAAATCTTGATCCAAACCTGGCCGCCTCTCTTGATGTATCTTGTCATCGCGATACGGGCTGCTTCAATCTGGTTTGAGGTAATCCATGCGGGTTCAAGAGCTACAAGACCAAAATCACCGTAAGTAACTGTGTTACCTCTGGTAGCCTTACCCTTAAGTCTGCCTCTCTGTACTCTGCGGTACTTCACGCGCTTAGGTAAAAGCATTACTTGTTACCTCCTTCTCTGCGTCTTCTGGGGCGAGAAGTGTTTCTGCTTTCGTGGAGAACCTCGCCTCTGTAAAGCCAAACCTTAACACCGATTCGGCCGTAAGTTGTTTTTGCTTCAGCAAAGCCGTAGTCGATGTCGGCTCTGATTGTCTGAAGGGGAATTGTACCTTCTTTGTAGGTTTCGGAACGAGCGATTTCTGCGCCGGCAAGACGGCCTGAAGCCTGAATCTTGATACCCTTTGCGCCGAACTTCATTGCACGGCCGATAGCCTGCTTGAGTGCACGACGGTATGAAACACGTCTTTCGAGCTGTGAAGCGATGCTTTCAGCAACGAGCTGTGCGTTAAGGTCGGGCTGCTTGATTTCGATGATGTTGAGGGAAACCTCTTTGCCGCCGAGCTTCTTTTCGCAAAGGCTCTTGAGCTTTTCGATTTCTGCGCCCTGTCTGCCGATAACCATACCGGGCTTTGCACAGTGGATGTTGATGTATACACGCTTAGCATCTCTCTCGATTTCAACCTTGGGAACGCCTGCAGGAGCAAGCTTCTCGAGAAGGTACTCACGGAGTTCGTAATCCTCAACAAGAGTATCACCGAACTTGTTGGGAGCTGCATACCAGCGAGATTCCCAGTTCTTAATAACACCGATTCTTAAACCGGTAGGATTAATTTTCTGTCCCATTGTTTAACCTCCTCCTTCGCTTATTCCATTTCCTTGAGCACAAGGGTGATATGAGATGTTTTCTTGTTAATACGGAATGCTCTGCCCTGAGCGCGGGGTCTGATTCTCTTAAGAGTGGGGCCCTGGCTTACGCTGCATTCTGCAACATAGAGCTTTGAAACGTCCATATTATTATTGTTTTCAGCATTTGCGATTGCTGACTTTAAAAGCTTCATCAAGGGTTCACACGCGGCCTTGGGCGTGTACTTGAGAATAGCCATTGCCTTGTCTGCGGGCTGATTGCGGATGAGATCAAGCACAATCTGAACCTTACGAGGCGCAATACGGATATAAGTTGCTTTTGCTGTTGCAACTGCCATATCTGACATTGTTAATACACTCCTTTCGCCGATTATTTACCGTTGTTTGATGTTTTTGAACCTGCATGACCTTTAAAGGTTCTTGTAGGTGCAAATTCACCGAGCTTGTGGCCTACCATATCTTCTGTTACATAAACAGGAACATGCTTGCGTCCATCGTGAACGGCAAATGTATGGCCTACAAAGTCGGGGAAGATTGTTGAGGAACGGCTCCAGGTCTTGAGAACCTGCTTTTCACCGTTTGCATTCATCTTCTGAACTCTTTCGAGCAGTTTAGGCTGCACAAAGGGTCCTTTTTTAATGCTTCTGCCCATTATTATCTGCTCCTTTCACTTATTTGTCGTTACGACGCTTTACGATAAGCTTGTCTGATGCCTTCTTGGTATTTCTGGTCTTGTAACCGAGAGCGGGCTTGCCCCAGGGAGTAACAGGACCGGGTCTACCGATGGGTGACTTACCTTCACCACCACCGTGGGGGTGATCGCAGGGGTTCATAACTGAACCGCGAACTGTGGGTCTCCAGCCCATGTGACGCTTACGGCCGGCCTTACCAACCTTAACGTTTTCGTGGTCTGTGTTACCAACCTGGCCAACAGTAGCCATGCAGTTAACGGGAACGTTACGAAGTTCGCCTGAGGGAAGTCTGAGGAGTGCATAAGCACCTTCCTTAGCCATGAGCTGAGCTGAGTTACCAGCTGCTCTTGCGAGCTGGCCGCCTCTGCCGGGATAAAGCTCAACGTTGTGAACGATTGTACCAACGGGGATGTTGGTAAGGGGCAGTGCGTTACCTGCCTTGATGTCAGCGCCTGCGCCGGCAACAACGGTATCGCCAACCTTCAAGCCTGCGGGCTGAAGGATGTATCTCTTTTCGCCGTCTTCATACTGGAGAAGAGCGATGAAAGCCGAACGGTTGGGATCGTATTCGATTGTAGCAACTGTTGCGGGAATATCGAACTTATCTCTCTTGAAGTCGATGATACGATACTTTCTTCTCTGACCGCCGCCGCGATGGCGAACGGTGATTCTTCCGTAGCTGTTACGTCCGCTGTTCTTCTTGAGTGAAACAAGAAGGCTTCTTTCGGGAGCAACCTTTGAGAGCTCGGAATAATCTGTTGTCGACATATTACGTCTTGCGTTGGTTGTCGACTTATAAACCTTAATAGACATTTTTCTACACTCTCCTTATAGCGGCTTTGCGGAGCAATGTCATACTCCATACTTTACCGCCGGATTTTGGGTTGTTCTTTATTAGTCGATTACATCATGCCATCGAAGAACTCGATTGCCTTGGAATCTTCTGTAAGAGTTACGATTGCCTTCTTCTTTGAAGCTGTGAAGCCTTCGAAGCGGCCGTATCTTCTGAGTTTACCGTCAACGTTGATGGTGTTAACCTTAGCAACCTTAACTTCAAAAAGCTCTTCAACTGCCTTAGCAATTTCGATCTTGTTTGCGTCTTTAGCTACTTCAAAGGTGTACTTGCGGTCTGCAATGCCGTCCATGCTGTTTTCGGTGATGATGGGGCGGAGGATAATATCCTGTGCTAACTTGCTCATGCGTAAACCTCCTCAATCTTGCTTACTGCATCCTTGAGAACTACAACTGTGTCGCAGTTGAGGATATCGTAAACGTTAAGTGTTCCGACAAGAGTTGTCTTAACGCCGGCGATGTTACGAGCCGAACGGTAGATGATGTCATTCTTCTCGGGAAGAACGAAGAGAACCTTCTTGCCTGTTTCAAGAGCATTAACAACCTTAACCATTTCCTTAGTCTTGATTGCGTCAAGAGTAAGTGAGTCAAGAACGATAAGCTCATTGTCTGCAACCTTTGCAGAGAGTGCGGACTTCATAGCAAGTCTTCTGACTTTCTTATTTACATCCTTGTGATAATCACGGGGCTTGGGACCGTGAGCGATACCGCCGTGGTACCACTGGGGAGCTCTTGTTGAGCCCTGTCTTGCGCGGCCTGTACCCTTCTGTCTCCAGGGCTTCTTTCCTCCGCCGCTAACTTCTGCTCTGGTAAGAGTAGACTGTGTGCCCTGACGCTGATTTGCCAGGTAGCTGACTACGCAGAGGTGCATAGCGGGAATGCTGGGCTCGATACCGAAAATGCTGTCTGCAAGTTCCATATCAGCGAGAGCCTTACCAGCCATGTCAAATACTTTAACTTTAGCCATTATTCTCTACTCCTTTCCTTATGCTTTAACTGTGTCACGGATAACAACGATGCCGCCCTTGGGGCCGGGAATTGCGCCCTTGATAGCGATAAGGTTGTTTTCTGCATCAACTTTAACTACATCAAGATTCTGGATTGTTACCTTTTCGCAGCCAAGGTGACCTGCAAGCTTCTTTCCCTTATAAACTCTTGAGGGATCGGAGCAAGCACCGAGTGAACCTGCGTGTCTTGCAACAGGACCTGTACCGTGGGATTCCTTGAGTCTGGAGAAGTTCCATCTCTTGATTGAACCGGCAGTACCCTTACCTTTGCTTGTGCCTGCAACGTCAACCTTGTCGCCTGCTGCAAAGATGTCTGCCTTGATGATATCGCCTACGTTTACGCTTGCGATATCAAGCTTGAACTCCTTAAGTGTCTTCTTAGGAGCAACGTCAGCCTTCTTGAAATGTCCCATCATGGGCTTATTCACGCGCTGAACCTTTACATCGCCGAAGCCAAGCTGAACTGCTTCATAACCGTCGTTTTCGATTGTTTTCTTCATAACGACTGTGCAGGGACCTGCTTCAACAACTGTTACGGGAACTACATTTCCCTTTTCGTCGAAGATCTGAGTCATACCGATCTTCTTACCGATGAGTGCTTTCTGCATATTGCTTTCCTCCTGTTAGGTTATTGGTTGACTCTTTCTGAGCCAACATGACCTGCATGGGTCAAAATCAAAGTTTGATTTCGATTTCAACGCCTGCGGGAAGCTCAAGACCTGTCAGAGCTTCAACTGTCTTAGCTGAGGGTCTGATAATGTCGATAAGCCTTTTGTGTGTTCTCTGCTCAAACTGTTCGCGGCTGTCCTTGTACTTGTGAACAGCACGAAGGATTGTTACAACTTCCTTCTCTGTGGGAAGGGGAACGGGGCCTGAAACCTGAGCACCTGTTCTCTTAGCTGTTTCAACAATCTTTTCCGATGCCTTGTCAACAAGACTGTGATCGTAGCCTTTAAGTCTGATTCTGATTTTTCCCTTAACTGCCATGTGAACGCCTCCTTAAGAATTTGGCGGGCTGTGAATTGCAAATTCGTGAAAACCGACCCGGGTGTTTCAACCCGTCCGATTTAAAAACCGGAAAAACATATTTCCGGGAAAGCTTTCGCTCATTTGCACATAGGTATCCCGCAACAAGGCTGCCCGGGAACGGCAGACCTTACGCAAGGACACAATTCGCCCGGTTTGAAATCGGACATACTCCGCAGAAATTTCCCGCTTCGGTGAGCGGCCACCTCCTGCATCAACGCATATCTGCAAGAATTTCTGATGCTTTCGGGCATACTTGCCCCTTCTTCAGAAACTCGTGCTTATGTATAATACCACAGGCAATGCAATAATGTCAATAGTTTTTTTCAAGTTTTTTTAAAAATTTTTTGACCCGAAACCCAATGATATCAAGGGTTTTGGCACTTTAACGCAGTGAACCAACCTCCGCTGCAAAAACACATATATAAAATGTATATATAATATTAATTATATACCATATTTATACACTATATGATGTGGTCAGGCGGACAATCCGCCACAAGTCTGCGGCTGTGTTTTTACACGCCGAAACGAAAATCACCGTAAAAATTTTTTGTTTTATATTTATTTAACATTCAATATTCTTTAAAATTTACCGGGTCAAAGCGGTCATCGGCTCATGAAAACGAGGTGAAAAGCATCAAAAATTACAAAAAACACGTCAAATTTTACATTTATTGCAAAAGTTCGGAAAAAAGATGTATGATGCAGATGTCGACAGGGGAAACAAACAAATCTCCTGAAAAAATCAAAAAATTTGTATTAAGAGAGGTAAACAAAAATGATCACAGCAGCAGTAGTAGCAGTAGCAGCAGTAGTTGTAACAGTAGCAACAGCAGTAGTGGCAATTCTTTTCTGAGATAATTAAGAGGAGGGTAAAAAAATGATTACAGCAGCAGTAGTGGCAGTAGCGGCAACGGTACTTGTGGCGGCAACAGCAGTTGTCTGCATTCTTTTCTGAGACAGCAAAAGCGGATTGCACGGGATTTTCTCCTATGCAGTCCGCTTATTTTTTATATCATTTCTTTATCGATAAGCTCCGTTATGCCGGGCGTGATATCATCCGCGATATCTTTGATGCTCTGCACTGCGTTTTCCATTGCGTATGAACGGAATTCGGCTATCATATGAGCATCGTTTATGTTGTCGCCCACGGCAATCATATCCTCATATTTTCCGCCGACCGTTTCAAGCAGACGGTAAAGACCCGCTGCCTTGTTCATTTCGGCTGAAACAATATCAATGCATCTGCCGTTTTGCAGGGGATTGAGCTTATCGCCGAATTTTTCCCGTATTGCATCGGTGACACGCTTTGCCTCGGCATCGTCGGGCAGAATTGTGCTTATCTGATTGAAATACGTCACTCCGGGCATCGTTTCAAGGGTGAATTCATCCTCAAGACGTTCGCCGTCACGCAAATCAATATTGAATTCGGATTCGGTTTTCACGCTCGCCCATTCACAGCCGATGCTGAAAATGAACTCAAGCAAAGGAAGTGCAAGACTGCCGTCGCACCGGGATTCGGCGATGATTTCACCGTCGGGTTTCATTATGACGGCTCCGTTACAGCCAACAAGAAAATCGCATTCGAAATCATTCTTTTCACGGAGCATCAGCAGGTCGGATTTTCCTCTTCCGCTGACAATTCCGAAAAGATTTCCCGCTTTTCTCCAGCGTTTTACGGCATTGCGTTTTATATCGTCAACACCGCCGCGGTTGAATGTGCCGTCATAGTCGCTTGCTATGATTTTCATTATAACTCAACCTTAAGACAGGAATAGCCCGTGAGTCTGTCGCTTACGGTGTCGGGCTGATGTCCGCCGACATAGAGAACAATTTTTCCGTCGGGGTCAACTCTTGAGCCGTCTTCGGCAACTGCCTTGAGCCAGTATCTGTCAATTTCGAATTCAACCTCAGCCTTTTCGCCTGCCGCAATCCTGACGGACCTTATGGCACAGAGCTGGAAGTTGGGAGTAACCGTGCGGCTGTCGGTATAGTTTGCATAAACCTGAGCCTTTTCGGTGCCGTCGATTGCACCCTTGTTGGTGATTTCAACGGAAAGTCTGACCGTCTTTTCGTCTGCAGAAAGAACCTTTGCATTTTCATAGCCGAATTCCGTGTATGAAAGACCGAAGCCGAAGGGATAAAGTGCATCGCCTTCAATAAATCTGTAGGTTCTGCCCTTCATGCCGTAATCCTCGAAATCGGGAATATCGTGGTCGCCTCTGAACATTGTTACGGGAAGCTTGCCGCAGGGTGAAGCCTTGCCTGCAATGATGTTTGCGATTGCAAGACCGCCCATCGAGCCGGGATACCAGCCGTGGATGATTGCCTTTGCATGGTTTGTCACCTTGTCGCCAAGGTCGATTGCACTTCCGCAGAGAAGAACAACGATAACGTTTTCACAGGCATCGCAGACTGCATCCGCAAGCTTCTGCTGAGTTTCGGGAAGATAGAACGATTTCTTGTCACCGCAGGCAGTATATGCATCGTCAAAGCCCGTATCTTCGCCTTCGATTGAGCAGTCAAGACCGAGAGCAAGGATGGTTATATCGGCTTCTGAGGCAGCGGCAACACCGTCGCTGAGCATATTGTTGAAGCCACTCCAGTGGTTGACAGCTTCAAAGCAGTAGTTTGAACCTCTTTCAACGCTGATTTCGGCATCGGTGAACACTCTGCGTACACCGTCTGCAACAGTGATATATTCCGATGCATAGCCGTTATAGTTGCCTTCAAGAGCAGTAACGGACTGTGCGTTGGGTCCGACAACAGCGATTCTCTTTGTTGTGTTTTTGTCTATAGGGAGGAAGTTATCGTTCTTGAGAAGAACGGGGCACTGCTCGGCAGCTCTGAGATTGAGTTCTCTGTGTTCCTTGCAGTCAAGCTTGCTGTAAGGAATATCCGAATACGGTCTCACTTCTTCAAATTCGCCGAGAAGATAACGGATCATATAGAGTCTTTCGCAGGATTCGGTAATCTGTTCTTCACTGACAAGATCCTGCTCGTAAGCTTCGATAAGTGCATCATAGGTATCGCCGCAGTTGAGGTCGCAGGTGCTGTTGAGAGCAGCAGCGGCAGCCTCTGCCTTTGTTTCCGTGAACTTATGGAATTTGTAGATATCGCCGAGAGCACCGCAGTCGGAAACAACATAGCCGTCAAATCCCCACTTTTTGCGGAGAACATCAATAAGAAGATAGCTGTGAGCGCAGCAAGGCTCGCCGTTTGTGCGGTTATAAGCACCCATAACGCCTGCAACACCTGCTTCAACGGTTTTCTCGAATGCAGGAAGATATGTTTCATAGAGGTCTTTGAGGCTGATTTTTGCATCGAAGCCGTGACGGGTTTTTTCGGGACCCGAATGACCTGCAAAATGCTTTGAGCAAGCGGCAGCCTTCAGGAATTCGCCGTCACCCTGAATACCTCTGATGAATGCAGAGCCGAGGGTTGATGAAAGGAAGGGGTCTTCGCCGAAGGTTTCCTGTCCTCTGCCCCAGCGGGGGTCACGGAAGATATTGATGTTGGGTGCCCAGAATGTGAGACCCTTGAAAATATCGTAGTCGCCGTATTCAACGTGCTTGTTATATTTGATTCTGCCTTCTGTTGAGATAACATCGGCAATTTCGTTGATGAGCTCGGGGTCAAAGGATGCCGCCATAGCGATTGTGTGGGGGAAAACGGTTGCTGTGCCTGAGCGTGCAACACCGTGTGCACCCTCGTTCCACCAGTTATAAGCTTTGATGCCCAATCTCTCAATAGCGGGTGAATTATAGAGAAGCTGAGTCATTTTTTCCTCAACTGTCATTTTTGCTACAAGCTCTTTTGCTTTTGCCATTGCCTGAATTTTGGTCATGGATTAAACCTCCCGATGAAATATAGTATAAATATAAACTAAATGGGAATTATAGTCAAGTAATAAAAATTTTTTAAAAATTATGCAACAAAAACCGTATTTTTTCACACTTATATAACAAGAGGACAAAATATAAGAGATTTTTCGGGGACAAAATTAAAAAGGAGTGTATGCTATGAAAAAGAGAATCCGAATGATGATGAAAAACCGTATCATCCGCAGAATGCCCGTGGAAACCGAGCAGGACAAAATGTCATGGCCCGTTGAGGTGTTTTACGGCAGTGACTACAGCTATTGCTCGGCTGATGAGGCAGAGTAAAAATTCTGCAGGAAGTTTAAAACAGGGGGAATCAGAATGAAAAAATTTATTATCATACTTTCCGCAGCGGCACTGATTCTTGAAATTGCCGCAAATTATTTCGGATAAAATCCGAGGGGGACAAAAGAAGGTGAACTCTGCAGAAATGCAGGTTCATCTTTCTTTATATAAAAACGGGACTGCCGTAAAAGCAATCCCGTTATTTTTTTTAATATTTTCTCACGATTTTGAGCGTTGTTGTTTTGGGGAATTCGGTGTCGCGTACACGCACCTTTGCAATCTGCTTGAAAAGGGGCATCTTCTTATTGAAATCGTTGACATCCGCCTTTATTCTTTCCTTTGCATCGGGATATTCCTCAACATTAAGGAATAATTCGCCGTAAATTCTTCTGTCTTCTTCGTAAACAAGAACTTCCCTGATATAGGGAATTGCGGTCATGAGCTTTTCTTCAAGCTCTTCGGGCGAAACGTTCTTGCCGTTTGAAAGACAGATGAGATTCTTCTTTCTGCCGACCATGAAGAGGAAGCCGTCTTTATCGATTCTGCCGTAGTCGCCTGTTCTGAACCATTCGCCGTCAAAGGCTTCGGCTGTTGCCTCGGGGTCATTATAATAACCGACCATAACATTTGAACCCTTAACATATATTTCGCCTACGCCGTCTTCATCAGGCTCGTTAATTTTGATTTCACAGCAGTCAAGAGGAGTGCCGACCGAACCGAACCTGAACCTCGAGGGATGGTTGCAGGTGATAACGGGCGAGCATTCCGTAAGTCCGTAGCCGTTGAAAACATCGATGCCGACTTCATAAAGACCCTTTTCGTATTTGGGGTCGAGATATGCACCTCCACAGATAACCATATCGAGGTTTCCGCCGAGGTTGTCAATAACCATCTTAAAGAGCTTGCGGCGTACGTCAATTCCGAATTTCAGAAGGAAGTTGCTGATTTTAAGACCCTTCCTGAGAAGCTCTTCCTTGCCCATTTTCCTTGCTGTTTTCCAGATTTTCTCATGGATTGTTTCGATAACAAGAGGAACACCCGTGAAATTATAAGGCTTGAATTTCACGATATCCTTCTGGATATCCTTGAGACTGTCGCAAAGATAACCCCACTCGGTAACGATATAGGTTGCGTAGAGTGCGCTTACCCATGAAAGCGTGTGGTGGAGGGGAAGAAATGCAATTGCGTGTCTGCCCGTCAGCACACGGCATGAGGATGAGCAGTCGCTCGCAATGTTTCTGTGAGTGAGCATAACACCCTTACTCTTACCCGTTGTGCCCGAAGTGTAACAGATGCAGGCAAGGTCATCGGGTTCGATTTCAACCTTATCGAATGAATCGTCACCGTCTGCAATGAGCCTTGCACCCTCAGCATAATATTCGTCAAACTTATCCATACTGAAATATTCCATCTGAGGAATTCCGGGCTTGCTTTTGATGCTTTCCGCAAATTCATTGAATTTTGAGGAATAAACCACCGCATCGCATCCGCAGCGTATAATCTGGTCCTCAAGGTCATCGAAGGTGATTTTTGCATCCATGGGTACGCAGACATTGCCGCCGACAAGAATGGCGTAATATGCAAACACCCATTCAATAACATTTTCGGAAATAATGGCAATCTTTTTGCCGTTTCTGAGTCCCCTTGAGAAAAAATATGTGCCGAGTGTGCTCATTTTTTCCCAGGTCTGATTGTAGTTGACCTCGCAGAGGTTTTTGTTTTTGTCAAGGAACATGAACTGCTTTTTGTTTCCGCCCTTTTCGGTGCCCTTGACAATGATTTCCCTGATTGTCTGATAATCGGGGATACTCACCTTTACCTGATTCTTATGTGCTTTTTTCATTCTCTTTCTCTTTCGTTTCAAATCTTTTTTGCGGTTTGAACACGTAAAGGATAACACCCAAATGTTAACAAATTATTAAATTTAATAAACTTATACACCATTCAAAACAAGTGTTCATAAACAAACAGTTCTTTACATTTTCGGAATTTGTGGTAAAATAAAGGCAGAAAAATCTGAAGGAGAAGCCCTATGAAACACGATTTTACAAGCATTCCCGACAGACGCGGTTACGGCTCGTCAAAATGGCAGATTGCAAAAAACGCATCTCCCGAATTTGTTCCGCTTTCGGTTGCGGATATGGAATTCCCCACCGCCAAGCCCATCGTCACGGCTCTGCAGAAGCTTGCGGAGGATGCGATTCTCGGATACACAAACCCCACCGAAGAATACTACGCCGCCCTCTTATCCTGGATGAAACGCCGCCATGATTTCACCGTGGAAAAAGACTGGATTCTTCAGACTCCGGGTATCATAAATGCCCTCAAAATGCTGATTGAAGCCGTAACCGGACCCGGCGACGGCGTTATCGTCATGCCTCCCGTATACTATCCGTTTGACATGACAATCGTTGCCTCGGGCAGGCATATCGTTTACTGCCCCCTCATCAACATGGGCAACACCTATGCCATAGATTACGATTTGCTTGAAAAGCTTACAAAATCCATCAAAAACACTGCTCTTATTTTCTGCAACCCCCATAATCCCGTAGGCAAGGTATGGTCTGCAGAGGAGCTTGAAAAGGTTGCGGAAATCTGTGCCGATAACGGTGTTTTCATCATCGACGACGAAATCCACAACGACCTCATAATGCCCGGATATAACCATACGGTTATGGCGAATGTCAGCGAAAAGGCGAAGAACAACATTGCGGTATGCACGGCTCCGAGCAAGACGTTCAACCTTGCAGGTCTGCAGTGTTCAAACATTATAATTCCAAACGAGAAATTCCGTCTCAGGGCAAAGGCATCCAACTGGATTAATATGCAGATGCATCTCAATGTTTTTGCCTATACCGCCTGCACCGCGGCTTACTCCGAATGCGAGGACTGGCTTGAAGAATTGATTGAGGTTATCGCCTCAAACGCAAAGCTTGTTGAGGATTTCATGGCTGCAAACTTCCCCTCAATCAGGGTTTATCCTCTTGAGGGTACATATCTTCAGTGGCTCGACGTGAGTGCTCTCGGCTTTACTCATGTTGAAATGAGAGAAATACTCGAAAACGCAAACATCTATCTCGACAACGGCGAGATGTTCGGGCCCTTGGGCAGAGGATACCAGCGAATCAATCTTGCCTGTGCCCGTGAAACGGTTGAAAAAATGCTTGAAAGATTCAAGTCTGCCGTTGAGTCTGCGATTGCAAAACGCGGCTCCGACGGTGCACCCTGCCGCAAAACCCTCGTGAAGGGCGACAGGCTTGAGGGCTTCGTTTACGAGTCGCCCCAAAAGACCTTCTGCGACCTCAGCAGGGAAATCAGGAGAAAAACTCTCATCGTTTTCGCACGAAAATATGAATGTGTGCTCACACGGAAGCTTCTCTCCCTTCTCAAAGCGGCATATCCCGCCATTGCCGCACTCGGTTACTCCGTCAAGGTTGTGACTCTGTCTGACGTGCAGACCCTTGCCGCAGCTCAGAGCAGATACCCCTTTGAGCTGATTGCGGATAAGGATGCAAAGCTCTATGACAGATATAATGTTTTTGAGGCGGACAGTGCGGTCAGCTTCATTGCGGGGGACAAGCTTTTTGAGTCAACCGCAGGCAAGGATGCAAACAGACTCATCAATTCCGATTGGTTTGCAAACCATGTTTTTGCCGATAAATCCGACAGAAATCTTCAGCTCTGTGCATTCATTGCGGTTGATGACGATATGGAGATCCGTTTCGTTCATTACTGCAAAACCGCCACAGATTTCCCCGATATCATCAAGCTTATTTCGTCGCTTTAATTTTCAATCGGGCTGCAGTCTTACGGCAGTTACACCGCACCGTTTGCCATGCTCCCGATTCTGTGTACCCGGGCTTAATATTTCAGTTAAAAGCCGTGATATGAACAGCAAAAAAGCCATCCGTGAAGGTCTCCCGCGGATGGCTGATGTTTTTTACTGTACGATTGTTCTGTCTGTTTTGAAAAGATTTTTGAAGAACGAAATAATCTGCCAGAATAAATTTCCGTTAACTTCGATTGTCTGAGTTGCGTAGATTTCGGTGCCGTTGAGAGTTTTGATTGCATATCCGTTTGCGTCAACCACTCTCGCCATAACCTTCACCGTGCCGTCACCCGTTGCCGTAACTCTGCAGGTTTTGCCGTCGGCAGTCTGTTCGATAACAGCGGCATCTCCGTCAAGCTTCCACTCAACATAAGCTCCCGAAGGAAGATTTTTTGTTTCTGCGGTAAGAACAAGAATATCGCCGTACTTGATTTCGGTTGAACCCGGATTGTTTCTGACAGCAATTTCAATCTTGACTTCCGAGGGAACAAAGGTGCAGGCAATCTTGTGGATATTCATTGCAGAAGCTGTCTTGAATTCCTGACTGCATTTTGAACAGGGATAAACCTTTTTACAAAGCTGAATGTGGTTGTTGTATTCGGCTTCAACGTCAAATGACGAACCGCAGTCGGGGCAGGTGTTATTGTTGCCCTTCTGAGGGATTGCGGGCTTGAGCGCACAGCCGTCAATGTGTGCCGAAAGGAGAGCCTTGGTCTGGAACACTGCTTCACAGTAACCGCAGTAGTAAACGATGGGGTCTGTGTTTTTGCCTGCTCCGCAGACTTTGATATGGGTTGCGTAGTCGGAATTGTTTTCAAAAATTCTTCCGCAAACAGTACAGCTTGTGAAAGCGAACGCTGTCATCATGCTGAAAACAACCACTGTTGCCGCAAGAACAACGCAGACAATGCTTTTGATTGATTTTTTCATGGTATTAACTCCTTTTTTGTTGAGCATTTGTGAAGATATTTTACCATTTTTATACACATACTGTCAATATAATACGGTTTGTTTCTTATTCGTCAAAATCGCAATAATGTATGAATCTTGCAAATATGCATCACTGATGATATAATTCTGTAAGAGGTGGTATTATGAATAAAATTGCAATCGTTACGGGCGGCACATCGGGTATAGGCAAGGCTGCCGCCGAAGCACTGATAAAAAACGGCTTTACCGTATACGAATTCAGCCGAAGAGAAAACGGAGCCGAAGGCATAAACCATCTTTCTGTTGATATAACAGACGAAAACGCTGTCTGTTCGGCGGTGAAGTATGTTTTCGATAAAGAAAAAAGAATAGACCTGCTCGTCAACAATGCAGGCTTCGGCATTTCGGGTGCAATTGAATTCACGGACACCGATGCAGCCAAAAGACTTTTCGATGTCAACTTTTTCGGCACGGTAAACGTCAGCCGTGAGGTTATTCCGATTATGCGCAGCCGTAAATGCGGCAGAATCATCAATGTCAGCAGCGTTGCGGCTCCGATTGCAATTCCGTTCCAGGCTTTTTATTCCGCAACAAAGGCGGCTGTCAACAAGTACACCCTCGCTCTCGCCAACGAGCTGAGACCTTACGGAGTCACCGTATGTGCCGTTCAGCCCGGTGACATAAAAACAGGATTCACGGGTGCAAGAGAAAAGGTGATTGAAGGTGACGGTATCTACGGCGGAAGAATAGGCAGAAGCGTTGCTCAGATGGAAAAAGACGAGCAAAACGGCATGGCACCCGAAACAATCGGAAATTTCATCGCAAAAATCGCATTGAAGAAAAAAATCAAGCCGATTTACACCGTCGGTTTTTCATATAAGCTCATATGTACGCTTTCAAAGGTTATGCCCGACAGCCTGCAGAATTACATCGTCGGCAAAATTTATGCAAAATAATATTGTGTGAGGTGATACCGTGCCGCTTCAAATCATAAGACAGGATATTACAAAAATAAAGGTTGATGCGATTGTCAACACCACCAACGAAGAATTATTGGGTTACAGCGGTGTTGACCTTGCGGTGCATACCGCCGCAGGGCCGATGCTTGATATTGAATGTCAGCAAATCAGACCTCTCGGGCTCGGCACTGCCAAGATTACCGGTGCATACAATCTCAACGCAAAGTATATCATCCACACATCGGGTCCCGTATGGCAAGGCGGTCTTTCGGGCGAGAGCATCATTCTCAGATCGTGCTACACGGAGTCGCTGAAGCTTGCAGTTGCCAACGGCTGTGAGTCCGTTGCGTTTCCGCTGATTTCCTCAGGTGCTTACGGATACCCCAAAGATCAGGTGCTAAAATTCGCAATTCAGGTTATCACCGAATTCCTTTTCGAACACGAGCTCACGGTTTATCTCTGTGTTTATGACCGCAAATCCTACGAATTCAGCAAAGCTGTTTTCAATGAAATCAGTGAGTATATTTGCGATGACTGCATAGAATACAGTATTTCGGCATCGGAATGTGCCCGTGCCAAAAAAACTTTACCGTTAAACAGAATCAGGCAAAAACTGCTCAGACGCGAGGAGCATGAATGCAGCTCACCCGAGCCGCCTGTGTGTGCATCAATGCCTGCACCGGAACGCAGTATCGGTGACAAATCCCTTGCGGAATATATGAAATCGATGGACAAATCCTTTGCGTATAAGCTGTTTGACTACATTGACGCAAAGGGAATGACCGATGTTGAATGCTATAAAAAAGCCAATGTTGACAAGAAAACATTCTCAAAAATCAAGTGTAATCCCGACACATACAAGCCGTCAAAGCAGACGGCGGTTGCGTTTGCAATCGCACTCGGGCTGACCCTTGACGAAACGCAGGATTTGCTTGCATCCGCAGGTCTGACGCTTTCACGCAGTTTCACATTCGATAAGATAATCAGATATTTCCTGCAGAAAGGTGTCTATGACGTTTTTGAAATAAACGAAGCACTGTTTGAGTTTGACCAGATGCTGCTGGGATGTTAAAATGAAACGGGGTGTTGAAAACGAAAAAACAAGTCCTTAACCCCTATTTGCCGTCTTTTGAATATATCGCAGACGGAGAACCCCATGTTTTTGACGGCAGGGTTTATATTTACGGCTCTCACGATTCATTCGGCGGCAAGGCTTTTTGCGAAAAAGACTACGTATGCTGGTCCGCACCCGTTAACGACTTATCCGACTGGAAATACGAGGGTGTGATATACCGCAAAAACCAAGACCCCAAAAACAAAAACGGAAAAATGCGTATGTTTGCACCCGACGTCTGCAAGGGTAACGACGGCAGATATTATCTTTATTACGGAATGAGCTTTTTTCCGTCAATAAGCGTTGCTGTTTGCGATAAGCCTGCAGGTAAATTTGAGTTTTACGGATACGTCAGACATCCCGACGGAAGAAAATACGGATGCAAAAAAGGTGACTTTTTTCCGTTTGACCCGGCGGTCATCAACGATAACGGCAGAATTCTTCTTTATTCCGGATTCAGCCCCGATGCTCCCTCTCTGCGTTTTGCAATTGATTTAATCAGTCCCGTCAAGGGTGCAAAAGGCAGTCAGGTTGTTGAGCTCGGAGACGATATGCTGACGGTCAGAAGCGTAAAGCCCCTCATTCCCGGCACTCATAACAGCAAGGGGACCGGCTTTGAAGGGCACGAATTCTATGAAGCAAGCTCAATAAGGAAATTCGGCAACAAGTATTATTTTATTTATTCATCCGTTCTTTCTCACGAGCTTGCATATGCTGTCAGCGATTATCCCGACAGGGATTTCAGCTTTGCAGGCACACTGCATTCCAACAGCGGAACAGGTGTCGGCGGAAACAAAAAAGCTTTGAATTATTGGGGAAATAATCACGGCTCAATAGAATGCATAGACGGCAGGTATTACATTTTCGGCCACAGACACACCTTCTGGCGTGAATGCAGCAGGCAGGGCGTTGCGGAGATGCTTGAGCCTGACGGAGACGGATATTTCAAGGCTGCCGAAATGACCTCGTGCGGTCTTAACGGGAAGCCTCTCGGCAAAGGAAAATACGAAGCGGGGATTGCCTGCATTTTGTTTTCGGAAGAAGGGGCAGTCAAAAGTACGTTTTTCAGAAACAAAAAGATGACCGCAATCCATCCCTGCATAATGCAGACGGGAAGCGACAGAGAAAACAATCCCTGCCAATATATTCATAACATGAGAAACGGAAGCGTTGCCGGATTCAGGTATTTTGAGTGCAGCAGCAAAGAGCTTGTGCTCACAGTCAGGGGAAGCGGCGGAAAAGCGGAGATTTTCTTTGAGCCTGATGCTTCGCCCGTTGCTTCGGCATTTATTGATGAATCCGAAGAATACCGCAGCTATTCAATTCCGCTTGAATTCACCGGCAAAAAATCAATATATATTAAATATTCGGGCAGCGGAAGCATTGATTTGCTTTCTCTCGAATTGAAATAAACGATGAAAAGGAGAAAATAACATGAGTGCAAAAACAGCTTCTCCCGAATCACTCAGAAAAAAGCAGCTCAAAATCCAAAAGGAAATCGCAAAACTCGAAAAAGAAAAAGCAAGGCCGAAAAAGGGCGGATATCTTTATTTTCTGATTCTTATTATCTGTGTGGTTTATGTCACCGATGAAATCGCATCGCAAATCGGAACGCTTATGAAAACCGAAATCGCAACCGATCTTCTGGCAAAATACGGCGAAAGCTCAATAGGAATTCTGGATATTCTGGGAATTATCGCATTCCCGTTCCAGGGTCTGTCGCTGCTTTACAAGCCTCTTTCAGACCGATACGGCAGAAAGCTTTTCCTCGTTGTGAATACCCTCGGCATGGGCTTGGGTCTGTTCTTTATTTTCCTTTCAGACAACATTGCCCTTTACGTTATAGGCTCAACAATAGTTGCATTCTTCGTTCCTCACGATATGCAGGTGGTCTACGTTACGGAATCCTCACCGCCCGTGCACAGAGCAAAAATCTTTTCGTTTGTCAAATGTGTTTCAACCCTCGGACTCATGCTTGTTCCTTTGCTCAGACGCACCCTTATGGCTGATGCGTCGGAATGGAGAGCTGTTTATCTTGTTCCCGCCATTCTCGGAATTGCGGTATCGCTCGTTGCTCTTATGTCGCTTCGTGAAACGGATGCATTCATCGAATCAAGGCTCAGATATCTCCGCAATGCGGCAGAAGGCAATGCGGAAGAGAACAAAAAAGATGATTCTTCATCCGCACAGGGCGGACTTGTTGCGGCATTCAGGTTTGTTTCAAAGCATAAGCAGTTAAGATGGCTTTATATTTCGGTGGCATTTGCAACCGTAGGCGTGCTCATCACAATGCAGTATCAGGCAATCATTTCATACGGATATGCTCAGAATTATCTTGCCCTGGGATTATACAGCAACATTGACAGTGCCCTTAACGCAGCTTCCGTAGGTGCCGTTACATCTGCACTGTTTATGTTCCCCGTCGGAAGCGGTCTGATACAGTTGAGCCACGGCTTTATCTCCGACAAATTCGGCAGAAAAGCTGCTCTTGCATCAATGGCATCGGCAACCCTCATCTCTCTCGTTGTTTTTTCATTGGGTGCCGAAAAAGCATGGAATCCCTATATCGTAGGCTTGTTCAGCGGTGTATGCATCGGCAGTTTCTGGGCAGGTACAGATATAAACGTTCTTATGGTCAGCGAATCTTCACCCACAAACCTGCGTTCGTCAATCGTATCATTGCAGATGTTTGCGCTGGGTATAGGCTACGTTGTGACATATCTCGTGGGAATTCCGCTTATCACTCATCTCGGCAACTCATCGATACCTGCCGTTTCTCTTTGCCTCACATTGCCGAGCCTCGCAATATCGCTCGCAATCATTTTCTTCAAGGTAAAAGAAACAAAAGGTACTCAGCTTGAAAAAGTAACGGGCACGGAATGGGATTAACCGCCAAAAAGTCTCCCGTCAGGCGACCAATTGAATAATCAAACCCGCTATAATGTGGTTGTAAGGTTGAGAAACCAAGCAACCACATTTTAATTTTTGGAGGAGAAAACCATGAAAAACAATATCACGGAACTCGTATTTATCCTTGACAGAAGCGGCTCAATGGCAGGTCTCGAGAGCGACACAATCGGCGGATTCAACGCTATGATTGAAAAACAGAAGAAGCAGGACGGCGAATGCTATGTATCAACCGTGCTTTTTGATAACGAA
>JAZQLN010000008.1:0-4247 GCA_045542715.1 Acutalibacteraceae bacterium
GGCAGCTATCAAAGGTTAATAGGACTGACCTGTTTTTACGAGTTGACATCGGCTACGGTGACGCTCTGAAACACAGAAAATCGACGGGTAAATATCTCCGCCCGTATCAATGGGAAGACTTAACCGTCGATGTCTATATCTGATATAACCGACTCCCTCTGTTGGAAACAGCAGAGGGAGTTTTTGTTGTTTATGGGGTTTATTTATCCGTATGAATATGTTATACTGTAAAAAACATTATGAACTCTATTCACAGGGAGAACGGATATGGCAGATACAATTTATAAAGAGACCCGAAAAAAGCACGATTTGACGAGGGACGATGTCTGCGACAAGGCATCGCTTATGGATAATCCTATTCAGCCAGAGCGACTTGAAAGAATTGAAAACGGCAAATTCCCGATAACTCCCGATGAGGTAATGCTTCTTGCTGAAATCTACGGCGAGCCGACTCTCTGCAACCACTACTGTTCGAAGGAATGTCCCATCGGTGAAAAATACGTGCCCGAAGTTAAAGTGAAAGACCTCGCACAGATTGTTCTCGAAATGCTTTCATCTCTCAACTCGATGAAAAAGAGCCAGGAAAGACTCATTGAAATCACAGCCGACGGTATGATTGACGACGATGAAATCAAGGATTTTGTTTTCATTCAGAAAGAACTTGAGCGTATTTCAATCACAGTTGAAACCCTGCAACTCTGGGTTGAGCAGATGCTCGCAGACAAGAAAATCAATATCGAAAAATACAATCAAATTAAAGGCGAATAATAAATTACGGTGTCCGGAATTAAACCGGGCACCGTTTTTTGCATTTATTGTGAAAAAACAAGGTGTGTTTTCCGCACAAAGTGTCATTCAGTTTTATGTTTTTGTGAGTTATCATATAGTCAAGGAAAACACAAAGGAGTGTTGCAAATGAGTCCTAAACAGAGAATGTTGGCAATCAGGCTGACAGAAAAACTTGCTAAAAATCCCGAATACGCACGAACTATCGGGGTTGAGATATCAGACAAAAAAGACCGAAAAGGAAACAAAGAAAAATCCTTCGCAGAGTCGTCAGACAATTACGGATAGGAATACAATATACCAAGGAGTGATTTTTAATGATTGAAATATTATTTTCGATTCTTGCAATCTGGCTTTTCTTCAAAGCCATCGGATTGGCATTCAAGATAACGTGGGGCGCAGCCAAAATCGTTGCAACTATACTGCTTGCAATCGCAGTCCCCGCATTTATCCTGCTCGCAATCTTCGTAGGCGGATTTATCCTGCTCTTACCCGTTGCACTAATCGCCGGTGCGGTGGGATTACTTAAATCATGTAGTTAATAATTAAAGGAGAACATAAAATGAAACTTTTTGATACTAAAAAAGATAAGTTGATTCGAAGTCTAATCGTTGAAAACAAGGCACTTAAGAAAAGAAACAAAGATTTAGTTAGTTTATGTAATGAAAAGGATTCTTTCTTCAAAGAAATGATATCTGATGGTTTAAGACATAAAAGTCCGTTAGCCGCAAAGCATATGGCAGACAGAAAAAGTTATCTTAGAACAAAATATTAAAGGAGAAATAATTATGTCAAAGTATTACATCGATTTAGTTGATTACGAAGGTAATGTTATCGACACAGATGACGAAGTGTTTGACAACGAAGCTGATGCAGAGGATTATGCAGCTGAGTGCAACAACGCATTTGCCGAAGGTGCAGAAATCCTTGAAGAAGATGATGACTATATGGACCCTGAAGAGTACGAATATGTGGTTAGAGAGGAATAGTCTTAGAAGAATATTGATTTGAAGTATTATTCGTGTTAAAATCAAATAAAGGAGTGAAAAACATGAAAAAATCAGGTGTAGTACCTGTTATTACAGGTTTGATTACGGGCTTGGTTACAGCTCTGATTGTATCAGTAGCGGGATTTTTTATTTCAAGCACCGCAATCAATATCCATAATCCTGGCTTTTGGGTTATTGTTATCTTTGCCTTGTTTGCGGCAATCCTTGCAGGAAGACTTGCAAAAGGATGCAAAGATTTCGGATGGGTAACCGTTTCAAAAAAGACCGGTTCAAAGGGACGTACAAAGAAACACAGCGAATTCAGATTTTCAATAGTACCATATATTCTGCCCATCGCCTTGACCGTTATCATTATCGGTGCAGGCATTATCGGCAGCACTATGTTCAACGCAACCTCTTATGCAAAAATTCTGAAAGTTAATGACTCTGATTTTACCGCCGATTTATCGGAGTCCGTTGAAACCGATTCCATAGCTCTTATGGATACTGCATCGGCACGAATGCTCGGTGACCGTGAAATAGGTGCTCTTTCGGATGTCGTCAGTCAGTTTGATGTTTCAAACGATTACATACAAATTGACTACAACGGAAAACCCGTAAAGGTTTCTGCTCTTGAATATGCAGGATTCTTCAAATGGATGAACAACAAAGAAGGAGTCAAAGGCTATGTTACCGTTGACCCCGTTTCAATGTCAGCTTCGTTTGAAAAATCCGAAGGTATGAAATATATTCCCTCCGCTTATTTTCTTGATGATGCCAAAAGACACATCTGGCTGGAATATCCCACATTGATGACAGAGAATCTTCATTTTGAAATCGATGAAAGCGGAAAGCCTTATTATGTTGCATCAATCGTTGATAAAACAATTTCTCTTTTCGGCGGAAAAACCGTCAGCGGTTGCATCGTACTTGACCCAGTATCGGGCGAAATTGTTAAATACGATGTTGCAGATATTCCGAGATGGATTGATGTTGTTTTCTACGGCGACCTTATCTGCGAGCAGTATAACTGGTACGGAATGTATCAGAACGGATATATGAACAGTCTGTTTGCTAAAAAAGGATGCAAGCAGGTTACAACTTACAGCTCCGAGGATGATTCATCTGACGAAACTCCCGTTTCCGATTACGGTTATGTTGCCAAAGACGGCGATATATGGATATACACGGGCGTAACCTCGGTTAATGGCGACAGTTCAAACATCGGATTCCTTCTTGCCAATGAAAGAACGGGCGAAAGCCGCTACTATGCGATTGCAGGTGCCGATGAAAAATCTGCAATGGCTGCCGCAGAGGGTGAAGTTCAGGAAAAAGGCTATCAGGCTTCGTTCCCCTCTTTGATTAATGTTGAGGGTAATCCCACATATATTATGGTGCTTAAGGATTCGGGCGGACTTGTAAAGCTTTACGCCGCAGTCAATGTTGAGCAGTACAACATCGTTACAACTGCCGCAACGCAGGCGGAATGTGTCGCAAAATACAAAGCTATGCTCGGCATAAGCGAAGTTCAGACTCCGACCGATGAAATGAAGAATATTACCGTTACAATCGCTTCCGTAAAATATATTGATATTGACGGAAACACCTATATTTATCTGATTGACACAGAAAATAACATTTTCAAAGCAAAAGCATCTGAACATGAAAATATGCTGCTCCTTGAAGCAGGCGATACCGTTGAGCTTTCCTGCTCGGGTTCAAAAATACTCTCTTGCAAACAAATTGCCGGTTAAAAACCATCAAGCCGCCTTCGGGCGGCTTTTTCTTGTATTCGACATCCTCGACAAATCCGTGATTACATTATAACATTATCTCGCAATCAAAATAATGTAATGAAAGGATTGATTTTATGGAAAACAAACTTACTTATACCAAAGTCGGGGATTATTATATTCCCAACCTGACAATCAAGCCGTCACCGCCTATCGATAAATACGGCAGAATGCGCCGAGATTACCTTCGTGACCACAGACCACCTCTATATAATCTTTCGATACTTAGGGGAAAACTCGGCGAACACTGTGCTGAAATCAACGAAGCAATCGAAAATCGTCTTGACGTTCTTATTCCACAGATTGCCGAATCCGCAGGAGTGACCGAAGAATTAAAAGAAACCGACCAAATGAAATGGGTAGGTCTGATGAATACCTGCAAAGCTCAAGCCGAAGAAATCGCCTTCGCCGAACTGCTTTATGTGTAATTTTTAAGTTGTGTAATGCATAACACCCATTTTTCGCCCTCAAGGTCATCTTATATTCGGATTCAAAAAATCCACAAAAACGCCCTTATATATCAACGCTTCCAAACATCAAATCATAACCCCCGGCTGAGCCGGGGGTTTGCACTGCCCCTTCAAGGGGCGATTACTGGCTTTGCCCCTAAAAGGGGCTCTGAAGGTTTAGCAGCGCATTACTGTCACCGGCAGCCGCTCCCGAGCGGCTGTTTTATTTT
>JAZQLN010000009.1:0-2483 GCA_045542715.1 Acutalibacteraceae bacterium
TTCAAACGGCAATAACCTGTGGGGATTTAAGACAAACAAGAGCAAGGTTCTTTATTTCTGTTTGGAGGACACGGAAAATCGTATTCAGGACAGACTCGAAGGTATGCCCGGATGCGATACAGACAATCTTTTGTTTATGTATGATGCACCAAATATGGACAATGGATTCGATGTTTTCCTAAAGAAAATCGTCAAGGAAGAACCTGAAATCAAGCTCGTTATCGTTGATACTTTTCAGTTAATAAGAGGAGAACAGTTCGCCGGAAACGCTTATGCTTGCGAGTACGCAGAGATGAATTATCTAAAAAAACTTGCAAAGGAACTGGACATTACTATCATACTTGTTCATCACTTAAGAAAGATGCATGACAGCAGTCCACAGAATATGATTTCGGGTTCTACTGCTCTTGCCGGCGGAGCCGATACAACTTTTGTTTTGTATACTTTCCCAAAGAGAAAAGGATACGGAATCTTATATTGTAAAGGACGCGATACTGACATTCGTGAAATCGAATTGCGATTTGGGTTTGGCACTCATATCTGGGAAAAAATTTCTGATTCTGTTGAAGACAGTGATGGCATGAAAATGGTTGAAATTATAACCAAGTTATTAGATGAGTCAGGACCATTTTCAGGAACGGCAACCGAGCTTTGTAAACTCATAAAAGAGGTATGTGACGTGGAGTTCACTGCTCCGATTCTCGGTAAAAAGCTGACGGACAACAAAGAATTCTTAAAAGACTTCAAAATCAATTATGAATCCGTGCGTGATATGTATCAAAGGACGCAGAAACTTTGGTTTGATCCCGACAGAATTAAAAATGATTCTGCCGAAGAAAATTCAGATACCGAATCAAATTCTGAAACTGAATTTGATGATAAAACTGCGGAAGTTGATGAAGATAATACCGCTGTGAATTTCGAAACAGATGCCGAAGCTGATAAAGAATTCATTCCGTTTAAGATGAAGATACAGATGTGATATGTGCCATATAATCCGTCATAGCTGTCATACTGTCATAGAACTGTTTCGGGAAAGGAGTTGATGACTGTATCCGAATTGTAACAATCTTTTTAGAGGGGGTGAAAATCAAGGTTTTTTAAGCGGCTATACATTTTGGGCTTTTGTTTCCCTCTCCTTAGGAGAGGCTAGCAGAGCGCCTGGCTATACGCTGTCGCTGAAGCGACTGCTGCCATGCGCAATCGCACCGCTAAAGCGGTGCGAAATCGGGCGGAAGCCCGGACCCACTTCGCAAAAATCGATAGCCGAAATGAAGAATTTATTACATATAGAATTAACAGGAAGAGGTGAAATGAAATGCGTAGAAAACCGCTATCAATTGCTTTCCGAGTCACCGAAGAACAGCATAAAATGATTAACGAGAAAGCAAAGAATTCAAATCTTTCAAAGACTGATTTTATAGTCAAATGTTGTTTTGACAAAGAGATTATCATCGTGAATGATGTGCGGGAACTTATGAAAGAATTGCTTTCAGTGGGCAACAACTTAACTCAGCTGACAACAAGGGCAAAATTGATGAATCTGGATGTCGTAGATTTGAAACCAACTTATATGAAATTGGTTGAAATCTATACCGTCCTTACCGAACTTATGAATAGGGTGAAAAACTGATGGCGACAGTTTGTACTCCTAAAATTAAACGAGCTCAGTCTGCAAAATCTATGGGATTTTGTTTGCGGTATGTAATGGATCGTAAGAAGACTGAGATGTCAAACGGTAAGGCTTTAGTATCGGGCGTAAGATGTCAGCCTGAACTTGCATATCAGCAGTTTATGTTGACAAAAGCTTTGGCAGGAAAAACCGAAGGAAGAATGTACTATCATTATGTTCAAAGCTTCAAGCCTGACGAAAATTTAAGCCCTGAGCAAGCCCATAAAATTGCTCTTGAGCTGGCTGATTATTTTCAAGGTTTTGAAGTGGTCGTATCAACTCATATGGATAGAGCTCACCTGCACTCTCACCTGATTATTAACAGCGTGAGTCAGGAGACAGGTAAGAAACTCCATCTTGATAACAAATCAATTTTCAGAATCAGAGATTACTCGGACGGACTGTGTTTAAATCACGGACTGTCGGTTCTGAAAAAAAGCGAACCTAACTATAGAATCAAGTCAATGTCTCGCGGAGAATACCGAGCAGGTCTTCGAGGCGAAACAGTCAAGGGTAGCTTGATGCGAACCATCAACGAAGCAATGAGAAATTGCAATTCTAAAGATGAGTTCACGAAATTCATGGAGGACAAAGGCTACGAAGTCAAGTGGACTGACAGCCGAAAAAATATAACCTACACATGTCCTGACGGATTAAAAGTCCGTGATGACAACCTTCATGATGAACGGTTTTTGAAAGAAAATATGCAACTCGAATTTGACTACCGACAGACGAAAGTCAAGGAGAAAGATACGGGTTGGGAATTTACACATAGACAAGAAGAGCGTACCATTAATAATATAAGCGAGGC
>JAZQLN010000010.1:0-40342 GCA_045542715.1 Acutalibacteraceae bacterium
CTTTTCGGCATGGTATTCTCTATCGGCTGGACGCCTTGTGTGGGAGCTTTCCTCGGCTCAGCACTGATGCTGGCATCCCAACAGGCACATATCGCAGAGGGTATGCTGATGCTTTTTGCATATTCACTGGGGCTTGGCATCCCATTCATTCTCAGTGCGGTGCTGATCGACTATCTGAAATCAGCATTCAACTGGATCAAGAAAAACTATAAGGTCATCAATATTGTCAGCGGCAGCTTGCTTGTTGTAATCGGTATTCTGATGGCAGCGGGAATCCTCGGACGGTTTCTGAGTCTTCTCGGATAAGGAGGAATTATGAGTAAGAGGAAAAATATAATTATACTTGTGTTGGTGTTTGTTCTTCTGATTGGCGGTGCTTCGGTGCTTTATACGCAGCTTAGCAAGGACGATGCTCCCGACGGGCTGCTAATTCAAGGCGAACAAGAAAACAATGATCACGAAAACCAAAATGATAAATCAGGCACAGACGATACAAAGCGGCAACTGACGAAAGCTCCCGATTTCACTGTTTATGATGGATCGGGAAACAAAGTCAATCTGTCGGATTATGTCGGTAAGCCGATCGTGTTGAATTTCTGGGCAAGCTGGTGTGGCCCTTGTCAAAGCGAGATGCCTGACTTCCACGAAAAATATCTGGAGTTTGGGAACAAGATCCATTTCTTGATGGTCAATATGACCGGCGGACGTGAAACGCTCAGTAGCGCAAAGGCGTTCATCTCAGAAAAAGGATATACTTTTCCTGTGTTCTATGATACAGACTCCGATGCGGCTATGACATACAGCGTATATTCCTTACCTACCACATACTTTATAGATGCAGAAGGATATCTGATTGCACAAGCAACGGGCGCCATCTCTGCGGATACGCTTCAGTACGGGATTGATATGATAAAATAGAAAGATTCCAATATACCGAACTGTTGTGATACAGGGAAAGATAAAAATTGCCGCCGAGGAACAAACTCTTCAGCGGCTTTTTGCTATCACTCAAAAGAAACAGGCTTGGTATCGCCCGTGGCGAATGCGTTGGGACCGGGGTCAGACATGGAAAAATACATCTTCGCGGCTTTGGTGGTGCCGAAATCACGGTTAGAGCCGGAATTCTGCACCTTGTTAAAGGCATCGCGGAACATCTGGTTGTGAGCTTCCTCGCGGTTCAGGAGAAAATCAATGGTCTCCCGCACCTTTTTGTCGTCGATCTGGCGGTAAAGGTATTCGTAAACCACCTTTGCGCGCTGTTCGGATGCGATGTTGCTGAGCAGGTCGGCACATAAATCACCCGTAACCGTAACGTAATCCGCCGTCCAGGAATAACCTGAAGCGTTGATAAGACCCGGATTAAGACCTAAGAGCACGTGGGATTGGATCTCACCCGAGGGCACCTTTGCGGCATCCACGTCGTGACCGTTTAAGAGATTGATGGTCTGCGCCACCATCTCCATGTGCCCCAGCTCCTCCGCTGCAATGTCAAGGAACAGATCCTTGATCTCGGGATCTTTGATCCGAAAGCTCTGGGACATATACTGCATGGCCGCCTTCAACTCGCCGTTTCCGCCGCCGAGCTGTTCCTGCAAAAGCGCCGCATACTGCGGATTAGGTCTCTCCACCGCCACGGGATGAAAAAGCATCTTTTCGTGTTTGAACATTTTATTACCTCCGTTTGTTTACTACTAACTATTCTTGCCAATTCACAGACAGATATTCAAAGAAAAGGATTGAGAAAAGCCGGAGGAAATGGTATAATATTTATATAAAAACCGTTGTAAAGGTGATTTATTGCATATTAAAAATTTTTATTGTGATGCAATACCAAATGATAACCATTCAACGAAAGCAAAAGATGATGTGTTTATCCCCACAACAAAACCAAGCAAGAATTATAAAATATGGCATGCTTCGTCAGATTTAAAAACTTGTTTTGATTGTGCAGATAAGCACGGCAGAATATTTCTGATAAATGATACTTCGTTTAAAGAACCACCGTTACACATAGGCTGTCGCTGTACTATTGAAGAAACAGAAGCCGTTGAAGCAGGCAGTGCTACCCACAACGGAACCGAAGGTGCCGATTATTGGCTGAAATATTACGGTGAATTACCTGAGTATTATATTTCATCAGCACAATTGGAGGCTCTTGGCTGGAAGAAAAATGATAAGCCGTCAAAATTTGCTCCGGAAAGAATGTTAGGCGGAGGTGTTTATGATAATGGAGACAGACTTCTTCCTGTCAAGCAGGGGCGAATTTGGTACGAAGCAGATATAAACTATACACCGGGACGCAGAAACTTACATCGTATAGTATGGTCAAACGACGGTATCATCTTTGTAACCTACGACCACTACCGTACATTCTACGAAATAATCTGAGGAGGGTGAAACAATGAAAAAAACAACAATAGATTTAACCGATTGCAAATACTTAATGGATTTGCATGAGCGTATAAGAGCTTCTCTGAATTTTCCGGAATGGTATGGAAGAAACTGGCCGGCTTTCTGGGATATGATTAACCGTGATTGTGAATATGATTTTGTTACGGTTAAAGGCAGTAAAACAGTAGCAAAAGAATTGAAAGGCTCGGTTGAAAGAATGAGGGAATTGTTAGAAAAGAACAAACAGTATTGGGAAGAACGGTGTCCTTTTGACTATGAATTTATTGATTGAGTTCATCCTGAACAGAAAACTTTATTGTATTTGATAGTTTGGTTTTGGCATATTATATTGTAAAAATTAAAGGCAACTGTCTGCATTGAGTTTTCAGCTCATGCCGGCAGTTGCTTTTCGATTTTTAAAATGATATAATATATCCATCAAACAAAACGAGGATTGTTATGAAAAATTTAACCGTAAATCAGATAATCAACGCTGAGTTTAAAATCAGCAAAAGCAGTCCCGTGCTGAAGCCTTTCGGCGGTGCGGTTGTTGTTGCGGATCCGTCGGTGCTGACTCCCGATATTGCCCATGACGGCAAATGGCATATGTTTCTGCACACCACCTTCGGAGTTTATCATTTCATCAGCGATGACGGTGTTGATTTCCGAAAGGTGAAGAAGGTTCTTAACCGTGCGATGCGCCCGAATATCAATTATATCAACGGAAAATATTATATTTTCTACGAAAGAACGAGACCTCTCATAATGAACGGTCTTAATGTTATAAATGCGGTCAAATGGAAATCGGAAATCTATGTTGCCGAAAGCACCGACCTTGTTCATTGGTCAAAGCCGACACCTGCCCTGACCGATGCAAACGGCTTTGAAAAAAGTGGAAGAGGGTCTGCGATATCAAACCCGTTTCTTTTGCAGGAAAACGAAGTCAACCGCCTTTACTATTCCTGCGGCATGACATTCATTGACGATTGCGGATTCTGCGAGCCTACATATATCGGATATGCTGAAAGCGGAAGCATTTCAAACGGCTATGTTTCTGCGGAAAAGCCCATTATTTCTCCCGATAAAAACAATCCCTACCTTAATCTTTGCAGCGGATGTCTTAAAGTTTACAAGTTGAGCGACGGTTATATCGGCATTCAGAACGGGTTATACGAAAAAGACGGTCACAGCCATTCAGCGATAATTCTGCTGACCTCCGCAGACGGTCTTTCGTTTGAATTCAACAAAATTCTTGTTGAGCCTGCCGTTGTTGACGGCAAGGACTGGATGAAGCAGTTTGTTTATGCAAGTCATCTTGTAAAATACGGCAACACCCTGCGTCTGTACTTCAATGCAAGAGATACGGCAGATATGCTCAGAGGCAGAGAATGTATCGGATTTGCAGAAGCTGAAATATAAATTTTCATAGACCAAAAAGCATATCAAAGCATCATATTAGTGAAAACAAAAAAGTTGCATGGAGATGTTAATATGTTTATAAAAAAGAGAAATAAGCTCGCAGAAAATGAAAAATTGTTTTCCGTTAAGTGCGCAGACGGATATAATCTTGATGTTATGCTCACAATTCCCGAAAACACGAAGAAAATTGTTATTTTCGTTAACGGTTCAGGTCCATTAACATACAGAACCATGCGCCAGAAGCCTGACGGCTCAATGGTTTCCTATCATCAGTTTTTTGCCGATGAATTAAATAAAAGAGGCATTCTTTACTGCAGATACAGCACCAGAGGTGTTACTGACGGCAAAAAGCCTCCCTGTTTTTATAACATTAACCCAAAAGAATATAAAACATATCTGCCAATGAATTCCGTCAGTGATATAGAGTGCATTATTAAATATCTGAATGAAAAAGAAGGCTATGATTGTCCCGTTTATCTTATGGGTTGGAGCGAGGGAACGATTATTTCTCCCCTTGTAGCCTTAAGAAATAATGTTAAAGTTGACGGACTTTTTCTTGCAGGCTATTGCAACGAAAATCTTCGTGAAACCTTTACATGGCAGATAATGGGGAATTTTGCAATTACACAGTACCGCAGACTGTTCGACTACGACAAAAAAGGCTATATCACCGAAGAAGATTTAAATGCCGACAGACACAATGTACGAAAAGAAGTGTTCGGCGACAAAACCTTTGAACAGATTGATACAAACGGCGACGGTAAGCTGACCGCCGAAGATTTTGCAGCTCCCGACTATATAAAAGCAACCTTTGATGCCATCGACAGAAATGACGATGACTGGCTTGCAAAAAACAACGGAGTAAGGCTTACCTCGGACTGGTGGAAAGCACATTTTGCTCTGCCTGCAAACAAGGAAACCCTGCCGAAGCTTGATTTGCCCATTCACATTTTTGCAGGTGAATTCGATGCCATGACATCACAGGAACAGGCAAGAGATATTGAAAAGGTTTTCAAAGAAAAGGGTAAAACAAATTTAACCATTCACTATCTTGAAAACCATGACCACGATCTGAACTATGCTGCATATATGTTCAAAGGTGTTGTGCCCGACGGCATGAAAGAGCTGTTTGATACAATTGAAAACATGTAACACAAAAGCCTTCCGCCGAAACGGAAGGCTTTCTTCATACCATGGTGGAAATTATGCTTTTTTCTTTGTTGCAGCCTTGATGCCGAGAAGAACGGCAACGGTAAGCACTGCGCCGATGGGAAGTGCAATGATTGCATAACCCGTGTTTGCAAGAGCACCTGCAATGATATATGTAACAAACGAGATTCCCGCAACTGTAAGAGCATAGGGAAGCTGGGTTGAAACATGGTTGATGTGGTTGCACTGTGCACCTGCGGAAGCCATGATTGTTGTGTCTGAAATGGGTGAGCAGTGGTCACCGCAGACAGCACCTGCCATACATGCCGAAATAGCAACTATCATAAGAGGATTGGTTGATTCAAATACGCTGAGAACGATGGGGATAAGGATGCCGAATGTGCCCCATGATGTGCCTGTTGCGAATGAAAGACCTACAGCGATAATGAAGATGATAGCGGGAAGAAGTGCCTGGAATGCACCTGCACTGCCTTCAACAAGCTGTGAAATATAAATCTTTGCGCCGAGGCTGTCTGTCATAGCCTTAAGAGTCCATGCACAGGTGAGAATAAGGATAGCGGGAACCATTGCCTTGAAGCCGTCGGGAAGAGATGCCATGATGTCCTTGAAGCTGATAACTCTTCTGATGAGGAAATAAAGAACTGCAAAAACAATTGCGATTGCAGAGCCGATAACAAGACCGACGGATGCATCGGAATTTGAGAATGCATCGATGAAGCTTTCGCCGCTGAAGAATCCGCCTGAATAAATCATGCCGAAAACGCAGGCAATGATAAGAACAACAACGGGAAGAACGAGGTCGATAACCTTACCCTTGGGGTTAGCGGATGTATCTTCTGTTGCAACTTTGTCGCCTGTTGTGAAGATATCACCCTTTTCAAGAGCGTTTCTTTCATGGAGCTTCATGGGGCCGAAATCGAATTTGCCTATTGCCAAAATAACCATTGCAAGGATGGTGAAGAGTGCGTAGAAATTATAAGGAATAGCGTTGATGAAAAGGCTGATGCCGCTTTCTGCACCTGCACCTCTTGCGAAGCCTGCAACCGCTGCTGCCCATGATGAAATGGGAGCGATAATGCAGATGGGAGCTGCCGTTGCGTCAATGAGATATGAAAGCTTTGCTCTGGAAACCTTCTTTTCGTCGCAGACGGGTCTCATAACCGAACCGACTGTAAGGCAGTTGAAATAGTCATCGATGAAGATAAGGCATCCGAGAAGGATTGTTGCAAGCTGAGCACCTGTTCTTGACTTGATGTGATTTGATGCCCATCTTCCGAATGCTGCCGAGCCGCCTGCCTTGTTCATGAGCGAAACGAGCATTCCGAGAAGAACAAGGAACACAAGGATACCCATGTTGTAGCTGTCGGAAAGGCTTGCAACGAAGCCGTCAAAGAGAACATGGTTGATTGCTGTTTCAAAGTTGCCGCCTGCAAAAATGAAACCGCCTGCAATGATACCGATGATGAGTGAAGAATAAACTTCCTTTGTGATAAGAGCAAGCAGAATTGCGATGATGGGGGGAACGAGTGCCCAGATTGTTGCGTAATTGCTTATGCTTTCACGAATCTTTGCAATAGCTTTTTCAATGTTAGTCTTGAAATTTGCGTCGTTTGTGAGGTTATCCGCATAATTATCGGCATAACCCTGAGCACCTAAAACCACTTCTTCGGTTGTTTCGCTGTCAATTTCATCAAGATTGTAATTGTGAACATCACCGTCAACATCAACCGAAAACTGATTTGCTTCTGCCGGAGCTTCTGCATCTGCAGCCATAAGAGTCACAGCTTCGCCGTCTGCAACGGGAGCCGCACTGTCTTCTGCTGCGATTCCGAATGCGGTAAAGCTGAACATTGCACCGAGAAGGGCGATAATGATACAAACTGCCGCAAACTTTCTCTTGTTTGTCATTAAAATTCCTCCATATATATTTTTTGTATAAAACATACAATTTGATATTAACTTATAAGCCTTTTTTTGTCAAGAAAAATTAACTGTTTTTCAGCAATTCTCCGATTTTTTCGCTCAGATTCGCCAATTCCTCCATGCTGAGACCTTCTGCACGCACGGAAGGCTCAAATCCGCATTCTTCAATGGCTTTTATAACGATATCCTTGGGAATTCCCGAGCCTGCACTGATTGAATTTGCGGCGGTTTTTCTTCTCTGACCGAAAGCGGCGTGTACCATTCTGAAAAAGAGCTTTTCGTCAGTGATTTCGATTTCAGGCTCTTTTCGGATATCCATGCGGATAACGCAGCTGTCAACCTTGGGTGCAGGCATGAATGAGCCTGCGGAAACATCAAAGAGCTTCTTTGCCTTTGCATAATAGTCAACGGCAACCGTAACCGCACCCGAAAGCCTGCTGCCGACGGGGGCACAAAGCCGCTGAGCCGCTTCTTTCTGCACCATAACGGTAACCGCTTCAATGGGAAGTCTGCTTTCGAGAAGGGTCATGATTACGGGAGAAGTTATGTAATAGGGCAGATTTGCACAGACATATACGGGCATACCGTCAAATTTTTCTTTGATGAGTGACGCAAGGTCTGTTTTAAGCACATCCTGATTGACTATTTCAATGTTGTCGAAATCTTTGAGAGTTTCGTCGAGAATGGGGAGAAGTTTTGTATCAATTTCGATAACAACAACCTTTTTTGCTCTCTTTGCAAGCTCTGCGGTGAGCACGCCGAAGCCTGCACCGATTTCGATAACTCCGCAGCTTCCGTCAATTCCGCTTTCTTCCGCCATTCTCGGGCATACGGAGGGGTTTACTATAAAATTCTGACCGAGGGATTTCGAAAAATGAAATCCGTGGCGGGCAAGAATGTCTTTTATCGTTCCGATATCTGTTAAATTATACATTACAGCAACCTCGTATCATTAATGATAAGTTCAAATTCGCAGCCGAGATATTCAGCCGATTTTTTGCAAAGCACCATTCTCTCAAGGAAAATTTCAAAATATTCCATAACGGGACAGACAAGGGTGTCGATTTTCAGAGTAAGAAATATCTTCTTGCTGTCTCCGTCAATATCAAGCTCTGAGCTGAAAACAGCATAGTTTACTCTGTCGTGTATATCAACGCTGACCGTGTTTTTGTTGCGTACTCTCGATGTATGCACATCACTCTTATCCGCAAGAATAAGTGCCGCCGCAATGGGAGTTACGGGTGCCGCCGTTTTATCGTCGTGGTGACCTATGGCGGTTGATACCTTTATCACCTCATCTACGGGGAATTTTCTTGCACGCAGAAGCTCGAATGCAAGAAATGCACCGCTTTGTGCATGGTCGCAGCGGTTTATCATGTTGCCCGTATCGTGAAGCAGACCCGCTATTTTTGCAAGCTCACATTCTCTTTCGTCATATCCGAGCGAATTCAGAATTCTGCTCGCATCCTCACCCGCTTTAACAACATGGGCAAGACCGTGCTCGGTATATCCGATTTCGCCGAGGACGTTGTTGGCGGCGGTTATATAGCTGATTATCTCGCTGTCATTCTTCAAATTTTCATAGCTGAACAAAAAAATCAAGTCCTTTTTTAAAAATATTGTTTACACTTACGTTGATTTTTATATAGATTAGTTTTATAATGTTATCAGAATTATAATGGAGGAATATGCATATGTCAATTCTTGTTACAGGCGGCTCAGGATTTATCGGCTCACACACCTGTGTTGAGCTTCTCAACTCGGGTTATGATACCATTATACTTGATAATCTCTGCAACAGCAAGAGTGAAAGTGTAAAACGTATAAAAGAAATTACGGGCAAGGATGTTAAATTCTATGAATGCGATATCCGTGACCGTGAAGGTCTTGATAAAGTTTTTGCGGAAAATAACATTGAGGCTGTTATTCATTTTGCGGGTCTTAAATGTGTACCCGAAAGCATAAGCAACCCCCTTTCATATTATGACAACAACATCGGCGGCACTGTTACTCTCTGCCAGGCTATGGCTGCCGCAGGATGCAAGAAGATTGTTTTCAGCTCGTCGGCAACGGTTTACGGCAGCGAAAACCCCTCACCCCTCAAGGAAGATATGCCTGAGGGCAAAACAACCAATCCCTACGGCACAACAAAGCTTTATATCGAAAGAGTTCTCAAGGATCTCTATGCTTCCGATAACGAATGGAGCGTATGCCTTCTCCGTTACTTCAATCCCATCGGTGCACACAAAAGCGGAAGAATCGGCGAAGACCCCAACGGCATCCCCAACAACCTTGTTCCCTATATAACTCAGGTTGCAATCGGTAAGCTTGACCACCTCAACGTCAACGGCAACGATTATCCTACTCCCGACGGCACGGGTGTGCGCGACTACATCCATGTTGTTGACCTTGCACTCGGCCACATCAAGGCAGTTGAAAAAGTTCTCGGCGAAACAGGCTGCAACACCTATAACCTCGGCACGGGTGTAGGCTACAGCGTGCTTGACGTTGTTAACGCATTTGAAAAGGCAAACAATATCAAAATCAAATATGAAATTGCTCCCAGACGTCCCGGTGACATTGCAACCTGCTATTCCGACCCCTCAAAGGCAAAGGAAGAGCTTGGCTGGGTTGCAACAAGAGGTTTAACCGAGATGTGCGAGGATTCATGGCGCTGGCAGTCAAACAACCCCAGAGGATACGAGGAATAATCCATGCAGAATTACATCTGGGATTTTGACGGTATGCTGTTTGACAGCTATCCTCATATCACATCCGCGTTTTTAAAGGCACTTGCCGAAAACGGCAAGGAGGGTGACTACGACGAAGCAAAGGCTTTGCTCGAAATCACCTATGCCACCGCGTTTGAACATTATAATGTTACGGAAGAAGAAAAAACCGCTTTCCGTAATCATGAGCATAACTATGCCCTGCGTCCCATTGCTCTGCCGTTTGAAAACACAATAAGAACGATTGAAGAACTTTTCAACAGAGGCAGAAAACACTATCTTTATACGCACAGAGGCAGGGAATCATCGCAGTATTATCTCGAAAAGCACGGTCTTACAAAGTTTTTTACGGGATTTGTTGATTCTTCAATGGAATTTCCTCTTAAACCTGCACCCGATGCGGTTAACTGGATTTGCGAAACCTATAATCTGGATAAATCCGAAACGGTTATGGTTGGTGACAGAGAAATTGATGTTTTGTCGGGCAAAAACGCAGGTGTATACGGCTGTCTTTTCACAAAAAAAGATAATCCCGAATCCTCGGCGGATTTTATTATCCATGATATTATACAGATGCTTGAAATTGATGATAAGGAGAAAATAATATGAGAGCAGTTATTACGGTTATCGGCAAAGACATGGTCGGTATTCTTGCAAAAATTTCAACTGAATGCTCAATCCATAATATCAACGTGCTTGAAGTTACACAGTCCATTCTTCAGGATATGTTTGCGATGATTATGATGGTTGATATTTCAAAATCGGATATTCCGTTCACGGATTTTGCGGATATGCTTGATAAAATCGGCAATGATATGGGTCTTTCCATCCACGCTATGCATGAGGACATTTTCAACGCAATGCATACCATATAATAGTAACCGCTGATTGAATCGAAGTTACACTTCTCAACGGCTACTTTTCCGTCATAAACGCCCAAAATACTCGTTAATATACAAAGTATTGCCTGCGTTTTTTGACGTTCCTGACAAAAAACTAACACGCTGATAACCGCAACCCGATTCAATCAGCGGTTACTTGAGGTGACTTATCATGCTTAATGCAAGAGATATTCTTGAAACAATAACCATGATTCAGGATGAAAACCTGGACGTGAGAACAATAACAATGGGTATTTCCCTTCTTGACTGCTGCCACAGCGATGTTGATGTTATGTGCGGTAAAGTATACGACAAAATAACACGCTATGCCAAGGACCTTGTAAAGACAGGCGAGCAGATTGAAAAGGAATTCGGCATTCCCATTATCAACAAACGAATTTCGGTTACTCCTGCGGCAATGATTCTTGCATCCTGCGAAAACAGGGATGCGGTAAAGCTTGCAAAGACCCTTGAAAAAGCGGCTGTCACCTGCGGAGTCAACTTCCTCGGCGGATTTTCGGCACTCGTGCAGAAAGGCTTCGGCCCCGGCGACAGAGAGCTTATCGAAGCTATTCCCGAAGCTCTCAGCGTAACCGACCACATCTGCTCATCGGTCAACATAGGCTCAACAAAAACGGGCATCAACATGGATGCCGTTGCTCTTATGGGTAAGGTTGTCAGAAAAAGTGCGGAGCTTACCGCAGACAGAGACTGCATCGGTCCTGCAAAGCTTGTTGTTTTCTGCAACGCTCCCGAAGATAACCCGTTCATGGCAGGCGCATTCCACGGTGCAGGCGAGCCTGACTGCGTTATCAACGTAGGTGTTTCGGGTCCCGGTGTTGTAAGAGCAGCTCTTGCAAAGGCGGGGGACTGCGACCTTACGGCTGTTGCAGACCTCATCAAGAAAACCGCATTCAAAATCACCCGTATGGGTCAGCTCGTTGCAAGCGAAGCTTCACGCAGACTCGGCGTACCCTTCGGCATTGTTGACCTTTCGCTCGCTCCCACTCCCGCAATCGGTGACTCCGTTGCGTATATCCTTGAGGAAATGGGTCTTGAATGCTGTGGCTGTCACGGCACAACGGCGGCTCTTGCCCTGCTCAACGATGCGGTTAAAAAAGGCGGTGTAATGGCATCGTCACACGTCGGCGGACTTTCGGGTGCATTCATTCCCGTAACCGAGGATGCAGGCATGATTCATGCCGCAAGATGCGGTGCACTCAGCCTCAACAAGCTTGAAGCGATGACGGCGGTCTGCTCCGTCGGTCTTGATATGATAAACATTCCGGGCGACACACCTGCAGAGGTTATTTCCGCAATCATCGCAGACGAAGCCGCAATCGGTATGGTTAACTCGAAGACAACGGCTGTAAGAGTTATTCCTGCAATCGGTAAGCAGGTTGGAGAGGAACTCAGCTTCGGCGGACTTCTCGGAAGCGGACCCGTTATGCCTCTTTCGACCTATTCTCCCGCAAAATTCATCAACAGAGGCGGCAGAATTCCCGCACCCATGCAGAGCCTCAAAAACTGATTTTTTCGGGCGATTCGTGAATCGCCCCTGCACATATACACAACGGGCCTCCGGAAAATCGGAAGCCCGTTTTTTTAATTAATCTGCAAGTTTAAATTCAAACCCGTTTTCTTCGGCATAGCTTTCTGCAGCCGAGTTATCCGCACCGTAAATTACAAATCCTTCTGTCTTGCCGCGGTTATGTTCTTTTTCAACGGGAACGCTGTAGTAATATCCGAATGCGTTTTCTCCGATTTCCATGACCGTTCCGGGGATTGTTACTTCGGTCGTTTTTGCGGCTTTGAGGAAGGCATCCTCGCCGATTTTTTCAACTGTAGCCGAAATTCTGATTTTTTCAACGTTGTTGCAATAAGCAAAAGCCTCGTTTCCGATAACCCTTATGCCTTCGGGAAGAATGATTTCCCTGAGCTTGGCACAGTCAGAAAATGCACCTCTTGAAACGGTTTCAAGCTTTGAGTTTTCGGCAAAGGTGAGAATTTCAACCGAACAGTCAAAGAATGCAAATTCGGCAATCGATTCAACCGATGAGGGGATTGTGATGCATTTGATGTTTTTGTGTTCAAGAAATTCCTGACCGATATATGTTACACCTTCGGGAATATAATATTCGGTAATTGCGGGAGGAACGCAGATAAGCTTTGTTTTTGCTTTGTCAAGCACAACACCGTATTCATCGCTTGAAAGGAATTTGCTGTCCGGGTCAACGGAGAAGGAAACAAGCTTATCGCAATCAATGAATGCGGTTGATGCAATCGTTTCAACGCTTGCGGGGATTGAAACGGTTTCAAGATTTTCGCAGTCCTCAAAAGCTTTTTCTCCGATGCTGACAACACCGTCGGGGATTTCAAGGTTAACACCCTCGTATCCCGCAAAAGCACCCTTTCCGATTTCCTTGAGATTTGCGGGAAGCTTTTTGCCCTTGAACTCATAATTCATCGCATCGTCTTCAATGATTTCAACACTGTCGGGAAGAACAACCTCATCCAATGTGTAAATATTAAAGAATGCATCTTCTCTTATTTCGGTAACACCATCGGGAAGAACGGCTTTTTTGAGGTGGCTTGCCTGATAGAAGGAGTTTTCACCTATTATTTTTGTGTCCTTGTGTGCGGTGTATGTGCCGTTGAATCTGCCGAGAGGGTACTGAACAAGCACGGACTTATCCTTGCTGTAAAGAACGCCCTTGATGTCGGTTGAAAAATGCTCGCTGTTCTTGTCAACGGAAAATCTGAGAAGATTTGTTGCTGCATGGAATGCCATATCGCCGATTTTTTCAACCGTTGCGGGAATCTTAATCATAAGAATGTTATCGTTGCCGTCAAGACTCAGCACCGCACCGTCGATTTCCGTTACAGGGTAGCCTTCATACTCGGAAGGGATTTCCACAACGGGTTTGGTTGCGGCAATATATGTTACCGTTGCTTTACCGTTATTGATTTCAAATTTCAAAAAATTATCGGGTGAGGATTTTTCGTTCATAACTGCAGTGATAACGAAACCAACAACCACACAGATAACAAGAGCAATACCGATTTCGATTATTTTAATAGCTTTTTTCATATCTTTTTCCCCCTTCTTACTTTTCATATGTTTTGGGAACATAAATATTTACATTTGTTATATCGCCGCCTGCCTCAATGAGAATAAAGCTGTCATCAACTTCATCGGAGAAGTGAATTCTTTCAAGCTTTCCGTTTTCATATACATATGACGGATAGTTGAATTCTTTTTCTTCTTTGGTGCGTTCGGGGAAGGTTCTGAGTCCGTTTTCGTCGTGCCAGTAGATTTTAGTTTCTCCTCTGTAATCGATTTGCACGCGGGAAAGATCTTCGTTTTCATTGTTTTCTTTTATGAGAGAAAGAAAATCTATGTTTGCAAGAGCATCAAAAACCTTTGATGCAAGAGGGTTTTCAAAATCGTCTGAATATCCGACGTCTTCATATGACCACACACTGCCCGAGCTTCTGCCTGCTCTTGATGTGAAGCTTCTGTTTGTTGCCTTGTCCAGAAAATCAATACCGAAAACATCATTGATCATCAGCACACCGTTTTCTTCTTCAAGCCACATACTGATTCCCGTGCATTCAAGGTTATCGCCCGTTTTGAAATTTTCTTTCAGAACCTTTTCCATTCCTGCGGCATATTCGCTTAAGGTCAGTGTTTCAAGGGGAAAGTCGTATTCTTCACGGCGGTTCTGCATGAAATTTGCGATAAACAAACCTACTGCGGTGACTGCTGCGATAACAACGGCTATGATAATTGCGGTTAAGATTTTTTTCTTTTTCATCGAGAAAACTCCCTTCTTTTTTTGTGTTCTCACCTATAAGACGAGCGTATTACGTGGTTGGTCTAAAGAATTTTAAAAAACAAAAAGAGCAGGTCCGCAGACCTGCTCCGTGAATGTGATTGATTATCTGTTGTTGATAAGCTTTGTAAGCTCAACGGGATCAACGATTTTGCCGTCCTTGTAAACTCTCATGTTGCCTGATGCGATTTCGTCGATAAGGATAACTTCGTCGTTGTTGTAGCCGAATTCAAACTTGATATCCCAAAGGTCAAGACCGATTGACTTAAGGTCGTTGGCAACAATCTTTGTGATTGCAAGAGTCTGAGCCTTCATGCTTTCAAACATTTCGGGGCTCATGATGCCGAGAGCAGCAAGGCCTTCGCCTGTTACGAGGGGATCGCCGAGAGCATCGTTTTTGAATGTGCATTCAACATAGCCGCCTTCAAGAACTGTGCCGTCTGCGATGTATTCGCCGTATCTGCGGATGAAGCTGCCTGTTGCAACAAGGCGGCAGATAACTTCAAGACCGTGGCCGAACACTTTACCGGGAAGAACTTCCATTGTTGCATCATCAAGGTTTGCACTTACATAGTGAGTCTTGATGCCTGCCTTCTTGAGAAGCTCGAAATAGTGGATTGATGTTTCGAGGTTTGCCTTGCCGATGCCTTCGATTGTAAGACCAACGCTGTTTTCGCCGGGATCGAAAACGCCGTCTTTGCCTGTGCAGTCGTCCTTGAACTTGAGCATAACGTTGCCGTTTTCAAGTGAATAAACGTCTTTTGTTTTGCCTTCGTAAATCTTTGTCATAATGCAACACTCCTTTTTGGCTTTTAAAAACAATAAATACTTTATCACAATTTTTTTTGTTTGTATATATTTTTTGCAAATTTTTTTCTCTCATTATTTAATTTTTTCAGATATCACAAAATGCAGAAAAAAATAAGGTTTTGATATATAAAAAATCACAACAGAGCTATTGAGTTTTGGAAAATATGCTGTTATAATTATAGTAATATATTATTCAGGAGGAAATTAAAATGCAATCAATCAAAAAGTACATCGCCGAATTTATCGGCACTTTCGTTCTCGTTCTTTTTGCCTGCGGAACAGCCGCTGTTGTAGGCTGCTCGGCTGAAAACGGAACAGGTTATCTTCTTACGGCTCTTGCATTCGGTCTTGTTATCGTTGCAATGGCATATTCAATCGGCAATGTTTCGGGCTGCCACATCAATCCTGCAGTTTCAATTGCAATGCTCGTAAGCGGCAAGCTTTCGGTCAAGGATTTCATCGGTTATGTTGTTGCTCAGTTTGCAGGAGCAACAGCAGGTGCGGCTGTTCTTATGGCACTTGTAGGCAAAGACAGCGGTCTCGGCGCAAACGCACTTTATAATGACAGCATCGGTCTTTCAATTCTTGTTGAAATCATTCTCACATTTGTTTTTGTTATCGCTATTCTCGGCGTTACATCAAAGGTTGAAAACGGTGCGGTTGCAGGCATTGTTATAGGTCTCACCCTTACTCTTGTTCATATCCTCGGCATTTCATTCACAGGCACATCCGTTAACCCTGCAAGAAGCTTCGGCCCTGCAATCCTTGTCGGCGGCGATGCACTTTCAAGCGTATGGGTATTCATTGTTGCTCCCCTTATCGGCGGTGTTCTTGCAGCTCTTGTTTATAAGTTTCTTGACGGCAAGAAGGCTGAATAATTAATATTGACTTGATTAAAAAAGCGTGATATAATATGTGCGATAAATTTTCAGTGGAGGTAACCGAAATGAAGCATATCAAAACTATCGAAACAAAGAACCTTTGCGAAAGCGCAAAGAACGGCGGTTGCGGTGAATGCCAGACATCATGTCAGTCAGCTTGTAAGACCAGCTGCGGTATCGCTAATCAGCAGTGCGAAAACACAAAGGAAAGCAAGTAATTGCAATTTTTAAATGCCGCCTGCATGGCGGCATTTTTTATAGGAGAAATTTATGATACATCAGTATAAACTCGGTGATTACAATATAGTTCTTGATGTCTGCTCAGGCTCCGTTCATGCGGTTGACGAGGTTGCATATGACATTATTTCCATGTTTGAGGATAACGGCAAAGAAACCGTTATCGACGCAATGAAAGAAAAATATCTTTGCGATGACATAACCGAAGCAGATATCGAAGAATGCTATGAGCAGGTTGTTGAATTGAAAGAAAGCGGAAAGCTTTTTGCTCCCGATACCTTTGAACCCATGGCGGGTCAGCTTAAGGATAAGACAAGGGGAGTTGTGAAGGCACTCTGCCTGCATATTGCCCACACCTGCAATCTCAACTGTTCTTATTGCTTTGCAAGTCAGGGTAAATACAGCGGCGAAAGAGCCGTTATGAGCCTTGAAGTGGGCAAGAGAGCGCTTGATTTCCTGATTGAAAATTCAGGAACAAGAAGAAATCTTGAGGTTGACTTCTTCGGCGGTGAGCCTCTTATGAATTATCAGGTTGTCAAAGATATTGTTGCCTATGCGAGAAGCATTGAGAAACAGCATAACAAGAATTTCAGATTTACTCTTACAACCAATGGAATTCTTATTGATGATGATGTTATTGAATTTGCAAACCGTGAGATGAGCAATGTTGTGCTCAGCCTTGACGGCAGAAAAGAGGTTCACGACCGATTCAGAGTTGACTATGCGGGCAACGGAAGCTGGGAAAGAATAGTTCCCAAATTCCGGAAGCTTGTTGAGGCAAGAGGCGGTAAGAATTACTACATGAGGGGAACTTTTACCCACGCAAATCCCGATTTCCTGAGCGATATCAAGCAGATGCTCGACCTCGGTTTTACAGAGCTTAGCATGGAGCCCGTTGTCTGTGCACCCGGTGACCCCTCTGAGCTTACTCAGGAGGATTTGCCCGTTGTGCTTGACCAATATGAGAAGCTGGCGGAGCTTATGCTTGAAAGAAAGAAGGAGGGCAGACCCTTCACCTTCTATCACTATATGATTGACCTCACAGGCGGTCCCTGTATCTACAAACGTATTTCGGGCTGCGGTTCGGGCACGGAATACATGGCTGTAACTCCCTGGGGAGACCTTTATCCCTGCCATCAGTTTGTGGGTGATGAAAAGTTCCGTCTGGGTGATATATATAACGGCGTAACCAACACAGAGTGTCAGCAGAGCTTTGCCGAATGCAATGTTTATGCCAGAAACGAATGCCGTGACTGCTGGGCAAGACTCTACTGCTCAGGCGGATGTGCCGCCAACGCATACCATTCAACAGGCTCGGTCAAGGGAATCTATAAATACGGCTGTGAGCTTTTCAAGAAGAGAATGGAATGTGCAATCATGGTTGAGGTTGCGAAGCTTCTCGGAGATGAATGATATGGACACTCCGATTTGTGATTTTGTTAAAAAATATGCTCAAAAAGAAGGCCTGAGAGCACATATGCCCGGCCATAAGGGTGAGGATTTTCTCGGAATTGAGAAATACGATATAACCGAAATCAGCGGTGCGGACAGTCTTTACGAAGCCGACGGAATCATCCGACGCAGCGAAGAAAATGCAGGAAGGCTTTTCGGATGTAAGACTTTTTATTCGGCAGAAGGCTCGTCTCTCTGCATCCGTGCGATGCTTTATCTTGCGGTCAGGGGCAAAAAAAATCCCCTCGTAGCGGCAGGCAGAAACGCACACAAAACTTTTCTGAGTGCTGCGGCGTTGCTTGATTTCGGCATCATGTGGCTTATGCCCGAGGACAAAGAGTCTTATTTATCCTGCGGAATAACTGCAGAGAGTCTTGAGAATTCAATAAAGAATTCGGATAAAATTCCCGATGCGGTTTATATAACAAGTCCCGATTATCTCGGAAACACCGCCGACATCAAAGGCATATCCGAGGTATGCAAAAAACACGGAATACTGCTTCTTGTTGACAATGCACACGGAGCTTATCTTAAATTCCTGCCCGAATCCCGTCATCCTGTTGATATGGGTGCGGATATCTGCTGCGATTCGGCACATAAAACTCTTCCGGTAATCACGGGCGGAGCTTATCTGCACATTGCGGATGAAAGGTTCGCAAAAGACGCAAAAAATGCACTTGCAATGTTCGGGTCAACAAGTCCGTCATATCTTATTCTGCAGTCTCTCGACAATGCAAATAAATATCTTGCGGATTATCCGAAAACTCTTGCAGAATTTGTAAATAAAATATATAATTTAAAAAAGGAGCTTGCAGATTACGGTTATACCCTCTGCGGAGACGAACCGCTGAAAATAACCGTCAGGACAAAGCTTTCCGGATATACGGGAACGGAATTTGCGGATATTCTGCGTTCGGAGAATATCGAATGTGAGTTTGCAGACCCCGATTTCCTTGTACTTATGCTGACTCCCGAAACAGGAGACGGCGGAATTGAAAAAATCAAAAAAGCCATGCTTTCGGTTGCAAAAAAAGAGGCGATAAACGAAAATCCTCCTCGGTTCGGCTTGCCCGAAAGGGTTATGTCGGTGCGTGAAGCGGCATTTTCGGAGTGGGAAACTGTTTCGGCAAGTGAAAGCGAAGGCAGAATTCTTGCGGCGGCAACAGTGGGATGCCCTCCTGCGGTACCCATTGTCTGCAGCGGAGAAAGAATAGATAAAAAAGCAATTGAATGCTTTGAATATTACGGTATTGAAAAAACGGAAGTGGTAAAATGATTAAATTCGGAACGGGCGGATGGAGAGCTGTTATCGGTGATGATTTTGTTAAAGAAAACATCTGCCGTGTTGCGGCGGGCATAGCTGCTCTTGCACGCGAAGAAAAGAAAGACGGCAAACCCATAATCGTCGGCCATGACAGAAGATTTTTGTCTGTCGGTGCGGCAAAATGGGTTGCGGAGGTGCTTGCAAAAGAGGATATGGAGGTCTGGTTTCTCAACCGTTCCGCACCCACTCCTCTTATTATGCATACGGTTAAAGATAAGGAGCTTCATTTCGGAATCGAGATAACCGCAAGCCATAACCCCGCTAACTATAACGGTATCAAGCTTATTATTGACGAGGGCAGAGATGCTTCCCTTGAAGTGACGGAACGCCTTGAGCAGATTATTGAGGGAATTGATAAGGCGGAGGGCTGCGATTTTGATACTGCCGTTGCGGAGGGCAAAATCGTTTATCTTCAGAATCCGTTCAACAAGTTCCTCGATGATATTATTGATCAGCTCGATATGAAGGCTCTGCGTGAAAGAGGTCTGCGTGTTCTTTTTGACACAATGCACGGCTCAGGCGCATATCCTCTTCAGGTTATTTTCCATACGGCGCGCTGTACCATCGACACAATCCATCTCAATAAAGACGCATATTTCGGCGGTATGATGCCTGCACCCACCGAGCAGACACTTTCGCTTCTCACCGATATGGTTCTTCAGGATAACTACGACCTCGGCATCGCAATGGACGGCGACGGCGACAGACTCGGCATTGTTGACAGAAACGGAAGATACATCAATGCCAACGAAATTCTCTGTATGCTGTATTATTACCTTGTTAAATACAAGGGCTGGAAGGGTCCCGTTGTCAGAAATCTTGCAACAACCCATATGCTTGATAAAATCGCTGAAAGCTTCGGCGAAAAATGCTATGAAGTTCCCGTCGGATTCAAATATATCTCGTCAAAGATTGATGAGGTTGATGCCGTTCTCGGCGGCGAATCCTCGGGCGGTCTGACCGTAAGAGGTCATATCTACGGCAAGGATTCGGTTTATGCCGCATCGCTTTTTGCCGAGATGGTGAGCGTAACGGGCAAATCTCCCTCAGAGATTATGGATGAGCTTGAAGCTGAATTCGGTTACTACGAAATGGTTGAGGATAACCTTGCATTCGCACCCGAACGCAAGGCAGAAATCATGAAAATTCTGCTTGAAGATAAAAAGCTTCCCGAATTTTCAAAAACCGTTGTCCGTGTTAACTATGAAGACGGCTGTAAGGTTTATTTTGAGGATGACAGTTTCGTTATCTGCCGTTTCTCGGGCACTGAACCTCTTCTCCGTATTTTTGCGGAAAGCGGCAACCGTGACGATGCAAAGAAATACATCACCGATTTCAGAGAATTTTTGAACATATAAATTATTGTACCGAAAGGAATTGATAATATGGCAAAGTATCTTATCGTTAACGCAGACGACTATGGAATGTGTAACGCCGCAAACCAGGCTGTTGCAGAGCTTTTTGAAGGCGGCTGGCTCAAGTCGGCAACTATTATGATGCCCTGCCCCACAGCGGCTGATGCGGTTAAGTTTTCAATTGATCATCCCGAATATGCAATCGGTATCCACCTTACAATGACAAGCGAATGGGGCAAATACCGCTGGAAACCCCTCACCAACGGCAAAACTCTTATTGACGAAGAGGGCTATATGTGGCACGAAAGCGACCAGGTTGAGAAGAACGCTTCTTATGAAGACCTTGAAGCTGAAATCCGTGCACAGATTGATCTTGCTCACAGCATGGGCATGAAGCCTTCACATACCGATAACCACATGGGCTCGCTTTACGGTCATTACACAGGCAGACTGGGTCTTGCAAAGATGACCCTTCGTGTTTGCGGTGAATACGGCTATGCTTACCGTCTTTACACAAAGCACGATAAGAGAATCTGCCCCAACGGCACACCCTATTTCCTCTATGCCGCAATCACTCTTCTTTCAAAGAAATGGGGCAAGAAATATAATGTTGTTATCCCCGATTATCTTCTTTTCCCCGACTGGAATGACGATATGCGTAAGAGCTACGAAACCTACAGAGAAACAATTCTCAAAATCTGGGCAGATATCCCCGACGGCGTAACGGAAACCTTTGTTCATCCTTCAATCGAAAACGATGAAATCAAGAGCATTACCGGCAGATGGCAGGACAGAGTGTGGGAATATCAGCTTCTCAAAGACCCCTATACCCACAAGTATCTTAAGGACCACGGCGTTGAACTTATCAGCTACCGTGAGCTTATCAAGATGAAGGGCGGCGTTGTCCGTGGATAATATAAAGCAGTTTTTTGCTGCTGTGTTGGCAACTGTTATCGGCTTTTTCAATAACATCGGAACAACAGTTACAGATTGGGTCAATAACTATGAATTCATCGTTGATGCATCGCAGTCGGGAGAGGTGCTTTCCAATCCCGCAAGCAATGTCAACATATGGTCGATTGACGGCAATCCCTTTGTGAATAAAAAAATAAACGAAGAAAACAATATCTTCGAATTTGTTGACTATGTTCAGTTCATGCAGTGCACGGGCGGCAATGCAGACAGAGACCTGTTTGTTGACCCGTATGACAAAACCGTACTCGATGACTACGATTTTACCGTGCTTATTGATAACTGCAGAGGCGTGCTGGAGCTTGGAGCAAAGCCGATGCTCAAGCTCGGCAGCGTTCCGATTAAATATTCATCCAAAGCAGAGGCGGGAGCAAGCTTCGGAACAAATCTTTATCCCCCCGATGATTATAATGTATATTATAATTACATAGCAGCCATTGCTCAGGCTCTTGTTGACGAATTCGGCAGAGATGAAGTTCTTACATGGCGTTTCGGCGTTATGACCGAATATGAAAATTCTGCATGGTTTATGGCAAACAGCGAAACTCCCGAAGATTCCGCAACAGAATACTGCAAGCTTTATGATTACACCGTTGCGGCACTTATCGATGTTATCGGAGAAGATGTTTTTGTCGGTGCTCATTCGATGACCGTAACCGAAGGTCTTTGGGATGAAAAAATCTTTATTGAGCACTGTGCGAAGGGTGTAAACCACAAAACGGGCAAGGTCGGTTCAAGACTCTGCTATCTTTCCGCATCTTTTTATGATTCAACCCCCGGTGAATATACCTCAGGCAAAACTCTGCCTGAAACCATAGAATATCTTCGTTCTGCCGCAGAAAATGCAGGACTTAAGAATCTGATTTTCGGTATTGACGAGGGCAGAATTTTATGCGGCAACGAAAGCGGTGCAACGAGTGCCGAGCTTCTCAACCGTACCTGCGGCTATACATATCAGGCGGCATACGATGCAAGGCTTTATAAGCAGATGTTTGAAAACGGCATCAATTATTTTTCCGCATGGGGATATCTTTCAAACGGATTTTTTGAGGGCAATCCCACCGTCAGCTATCATGTTGCGAAGAATGCGGCAAAATTTGAGGGTGCAAGGCTCGTGAAAACAACCGCAGACAAAAAAGGCATGATTATTAATGCTGAGGTCGGTGCGGTTTCGGGCTTCAATGATGAAACAAATACTCTGCATATCATGGCTTATAATTTCAAGAATAAGGTTGATTATAAGAGCAGTGCGGATGCAAAATTAACCGTAAAGCTTCCTCAGTTTGACGGTAAGCAGGTTAAGATTATATCGTATGTTATCAACGATGACTGCAACTGGTTTGATGAGTGGGTCGAGGACAGAAAGACCTATGGTATCGGCAACGACTGTTTCGCATGGTCGCCCGATGACCCTACAATCGATAATCCCACAACGCTCAGCGACCCCAAGGCAAGAGAGGTTTATTTCAGCGAGCTTTATGATAAATACACCGAATGCTCAAAGCTTGAGCCTGTTGAACAGACCGCAAATGTTGTCAACGGCGAGCTTGTGCTGGAAACAAACCTTGAACCCCACGCAGTTGTGTTTTATGAAATAACAGAAGCGTAAAAATTGAGCAGGAAACGGAAAATCCGCTTCCTGCTTTTGTTTTACCATATTACATTAACCTTAAGACCGTCAACGCTGCAGGTCATATCGCTGTGATGACCGATTGCGTCACAGAATGCTTTGAGCATTTCCTCATCCTTCATCTCAATTGTGAAATCAAGGGTCATTGAGTCGGGGATATAAAGTGTTTTGCTCAGCTTGAATCCTGTGAGCCACCAGTGAAGCTGTTCGGGTCTTTCAAAAATCAGGTCGTCGCCGTGATAAAGCTTCATGGACATATTCATCATATCTTCATCGCCGATGCAGTCGTAGGCACTGCCGAATCTGATTTTGTCGCGGTTGTAAATTCCGACCTCTGCACCGTTGCTTACAAGATAATTACCCTTCCAGACCTGAATCATCCATTCCTTGCCTGCATAAACGAACTTGATTCTGCGGGTATTGTAGAAAAAGAACGGTGTTGAATAGCTGAAAATGTCATAGAAAAGATTGAAGCCGTAGTTACGCATCCAGACGTGAACGGGCGAGAAAACAAGAGACTCATAGATTGAGTAGTTATAACCCATACCCATCATGCCGTCATCGTTTCTGCCTCTTACGATACCTGTTTCGGTGTTAAGGATGATACCTGAAGCGATGTCTTCATATCCGCCGTCACGGACAGTTATTTTAAGATGGATTTCGTACCAGTTGTTTTCATTCATGCCGTCATAGGGTACGCAGTAAACTTCGCATTCTTCGATAATGCTCAGATACATTCCGAGATAAAACATTATTGAAGCAAGAGGACCCATATCCATGTCATCAAGCTTATATCTGATTTTGAAGATTTCTTCGCGGAGCTTAACCGTATCAATGTTGAATGTTTCAACCGCAAACTCAATGCCCTCATTGGTTTTCGGAAGGCTGTTAAGTCCGAGAAGAACGTCAACACCCGTTTCGTCTGCGATATAGCCGAGAATCTGCTGAAGCATATCGTCGGCAACAAAGGTCATGTATTCCTGAGGAATATCGCCTCTGAAGGTCATTTTACGGTAAGAGTTGATTGCTTTTTTCATGCCTGCAACGAATTCTGCAGTTGTGATTGCCGGCTGTGCGTCATCAAGCATTTCTTCGTATTCCGCAATGCTCTGCGGAGCTTCCGCCGTTTCTTCTGCCGAGCTTGTGAAATTCAGGGCACATACCGAAAAACCGATAACAAGTGCAAGAAAAAGTGCCGTGATTTTTTTAATGTGTTTCATATTGTCCCCTTAAATTAAATATGATTTTTGACATTGCTGTCATAATGTCCCGAATCCTGAAAACCGTTTTCCGTGCGGATGCATTCGCCCCATTTGCGTGCTATTTCCTCATAGGAATCGGTTTCGAGCTTTGCTCTTTCAAAGCCGTCCTTACTGCCCCTCAGACACCAGTCGGATTCCCACATTCCGTGACCTGTTGCCTTATAAGTCCAAAGGAACCAGCTGTAATTTGCCTTATCAAGAGTATTGAAGCAGTTTTCCCATGTTGTCTGCTGATGGGGATAAAATTCACCCATCATCATGGGAACATCCGCATATATAAACTTTGTGAACCATGCAAAAAGATTGAAAATGAAGTTTGAGTTGTTATAGAAATGAACCTGATAAACAACGTTGTCCCAGCCTTTTGTCCATGCCATGGGGAGAGCGATTGCTGTCCAGATTGCTTCCATCGTTATGATGTGTTTTTCGTCAACGGCACGGACAGTATCATAAAGACGGCTGTAAATCATTTCGTTGTTGATGCGTCTTTCGATTTCGCCTGCATCAACGTCACACATAGGCTCATTGAGAAGGTCATACATCGCAACTGCGGGATTATCCTTGAAACGCACCGCAATCGCAGTCCAGAGCTCGTCGGTAAGCTCGCGGTATCTTTCGCCCTGCTCGGTGTCCGCATAAAGACCTACAGAACCTTTTTTGCCGTTGTGAGGAGCATCACTCTGATATCCGACTGCACCGTGCATATCAAGAACAACATAAAGCTCACGCTCCGAGCATTCCTCAACAACCCAATCGAGGCGTGAAAAATCCCATTCTCCGTTTTCGTCAAGGATTTTTGTGCCGTTGTCGTCATAATAGAAGTTTCTGAACCAGAAAGGAACACGCACTGCATTGAAGCCCATTCTCTTGATTTCGTCAAGGTCATATTCGGTAATCCAGTTATCCATATAGGTGTTCATCAGCTCGTATGCCTTTTCCTGACCGAAACGCTCGGTAAGAATTTCGAGAGCCGTGAAGTGGTCGAGGCTGTTTTCGTAGGGGCAGAGCCAGTCCTCCCAGATCATCCATGCACCGAGGTTGACACCCTTGAGACGGACCTTTTCGCCCTTCTGATTGACGATGTCCTGACCGTCGGTTTCAAGAAAATCTTCAGCGGTGAAACCTGTTACGTCATCGGCTGTGTTATCCTGTGCAAAAGCGACGGAACACACCGAAAAAGCGGTTAAAACAGCAAGAAAAAGAGAAACAAATCTTTTCATGGGATACTCCTTTCAGAACCATAGATATTACAACTATACCATAATATGTATAAAATTGCAAATATATTTTGCAAACATATATTTTTATTGACTTGAACGGCAAAATTTTGTATATTCATAATATAAACACTTTGGGGTGATAAAATGAAAGCAAAGATTACTCTTGCAAAAGAATTCAGAATAGGCGATATCGACAAACGAATTTACGGCTCGTTCATTGAGCATCTCGGCAGAGCAGTTTACGGCGGAATATATGAACCCGGCCATCCCACGGCGGACGAAAACGGATTCCGTCAGGACGTTGCCGACCTCGTGAAAAAGCTCAACGTTCCCGTTGTGCGTTATCCCGGCGGAAACTTTGTTTCGGGATATAAATGGGAAGACGGTGTAGGTCCCGTTGAAAACAGACCCCGCAAGCTTGACCTTGCATGGGGCACAACAGAACCCAACGCATTCGGCACAAACGAATTCCTTGCATGGTGCAAAAAGGTTGACGCAGAGTGCATGATGGCTGTAAATCTCGGCACAAGAGGACCCGAAGAAGCAAGAAATCTTGTTGAATACTGCAACCATAAATCGGGCTCATACTGGTCTGATTTAAGAAGAAGCCACGGCGTTGAAGAGCCTCATAACATAAAGCTCTGGTGTTTGGGCAATGAAATGGACGGACCCTGGCAGATGGGCGCAAAAACCGCTTTTGAATACGGCAGAACAGCTCTTGAAGCTTCAAAGCTCATGAAGTGGACCTCCCCCGATATCGAAACCGTTCTCTGCGGTTCATCGAGCAGAAATATGCATACCTTCGGCGAATGGGAAGCCCAGACTCTTGAAATAGCTTATGACAGCATTGATTATGTTTCGCTTCATCAGTATTACGGCAACCATGACGACGATGTTCAGAGCTTCCTTGCAAGAACTCTTGAATTCGATGATTTCATCTATTCCGTAATATGTATCTGCGACTACGTCAAGGCAAAGAAACGCTCAAAGAAAACAATCAATCTTTCATTTGACGAATGGAATGTATGGTATCATTCAAACAATGCACCCTTTGATAAGTGGAGCATCGCACCTCCGCTTCTTGAGGATATATATAACTTTGAGGATGCGCTTCTCGTCGGCTCGCTTCTCATAACTCTGCTACGTCACTGCGACAGAATCAAAATTGCCTGCCTTGCACAGCTTGTTAACGTTATCGCTCCCATTTTCACCAAAACGGGCGGCGGAGTGTTTGAGCAGACAACATTCTTCCCTTTTATGCATCTTTCGAATTACGGCAGAGGCAGTGCACTTCTTCCGCTTATCGACTGCCCCAAGTATGACTGCAAGGCATTCACCGATGTGCCTTATATCGAATCCATCGCAACCTATGACGAAGAAAACGAAGAAATGGCGATTTTCTGTGTTAACAAGAGCCTTGACGAAAGCGTTATTCTTGATGTCAACCTCATGGATTTCGGTGGATACAAGCCTGTTGAATTCATCTCCATGGACGGATACCACAAGAAAGACGAAAACAGCTTTGATGCAGTCAAGGTGAAGCCTCATACCAACGCAATTCCCGAGCTTGACGGCTCACTTCTTACCGCAGAGCTTAAACCCTTCAGCTGGAATGTTATCAGACTTAAGAAGTAAGGAGAAAATTATATGATTAAAGCAGTTCTTGAAATATTCATTGCATTGCTCATGCTCATCAACCCTCAGCTTCCCGACGCTCTTGACCTTGGAAAAATCCCTCAGGGTAAGGAAATCAACCTTGAAGAGGACTTTGAACTTGTCTGGTGGGATGAATTCGAAGGTACAGAGCTTGACAGAAGCAAGTGGGGATTCTCATGGTGGATAACCGAGCGTAAGGGCGGTTACTGGCATGAAGATATGGTCAGCGTCAAAGACGGCAACCTCGTTATCAGAGCGGAATATCTTGATGAACCCCTTGAGAATTACTATGCCGATAAGTTCCCCGATATGAATATGCCCGAATACAAACCCGGTTGGTATACAGGTAAGGTAACAACAAGAGGTCTGCATGAATTCCTCTACGGATATTTTGAAGTAAGATGTATTCTTCCTGCCGCAACGGGTATGTGGAGCGCATTCTGGATGATGAACGAGGGCGTTTACAACGTCAACAATTCTGGTGAAGACGGAACTGAGGTTGACGTTTTTGAATCGTTCAACTATAAAGACCATTGGTGGGGCAATGACTGCGTAACAACCGGCATCCACTATGACGGTTACGGCGAGGGACATCACGGTGATTCCATCGGCAAGGCATTCATAAAGAACAATCCTTATAAAGAGTACAACACCTACGGCGTAGAGTGGAACGAGAACGAATATATCTTCTATCTCAATGGCGTTGAAACAGGCAGACTATCAACAGGCGGTGTTTCCAAGAATCCCGAATATCTGCTTCTTTCCTGCGAATTTGCAGGCGAAAACGGTGTTCAGTTTTCCGACAGACACGGCACGGGCGAAATCGATAAAACACCCGAAGAAAACTGGCCCGCAGAGTTCAAGATTGACTACGTAAGATGTTATCAGTATAAAGAACTTGTGAATAAATAAAACGAAGCACCAAGCCGGATGAGCTTGGTGCTTTTTGTTATCTTATAACCATCCAAAGAACAAGGTTGAGTGCAAGAAAAACAATATTAACAACCGTGAAAACAAGCAGATATTTTCCCGATGAAACCTTTTCTTTGACGATGTATTTGAACGAAATCAGGCTTGCCATAGATGCGATAAGAGTGCCCAGACCGCCGAGGTTGACTCCCACAAGCAAATCCGAGGCGTTATCCGTAAAGCCCGAAAGCAGAATGGCGGCAGGTACGTTGGAGAAAATCTGGCTTGATGCAATGCCTGCAAGCACTTCGTTTCCGCCGACGATACTCTGAAGAAAATTGCTTACCGAACCGATATTCTTAAGATTTCCGATGAATATGAACAGAAAAACAAAGGTCAGCAGCAGAGAAAAATCAACGCCCGCAACGGCTTTTCTGTCAAAAATCAATACCGCAACAAGTGAAACAATAAAGGTGATTTCAAACGGAATAACCCTGAAAACGGTCAGAAGCGATGCGATAAAAAGTGCGGCGTAAATTCCGCAGAGTTTTATGTTTGTTTTTGAGGCTTTTGCATCGGGCTTGAATTCAAGTTTTTCGTTCCTGATTAAAAATGCAGAAAGCACAACGAGTATCAGCGAAAGCAGTGCATAAGGATAAATCGCTTTGAAGAAATCGCCCGTTGACATTTCAAAAGCCGAGAACAGGTAAAGATTCTGCGGGTTGCCTATGGGTGTCAGCATACTTCCGAGATTTGCGGCAACGGTTTCGATTGTGACAAGGGGGATAAGAAGCTTTTCTTTGCCCGAAAGACGGAGTGCAACAATCGAAAACGGCACGAAAGTGATGAGTGCAACATCGTTTGTTATCAGCATGGATGAAAAGAAACACAGCAGGCTCAATACAAGGCAAAGGCTTCTTGAGGACCCGGAAAGTCTGAGCATCTTTTCAGCAAGAAGCCTGAAAACTCCGAGTCTGCCAAGCCCTGCCATAACAGCCATAAGGCAGAAAAGCAGAGCAAGCGTGCGGAAGTCAATATAATCAATGTATCCTGCATTGGGTTTAACGATGAATGCGGATGCAACTGCAAGAGCAAATGAAATAATCAGAACAATTTCGGATTTTATGAATTCTTTTATTTTGTTCATCATTTTTTCTCCTTGAAACAATGAAGCTTGCAACGGATAAAAAATCCCCGTTGCTGTGAACGGGGATTTCTGGAGCTACTAGTCGGACTCGAACCGACGGCCTGCGCATTACGAATGCGCTGCTCTACCAACTGAGCCATAGTAGCACGTATGAAATTGAAGTCTGCAAACTATTATAATTGATAAATAAAAATTTTTCAAGAGTTTTTGACGTTTTTTCTCAGATTTGATTTTTTATTTTCTTTCTTTTAAAAATTGTTTACAATTTGGTTAACAAATATTATAAAACCCTACTTGATTTTGTCTTAAAAATAGGATATTCTATAGAAGATACATTAATGAACAGCAGAAATTCTGTTGTGAAGGAGAACATAATGAAAAGAAATATAACAGCCATTGTTCTTGTTTTTGCCATTCTTGCAGGCTTTGCTTCCTGCAAAAAGCTCGAAAATGAGGGTGAATGGGTAGTCGAAAGCAAGGTTTATGTTACCGACAGCTACGGTGCTCAGCACGATGTTGAAACAGCCGTAAACAATGAAGGTGAAACAGAATACTATTATTATAACACCGACGGCAACAAGGTTACCGTTGCTCACAAGGATGTTGTTGTTTCCACAACAAGAGTGTTCAAAACTGCTCCCACAACTCTCACTCCCGAGCAGCAGTCATTCTTTGAGGAATTCACCGACCCCGAAAAATTCAGCGAGCTTGTTGAATCAACCGTAACTCAGCCTGAGCTTGAAATGACAGACGGTCTTGTTCCCGAAGAAATGTTTACGGAAGTAACCGATATTGTGCTTGACAGCGAAGGTAAGCCTGACAGAGGCGAGCAGGATAAGAAATACGAAGATATTCTCAACAGTGACAGCTTCACCGCAAACTTCCTTATCAGCTCGGATTTCGACGGTAAGACAACCGTTGTTCCTTTTGACACCTGCAAAGACGGCGAAAATCTTTATGTTAAAACAGAGATGCCCGTTGATGGCGGCAAGATGGAATTCGAATTCCTTGTTGTCAATAAGGAATGCTATATAATTATTCCCGCTATGAGAGCATATATCAAGGTTCCTGCAGATACGCTCGGAGAGGTGCTTCCCAATGAAGCTATCGATCAGGAAATGGCTTCGAACTATATCAAAAGCGGTCAGGTTGAGCTTGAAGGTGTAACATACGATGTTGACATCTATGAGGCTGACGGTCACGAAATCAAATATTACTACCTTGACGGTGTTCTCAAGAGAGTTGAAAATACTGACGGCGAAAACACTTCGATTGTTCAGTATAACACAATCAAAAAAGGTGCAGATAAGTCCAAGTTCAAGGTTCCCGCAGGATATATTGATATGACATCAATGATGGGCGAGGGATTTGACATCAATACCATTGCTTAACATGAAAAAGTGTGCTTTGATAACGGGTGCATCGGGCGGAATAGGCAGTGCAATCGCTCTTCGCCTTGCTGAAGACGGCTTTGCAATTGCTGCCTGCTATTGCTCCGACGAAAAGGGAATAGGGGAGCTTTCAGGGAAGCTTGCCGAAATCGGTGCGGATTTCAGAATATACCGTGCCGATGTTTCCGACAGAATAAAAATCAAAGAGATTTTTGCAGACGCCACCGAGATTTTCGGCGGCGTTTCTGTGCTTGTCAATAATGCGGGCATGGCTCAGCAGAAGCTTTTTACGGATATCACCGAAGAGGAGTTTGACAGAATAACCGATGTCAATTTCAAAGGTGTTTTCAACTGCTGTCAGTGTGCCGTGCCGTTTATGGTTTCTCAGAAAAAGGGAAAGATAATCAATATTTCCTCCATGTGGGGAGTATACGGTGCTTCGTGTGAAACGGTTTATTCCGCAACCAAAGCGGCGGTTATCGGCCTGACCAAGGCTCTTGCAAGAGAGCTTGCGCCGAGCAATGTGCAGGTTAACTGCGTTGCTCCCGGTGCAATAGAAACCAAAATGAACAGCAATCTTTCCGCTGAGGATAAACGCAGCTTTGCCGAGGAAATACCGATGGGAAGATTCGGCACTCCCGAAGAAATCGCAGGAGTGGTGTCATTTCTTGCGTCGGAAGATTCAAATTATGTTACTGCACAGGTTATTACGGCTGACGGCGGGCTCACATAGTCATATTGACCGAAAAAATCAATGTCATTTTAGTTATTGTTTACAATTGATTTAAATGTATTTATATGTTAAAATTTAATATAACCTAAAATATATGTCTGGAGGAAATGAAATGGCTAATTGTCCCAAGTGCGGAAGAAAGCTTACTATATTTGATTGGAAACCCAATTGTCCCGAGTGCGGTGTTAACCTTGTTTATTACGGAATGGAAGAAAGACTTCTCAAGGAAGCCGATGCTGCCGAAGCAGAGCATGCAAGACTTCAGAAGAAAATTGACAGACTCAAGGCTTCATTCGTAAGCTCAAAGCTTACAATAATCAGAATCGTTCTTTCTGTTCTTCCCATCGCAACTCTCCTGCTTCCCCTCTGCAGTGTTAGCTACAGCGGTCCGTTCATCGAAGCAACAACCAAGAGCATAAATGCGATTGAAATTTACAATATCGTTTCTTCGCTTGATTTTGACGGCCTTTTCACAATGATCGGTTCACCCCTCGTAGGTACAAGCTTCATCGGTTATCTCGGTGCATTGCTTTGCATCCTTCTTTCACTTGTTTTTGTTATCGTAAGCCTTCTGATGCTTACAATTTCCTGCGGACGTCTTGCTAAGGTGAGAAACATAACTCTTAACTCAATCGCAATTCTTCTTGCAGCAGGTTCAGCTGTTTTCTTCAACATCTTCGCAAAAGGAATCAACGGCGTATTCCCCGAATTTGTAAGCGGTAAAATCGGCTTCGGTATCTTTGTTTATATCGGTGCACTTGCACTTCTTCTCGGCATCAACATTATTCTTGCAGTTAAGGGCATCGATGTTAAATACAAGCAGTGCTATGTCGGCGGTATTCCTGCAGAAGAATACTTTGAGCTTGTTGAAAAAGGCACAGATATTGATGTTATCCACGAAATGATGGCTAAGGCTCTTTCCGAAAAGGCTGCAGAAAAAGAAGCAGCAGAAGAAAAGAAGGAAGAAGTCAACGCATAAAACAGAACAGCAAATAATAATGGCTTGAACGGTTTTAATCGTTCAAGCCAATTTTTTATATTATTTAATAATAACTGTTGTAGGCGGAAGTTCCGTAGATGTGATTAACGGTGGTTGAAGGATTGTCGGTATATTCTTCTTCAAATTCGCCGTTTGTGTATTCCGTTGTCCATTCGTTAACCTGAGTTGTTGTTTCCTCATCTCTGTTCAGGATTTGTTCAAAGATTGAGCTTCTTTTCGTAGTTGACTCTTCCTCATCTTCGTCATTTCCGAAGATACTTTCGAAAGGATCGTAACGCTTCGTTGTTGTTTCCTCGAAGTATAACGGATTGCCGTATTGGTCAGTCAGCATTTCCGTTGTTGATTCCTCGGGATATATCGGATTGCCGTATTGGTCGGTAAGAACTTCCGTTGTTGTTTCTCCCGGCGAATTCACATCAAAATCGGGAGCAACATCGCTGTAATCGCCCTCGTAGTGGCTCGATGACGACCCTTTTGCAAGTGCGATTGCGGAAACATGGGTCTGAGGATTAATTTCGATGTTTGTCTGGTCGTAAAGAGCAAGCTGGAGCTGTCTTGCGGCTCTGATGTAGTCAACAATCCATACGAACAGATTGCCCGTGTAGGTTCTGAAGCTGTCAACACCGTAACGGAATTCCTCCGCAGGCTCAACCATGCTAACGATATCGTATTTAAGCCAGCCTTCGCTCAGTGCCTGTGTGCCGTATTTGAGAATCTGAGTTGAAGGCATATTTGTTGTAACATAGGGGAGGAAGGTTTCAATTGCGTTGTCGAGGTCGGCAAGAGACGATGCCTTGACATTCCTCACAACCGAGCTGATAAGCTCACGCTGGCGTCTTGTTCTTTCAACCTCGCTGTCAAGCTTTCTGATTCTTGCGTAAACAAGAGCCTGAGTGCCGTTGAGGTGAACGCTTTCGCCTGCCGAGAAGCCCTTGACTCTTGTTGTGCGGTTCATGAAACTTGCTTCCGCTTCGGTGATGGGAACGGAAACACCTCCGAGAGCGTCGATAACCGCAACGAACGACTCATAGTCGATTGAAACGTAGTAGTCGATTCGGACCTTATAGTTATCGGAGATGACCTCCATGAGCTTTGCCGCACCGCCCCATGCATAGGAGTGGTTCATTTTGTCAAAGCGTTCATTGCCGTTGATTTTCATATAGGAATATGAGTCGCGCAGGAAAGAGGTTATGGTTATCTTTTTCGTTTTTGTATTGACCGAAACAAGCATTGTTGAGTCGGAACGGTGAGAGCCGCCTTCGTTATCCTCGCCGATAAGAAGAACATTGATAACCTTTTTGCTGTAGATTTTCTCGCCGTTATTGGTTGCCCATGAACGGAGAAGGTCTTTGATTGAATTGGAGCTTGCTATGTCCGAGATAGTGTTGAAGGTCATGTTTTCATCGGGTTCTTCATCTTCCACAACAAATGTTGCATCGGGATTACCCGTTGCACCCGGATTGATGTTGATTAACGAGAACATTTTTCTCAGATATGCACCGCCTGCTGCCGAAACAACAAGCACAAGGCAGATAACTATGCTGAGAATCGCCTTAAGATTTCTTTTCTGATTTTTCATGAAAAACGGCTTGAACTTGAATTTCATGAAATGACTTATTTTATTTTTAAAGCCTTTCGGCGTGCTGTAGCTCGTTATGTCTTCATATTTATCCGAGCCGAATTTTCTGTTGCCGCCCAAAAAATCACCTACATATATTTAAAATACTGTTCAACATTAAAATAGTCGCTTATTTGATATTATAACACAGATTTCCTTAAAAGTTAACATATTATAATAAATTTCTTTGAAAATTTTTTGTGAATATAAGGCTCGGTTTTGGATAAATGCAATAAAAAAGAGACATCTCGTCCGATAAGAGAGATGTCTCGTAATTCTATTGTGTTATGAGAAAAGCAGAGCTTACCCAGCCGCTTCCGCCTTCAAATTCCACATATGCCCACTTTGTAACGGATTTTTTAACCGTAACCGCTGTTTTGTTCGGAATTGATGTTACGATTTCTGCGTCAAGAGAAGGCTCAACACGGATGTTGACGGAATCATATTTGCTTGAGATTATATAATTTCCGGCTTTGACCGCTGCATTGACGGGAGGCTGGTTTGCACTGCGGTAAACAACGCCGTTTTCAAGCCCTACATCGAATGCGTTGAACATTTCCGTAACCGTAACAAGCTTGAATTCCTGCTCAACAAGACCTTTTACGATTAACCCCGTCAGGTCGGCGGAAAAATTATAAATATCGTGAAGAAGAATGATGTCTCCGCTTTTTGCCTCGGCAACCACACGGTCTGCAATTGATTTCAGCTTTTCTTCACGCTCTTCAGCAGTTCTTTCGGGATATGCGGCATCTTTGGATTTCCAGTCTTCGGTATCAATATTCCATTGGATAAGCGGCATTCCGATATCGGCTTCAATTCCCTGATAATTACCGCCGGGCACCCGGAAAAGTGCGGGAGAAACGCCTGTTATGTCTGCAAGCTTTTTGTTGGCGTTGTCAACCTGACTGCGAAGCTCGGATTCGGAGCATTTTGTAAGATTCTTGTGACCGTCGGAATGGTTGCCGATTTCGCAACCCATGGCTGATGCACGTCTGATGGTTTCGGTATTTTTTTCGATATTGTAGCCTACAACAAAGAAGGTTCCGACGGAATTGTTTTCTTCAAGAATATCAAGGATTTTGTTGGTTGAAACAGAATTCGGACCGTCGTCAAAAGTCAGTGCAATGAGCTTGTCCTCTTTGCTGTATTTTGATGCCGGCGATGTTTTTTGTTCGCTTGTGTTTTTTTCTGATGTTGTTATTTCGATGTCATAACCGCCCTGTCCCGACTGCTCAGGCTTTTTGTGAGAAGTGTTTGAATCACACGAAGCGAGAACGGTCATAATAAAGGCAAAAACAACGATTAACGAAATTATAACGGATGTTTTTTTCATTCTCTTTTCCCTCTTGAAAAATAGTATACCCCTTAATTTTGATTATACAACAAAAATATTATTAATAATTCTGATTAAGAAAAAAGAGAAGATTGTAACAATTTTTAACAATTGCGTAATAATTGTAATAAAAACTCAGCTTTTGAGAAGCTCGTCCATTTTTCTTATTTGCTCTTCGGTGGGACTGAAATCGGTAACCGAACAGCAGGGAATATTCGGCTTGCTTCCGTCTGTGCCGACGAAGGGAGTCAGTCTGTCATTCTCGTATTCCTTACGGCATTCCTCAAGACGGAAATCGGGAATATCATAAACCGTGCCGTTGTTCAGAATAGAACGGTGTGCAAGAATAGCTGCAGATGACATTGCCACAGCCGAATGGATATCGTAAGGATGCTCAGGCTGTTTGTTTTCTTTGATGCATTCGATGAACATTCTTGCGGCAATGTAGTCGCCGCCGCCGTGACCGCTTTGCTTTATGAATTCTTCGTCCTTGTCATTCCACTCAGGCTCATAGAAATTAACTTCCTGCATTCCGTCAGGAATTGACCAGCTGTTATATCTGAGCATAACCTTATCATCCATACCGCGGAGATTTTCAATCTGACCGTTCTCACCGCAGAAACGGTAAGCGTTATGATGAGCACCGAAAGCAGCACAAGCCGTCACTTTGAATACCGAGCCGTTGTCATTCTGAGTCACGATAACAGCAGCTCTGTCTCCGACTCTTCTTGCTGTTGCATCTTCCGGAATAGGGCAGAAGATTGCCGTTGCACTGACTTTTCGGGGAGTTGCACCCGTTGCCCACATAAGGGGAGCAAGAGAGTGGGTAATATAGTATGAACGGGGAAGGAAGTTTCTCCAATGATTGGTGAAATAAGCATATCCCTTGTTGAATTCAAGGTCGTTGGGAGCGTAGGGATGATTGTATTCACCCTCTGCGTAGATTATTTTACCGAGAGTACCTTCTTTGCAGACTCTTTTCATCTCACGGTTAAAAATCATCTGGGGATAGTTTTCCGCAAGCATATAGATTGAATTGCTCTTTTCGTACGCACGGATAAGCTCAACGCCGTCTGCCATAGTACCGTTGCTGATGCATTCAGAGTAAACATGAATGCCTTTTTCGAAGCATTTTATGGCATACGGTGCGTGCTCATGGAAATAGTTGGCAAGAATAACCGCATCGAGATCCTGCTCAATGAATTCGTCAAAATTATCGTAAGCGGGGATGCCGACGCCGAGACTTTCAAGACCCTCTTTCAGCCTTTTTTCATTGAAATCACAGATTGCGGCAACCTCGCAATCATTGATGAGCATAAAATTACTTGCAACATCAGCACCTCTGCCGGCACCGAAAATGCCGATTTTGATTTTTTTCATATCAATATCCTCCGTGGGTAATATAAGTTGATAATATAAGTTTATCAAATCGAAATAAGGAATGCAACAGATTTATAAAAACAAAAAACACCCAGAAAAAATCTGAGTGTTTTTTTGGTGACCCGGACGGGACTCGAACCCGTGTTACCGCCGTGAAAGGGCGGTGTCTTAACCGCTTGACCACCGGGCCTTATATATGAAAGAGGCGGACACGTTATCACACACTCTTTATCTTATCAAATTGGTAGCGGCAGTGGGACTCGAACCTACGACACTCCGGGTATGAACCGAATGCTCTAGCCAACTGAGCTATACCGCCACATATAGGGCGTTTCACAACGCTTGCATAGTATATTACAGATATTTCTTTTTGTCAATACCTTTTTTGAAATTTTTTTACTTTTTTTCTTATTATTTTCTCAGTTCCTCAAAAAAGTCTCTGAGAACAGCTTCGCAACGCTCAAGCATATAGCCGCCTACAATACGGGGTGAAGAAAAGCCCTCAGCCTCGTGGAGCTTCATCGCCGAGCCGAAGCAGCCGTATTTACTGTCATAGGCGCCGAAGTAAACCTCACTGATTCTTGAGTTGAGAATTGCACCGGCACACATCGGGCAAGGCTCAAGAGTAACATACATCGTGCAGCCGTCAAGCCTCCATGTGCCGAGCTCTCTGCAGGCCTGATAAATCGCTTCCGTTTCGGCGTGAGACAGTGCGTTGTTTGTTTCTTCTCTTCTGTTGCGCCCCGTTGCAATTATTTTATTGTCTCTGACTATAACCGCTCCCACGGGCACCTCACCCGTTCGGGCGGATTTTTCTGCCTCGTCTATGGCGCAAAGCATAAATTCTCTGTTCATATGTTATTCCCCGACAGGTATAAGATATACAAGTGATGTAAGAAGCATAATAACCGTAACAACTATTATGGCAGGTGAGGTCACAAACGCCGCAACCTTTTCCTTCGTTTTAAGGGGCGAAAGAGATCTGATAAGCGGATATTCTCTGTTACGCTTGACAAAAAGTGCAAAGCAGGTCATACCGAAAACCGCTATGAATAAAAACAGGAAGGTGTAAACCGTGTTAAAGATTTCCTCATCTGCATACATCTGCGCATAGGTGGCTGCCACCGAGAAAAAGTTGTTGCCCGCGTGAATAAGAACACCCGTCCACAGAGATTTTGTTTTAACCGTAAGATAGCCTATACCAAGACCCGCAATAAGAGCAAAGGGTATCTGGACAAGGTTGCCGTGGATAAGAGCAAAAACAATCGAAGAAGCGATAATCGCAAACATATCTCCGTATTTTCTGAGGTTACCCATTGTGTAGCCTCTCAGTGAAAGCTCCTCAACCGTCGCGGCGGCAAGAACTATCTGAGCAAAGCTGAGGCAAAAGCCTAAAACACCCTCAGGCATAGCTATGTCGGGGGTGGTGGGTGTATAGCCGAAGCCGGAGAGGATAACAGACACTATGCCCGTTGCATAGTTTGCCGCCATACATATACCCATACCTGCAAAAAAAGCCAGCACGGTATTAATAAAGCCGCGGGGACGGTTAAGGGGTACAGGGTTTGCCACTCCGCTGATTTTCTGCATTTTTTTGCCGAAAAACATAAATGAGGGCAGAATTGTAATAACAACGAGAATAGTGTTAAGTCCCGTCTGAAAATAGCTGTTATTTAAATAAACATCATATAAGCCGAGGGCGGGTATAAGCAGTGAAAGAGCATTCTGTAAAACAAGATATGTTATTACCGCTCCGCCGACGCAATTTGCAAGGCGTCTGATGTTTTTCCTGTCTTCATTTTTCTGCAAAAGCTCCTGCTGATATTTCTGATAAAAGCTGTCATCATAGGAATAATAGGGATAACCGTAAGGCTGATTCATGTTTTTGCCTCCGAAGCAATTATTTTTCCTTTTCTCTCTTGGCGGTTTTCTGGTTTTCTTTTATTCCCTCGGTGCTTGAGGGAACAAAAAGAATCTTAAAGGTGATAAGCATAAGCTTGATGTCTTCAAATATATTCTGATTTGCGATATACATAAGGTCCATCTGCACCTTGTCATAGGGCGGAGTATTGTATTTGCCGTAAACCTGAGCATATCCCGTAAGGCCTGCCTTGACCTGAAGGCGCAAAGCAAATTCGGGCATATCCTTTTCATACTCGGCAGCAATCTCGGGCCTTTCGGGTCTCGGACCCACAAAGGACATATCACCCTTGAGAATATTGAAAAGCTGAGGAAGCTCGTCGAGCCTGAGCTTACGTATAATTTTGCCCACGGGGGTGATACGGTCGTCACTGTCCCCTGCAAGGCGGGCAACACCGTCCTTTTCGGCATTCTGAATCATACTTCTGAATTTGATAATCTTAAAATGCTTGCCGTTGGTGGTGAGTCTCACCTGCTTGTAAAACACGGGACCCCTGTCATAGAGCTTTATGGCAAGAGCGGTCACGAGCATAAAGGGTGAGGAAATAATAATGGCGATAAGCGAAAGCACGATATCAAAAAACCTTTTGAGAAGCTGATAAATAAGGCTTGTGTCACTTCTCTTACAGCGGTAAACAGGCACATTCATAAGCTGAATGGTTTTGCCGCCTCTGATGATAGTATCTGAAATTTTAGGCTTGACATATGCCACCTTGTTGTGCGCAATACAGTATTTTACAACCTCATTACGGTAATCTGAGGGCACACCGCAAAGGAAAACCGCCTCAACGGTTTTAATCTGGTCAAAAAGCTCGGCAAGAGAGGTCTTGTCTGAGTTGAAGGTACGTACCACGGTAAAACGCTTGTCAATGCTTCTGATACCCTTGAGAGAAAGATATGAATCCACGTTTTCAAAAACAACGACGGTTTTTTTCGGTGCGTGCAAACGGAAATAAAGTGCATCCACCACCAGACACCACAGTGCCGCAAAGGCAGAGAAAAGCACAAACATTATAAAGAAGGGCGTAGGCTCAACAAGGCGGTAGCTCAGAAGAGAGAATATAACATATAAAACAACCTGCTGGAAGCCTATGGCAATTATCTGAGAGAATATCAGGTCGTGCACCTGAGCCGTGCCCACCATAAAGCCGCCGTAAACCTTGACAAAGGCGTAATAAACCGCAACAAACACCACAAAAAGCAGATAGTTACCGTATCTGTGGAAGGGCTTGGGAATTGCCGGGTTATAAAACTCTGTCCACACATAATAGAGTGTTCCTGAAAAGGCAAGTAAAATAAAAAACTTTGAAAGATAAAGAATCAACTTCTCTTTCAGATATCTGTTCTTTTTATTCATAAAACATTCCTCGTTTTTCTCGGTTTCGTCGTTTAATCTATAGCTTCGGCATTTTTGCCGTAAAAATGCTTAGTTATATTTATATTAGCATAAGTTTTTATGTTTGTAAAGGGGAGAAGGGGGGAATAGGGAATAGGGAATAGTAGTAATGAATAATGAATGATGAATGATGAATAATTGAGGTCGCGGGGTGGCGGAGGCGTATCGGTTTATGTTCCTTTCCGCAGAGGTAAGGTTTATGCAACAGTTAAGTAGTAGATTTTTACTTGCCTCCCCTGAAAGGGTTCGATTCCCCCACAGTGTGGGGTTATTCCCCTGATAGGGGAAATGTCTGAGAAGCAGACAAAAGGGTGCCCGTTTCCGGAGGAAAAATGTCACGAAGTGACAAAGGGGGACGGGCGTGTTA
>JAZQLN010000011.1:0-23353 GCA_045542715.1 Acutalibacteraceae bacterium
CTTTGTTCCATTGCTATGCCCCCTGCCCTTAAATATCAAAATCATCATCGTCATCGTCACCGAAGTTGAACAGATCGTCGTTCTCTTCGGCAAACAGGTCATCCGGGTCGCCGTTCTCGTCTTCCACACCGTAGCCATCCAGGTTGTCGGCCACCATGGGTTCATCGAAATCGTCGGCCGGGACAAAGCCCATATTGTCGTCTTCTTCAAAGCTCTGCTTCAGGTCGATTTCTTCGTTATCCTTATCCAGAACCTTAACATCCAGACCCAGGGCCTGCAGTTCCTTCACCAGCACGCGGAAGGATTCCGGAATACCGGGCTTCGGCACGTTCTGACCCTTCACGATGGACTCGTAGGTCTTCACACGGCCCACCACGTCGTCGGACTTCACCGTCAGGATTTCCTGCAGGGTGTAAGCGGCGCCGTAAGCTTCCAGGGCCCACACTTCCATTTCACCAAAGCGCTGACCGCCGAACTGAGCTTTACCGCCCAGAGGCTGCTGGGTAACGAGTGAGTAGGGACCTGTTGAACGGGCATGAATCTTATCGTCAACAAGGTGATGGAGCTTGAGGTAATACATAACACCAACGGTTACGGGGTTATCAAACTGTCTGCCTGTACGGCCGTCGGTAAGAATTGATTTACAGTCAAGGCGAAGCTGGGGAACTTTTTCGGGATTGAATTCAATGCCCTTTTCGGCAGCTTCTTTTTCTGCATTTTCCATTGTGATACGGTTTGCTTCTTTGAAAGCCTCGGTGATATCCTGCTCATGAGCACCGTCGAAAACGGGAGTCATGACATTGATGCCGAGATTTCTTGCAGCAAAGCCGAGGTGAACCTCGAGAACCTGACCAATGTTCATTCGGGAGGGAACGCCGAGGGGATTGAGAACGATATCAAGAGGAGTACCGTCGGGAAGGAAGGGCATATCTTCCTGGGGAAGAATTCTTGAAACAACACCCTTGTTACCGTGACGGCCCGCCATCTTATCGCCGACTGAAAGCTTACGCTTCTGAGCAATGTAGCAACGTACAACCTTGTTTACGCCGGGTGACAGCTCGTCGCTGTTTTCTCTTGTGAACACCTCAACGTTAACAACGATACCGTATTCTCCGTGGGGAACTTTGAGGGAAGTATCTCTTACTTCCTTAGCCTTTTCACCGAAGATTGCACGAAGAAGTCTTTCTTCTGCGGTAAGCTCGGTTTCACCCTTGGGAGTAACCTTACCTACAAGGATATCACCTGAATGAACCTCTGCACCGATTCTGATAATACCTCTTTCGTCGAGGTTGCCGAGTGCATCCTCACCGACGTTGGGAATATCTCTGGTGATTTCTTCGGGTCCGAGCTTGGTATCTCTTGCTTCGGTTTCGTATTCTTCAATGTGAACGGATGTGTAAACATCGTCACGAACGAGTTTTTCGTTGATAAGAACGGCGTCTTCGTAGTTGTAGCCTTCCCATGTCATGAAGCCTACGAGAGCGTTCTTGCCGAGGCTGATTTCGCCGTGGTCTGTTGCGGGACCGTCAGCAATAACCTCATTCTTTTCAACTCTCTGACCGACAGAAACGATGGGTCTCTGGTTGATGCATGTGCCCTGGTTGGAGCGAAGGAACTTGATAAGCTCATAGCTCTTTGTTTCGCCGTCATCGTGTTTGATTGTGATTGAATCCGCGGAAACCTTGGTTACCGTACCTGCACTCTTTGCAAGAACCGTAACGCCCGAGTCAACGGCTGCCTTGTATTCCATACCCGTTCCGACGATGGGTGCACAGGTCTTGAGCAGGGGAACTGCCTGACGCTGCATGTTCGAACCCATGAGAGCACGGTTCGCGTCATCGTTTTCAAGGAAGGGGATCATTGCGGTAGCAACAGATACAACCATCTTGGGAGAGATATCCATGTAATCAACTCTTGTGTTGTCGATTTCGATGAATTCGTCTCTGTATCTTGCGGTGATTTTGGGTCTGACAAAGCGGTTGTTTTCATCGAGAGGTTCGTTGGCCTGAGCAACGATGAAATCGTCTTCCGTGTCAGCAGTCATATATTCAACTTCGTCAAGAACTATGCCCGTTTCTTTGTCAATCTTTCTGTAGGGAGCCTCAATGAAGCCGTATTCGTTGATTTTTGCGAATGTTGCAAGGTAGGAAATAAGACCGATGTTGGGACCTTCGGGAGTTTCGATGGGACACATTCTGCCGTAGTGAGAATAGTGAACGTCTCGGACTTCGAAACCTGCACGGTCTCTTGAAAGACCGCCGGGGCCGAGGGCTGAAAGACGGCGTTTATGAGTAAGCTCTGCAAGGGGGTTGGTCTGGTCCATGAACTGTGAAAGGGGTGATGAACCGAAGAACTCCTTGATTGCAACCATAACGGGACGGATGTTGATAAGAGTCTGCGGAGTGATCTTATCTTCATCTTCCTGAGCCTGGATAGCCATTCTTTCACGAACAACTCTTTCCATTCTTGCAAGACCGATTCTGAACTGATTCTGAAGAAGCTCGCCGACGGAACGGATTCTTCTGTTGCCCAGATGGTCGATATCGTCTACATTACCAACATGCTTGGTAAGGCAGTTAACATAGTTGACAGATGCAAAGATATCGTCAACGATGATGTGCTTGGGAATAAGGTCGTCGCAGCGCTCTGCCATTTCTGCAAGGAGAGCTGCCTTGTCATCGCCGCACTTCTCGATAACTTCGTGAAGAACGGAGAAACGTACCTTTTCATTGATGCCGATTTCTTCAAGCTCGGCTTTTGTGATTGATTCGGGAAGAAGAGCAACAGGCTCTACCATGCCGTTTGAGATAACGAACAGTTCACTGCCGTCTTCGCAGGCAACAACAACACGCATAACGCCTGCCTGCTCTATTTCAAGAGCCTTCTGCTTTGTGATTACTTCGCCGGGTTCAGCAAGAAGCTCGCCTGTGTATTCTGAGATAACGGGCTGTGCAACGGTGCAGCCGGGAAGACGGTTGAGCATTGAAAGCTTTTTGTTGTATTTATAGCGGCCCACTCTGGAAATATCATATCTGTGAGGATCGAAGAAAAGGTTATCGATGTGCTGCTGAGCAGATTCAAGAGTTACGGGTTCGCCGGGACGGAGCTTTTTGAAAACTTCCATAAGGGCTTCTTCCGTATTTCTGGTTTCATCTTTCTCCATAGTGGCTTCAAGCTTGTTATCCTCACCGAAGAAACGGCGGATATCATCGTTTGAGCTCAAGCCGAGAGCACGGATAAACGCAGTGATGTAAATTTTTCTGTTTTTGTCGATGCGTACATAGAAAACATCGTTGGCATCGGTTTCGTATTCAAGCCATGCACCTCTGTTGGGGTTGATTGTGCTGGTATAAAGCTCGATACCTGTCTTATCGTGGGTCATTCCGTAATAAACACCGGGTGAACGGACAAGCTGTGAAACAATAACACGTTCCGCACCGTTGATAACGAATGTACCGCTTTCGGTCATGATGGGGAAATCACCCATGAAGACCTCTGACTCTTTGATGATGCCTGTTTCTTTGTTCTGTAAACGCACGGTTACTCTCATGGGAGCCGCATAAGTAGCGTCGCGTTCTTTGCATTCGCGAACGGTATACTTGGGCTTGTCGTCCATACGGTAATCAACAAAGCTGAGCACCCAGTTGCCTGTGTAATCCGTGATATCCGCCATATCACGGAAAACTTCCTTAAGACCGGTTTCGATGAACCATCTGTAAGATGCTTTCTGGATTTCTATGAGGTTGGGCATATCCATAACCTCATTGATTTTTCCGAAGCTCATGCGTGTGCAGCTTCCGCGTTTAACGGGATTCATTTTCAGCATTAGGCTAAATCACTCCGTTTCTTTAAATTTCCATTTCCATGTGGAAAGCCGAAAAATTATTTGCCTGGAACCGCCCTATAAAATAATTATTTAAACGCAAAATAAGACTAAATTATAGGGTATTAATTTCCATCATAATATGCAGGGTAACATTATAATCTCGGCTTGTCAATATGTCAACCCTATTTTAATAAATAATTATACCATTTTTGAATGTTTGTGCATTCATACGAAATTTTGTGATTTTAAAAAATATTTTTTGTGTAATATTTTTGCACATTTGTTAGGTTTGCCTATTAAAACAACCAAAAAAGGGCAACCTTTAAACGGCTGCCCTTCAAGTCATTTTTTCTGCATTGATACAGAATTTTCCATTATATAATGTTATAAAATAATCGGTTTGACAGATTTTTCCGGAGGATAACTGCCGTTTTCAGGCAGACAAAGCGAAAAAATTTCGCCCGCCGTACATTCGAGAGAAAAGATTTTTTGTGCGTTTTCACCCGCGTCAGCAATATCCGATGCCTTGGTTATAACAGGAAGTTTTGCTGTTTTTTTGAGCATTCTGATAAGCTCCGCACCCTTTTCATTGAAACCCGCAACACGGATATACGGTGCGGAAATTGCGGTATCCTCCGCCGTAACACAAAGAAAATGATTGATGATTATTCTGCGTATTCTTGCGTGAGTATATCTTTTGGTTTTGGCAAGATAATACAATTCTTCAAGATTTTTTGCCTCTTTTGCCGCATTGATAATCCTGTTTTCAATACCCTCGCTGACATCGGGAGCGAGAGAAAGAGCCTCTGCTGTTGTGGTTTTCATCTTATATAAAATTGCATTTTCAATTAGTTTTATGTCCGAAACCGGAGCATTCCAATATATTTCCTCTGCCTTTACGGGAACGAAATCTCCGAATTCTCTTCTGCCTTTTATAAATTCTCTTACCATTGAAGCCGATGCAATTTCGCCGTTTGATTTGTCCGAATCATGCTCCGCACCGATTCTTTTAAAAGTTACGGGCATAATATTGCTGTTTGTTCTTTCAAGTGCCGCCGCATACTCAACTCCGAGAATGTTGTTCGGTTTCTGAATTATATCTGCACATTCGGGACTGATTTTACGAAGTGCATTTTCTCTTGCCGCCGCAAAGGTTATACCTTTATCAAGCTCATCGGAAATGTAAGGTCTGATTTCATCGGAATAAATCAGTTTTGCTGTTTCGGTTATTTTTTCCGTGTCACCGCATTCGCTTCCGAAAACAAGCCAATCAACGATACCCGTACCGTCAAGAATTTCAACTCCTGCCTGTGCAAAGCTCTGTGCGGATGAGACGGCATAAACCGACGGCAGCTGCAAAACGAGGTCAATTCCGCATTCAATAGCCGCTTTTGTTCTGACCGTATGATGCATCAGTGCAGGCTCGCCTCTCTGCACAAAATTACCACTCATAACCGCAGCAACATGGGTTGCACCTGCCTCCCTTGCCTTATAAGCAAGCAAAGCATGACCGTTGTGAAACGGATTATATTCAGCTATAATTCCCGCAACCTTCATTTTTGCACCTTTTCTTTATAATTTCTACTTGAAAAAAATATTATTTAGATATATAATATAACAGTTATTGATACAAATCAAGCAAATATTTCTATAGGAGTGTTAAAATTGAAAATTCTCGTTATTAACTGCGGAAGCTCATCTCTTAAGTATCAGCTTTTTGACATGGACACAGAAACCATGATTGCAAAGGGCAACTGCGAAAGAATCGGCGTAGACGGCAAAATCGGCGGTTCAACTGCTGACGGACGCAAGTTTGAATACAACGTTGATTTCCCCAACCACACCGTTGCATTCCTTGAGGTTAAGAAGGTTCTTACCGAAGGCGATGCAAAGGTTATTGACAGCCTTGAAGAAATTTCGGCTATCGGTCACAGAGTTGTTCAGGGCGGTGCTCTCTTCAAGGAAAGCACACTCGTAACAGAAAAGGTTATCGAAGGCATCGAAAGCCTTTGCGACCTTGCTCCCCTTCATAACCCCGCACACATTCAGGGTATCAGAGCCTGCGTTGACGTTTTCGGTGCAGACCTTCCCCAGGTTGTTGTTTTCGACAACGCATTCCACTCAACAATGCCTGCTGAAGCATATATGTTCCCCATTCCCTACGAATACTATGAGAAGTATGCTATCCGCCGTTACGGCTTCCACGGCACATCTCACCGCTTCGTAAGTGCACGCTGTGCAGAGGTTATGGGCAAGAACATCGAAGACCTCAAGATTGTTACCTGCCACCTCGGCAACGGCTCATCAATCACAGCCGTTAAGGGCGGCAAGTGCATCGACACCAGCATGGGTCTTACTCCCCTTGACGGCTTCATCATGGGTACACGCTGCGGTGCAATCGACCCCTCAGTTGTTACCTACCTTCAGCAGAAGGAAGGCTGGACACCCGCTGAAACAGATGCAATCCTAAACAAGAAGTCGGGCGTTCTCGGTGTTTCAGGTGTAGGCAGTGACGACCGTGACGTTTCAGCTGCAGAAGCAGAAGGCAACGAAAGAGCACATCTTGCAAGAAGCATCCAGAAATATCAGGTACGCAAGCTTATCGGCAGCTACGTTGCAGCTATGGACGGCGTTGACGCTATCGTATTCACCGGCGGTATCGGCGAAAACACCATCGACCTTCGTGCAGACGTTTGCAACAACCTCAGCTACCTCGGTGTTGAGCTTGATGCAGAAGCAAACGAAATTATGAGAAGAGGCAAGGAAGGCGAAATCTCAACCGCAAACTCAAAGGTTAAGGTATTTGTTCTTCCCACCAACGAAGAGCTTGTTATCGCAAGAGATACAAAGGCAATCGTTGAAGCTATGTAATTGAAAAGTTTAACGGGTACGGTTTTCCGTGCCCGTTTTTATTTATTGACTATTCCGCCGCACTATAGTATAATGTTTTAATAATATAAATAAAATAAGAGGGATATAATGATAAATATTGCTCCGATTTATAAAAAAGCTCCCGACGGTCTTGATTATCACATTTATGCGATAAGTTCATTCCCGTGGGATGAAAACGGCTATAAGCCAAAAAGTCTTGCCGCACTGTATGCGGTTAAGGGCAAGGGCATTTGTGTTCGCTTATGGTCTTATGAGGTTTATCCCCGTTGCGTATGCACTCAGCGTGATGACCCCGTTTATACCGACAGCTGCCTTGAATTCTTCTTCATGCCCTTTGAGGATGACGACAGATACATCAATTTTGAAGTCAACAGAAAAGGTGTTTATCTTTCGCAAATCGGTACCTGCCGTGAGGACAGAGTTTTCATCAAAGAGATAACCCCTCTTGAACCGATTATCACTGCAAAAGACTTCAAGCACACTCTCGAAAGAGGCTGGGGAGTTGAGATTATTCTTCCCGAAGCCTTCATTTCTGCGGTTTACGGCAAAGAATTCAAGCTCTGTGAAAGAAAAATCAGATGCAATTTTTATAAGTGCGGTGATAAAACAGAATCACCCCATTACGGTTCATGTTTCCCCGTCAAAACGGAAAAACCCGACTTCCACCGACCCGAATTTTTCGGTGAGATTACATTATACGAAAAGGAGTAATTCCGATGAACAACACAATCAGCAATGCTGCAGAGCTTCTCGGTGCGTTTCAGTTTGAAGGAGTGCTCGAAAACACGGACCAGCTTCACGACGGCCACATAAACAATACATACACATTCACATTCCGCGGCGAAAACGGAAAGCTCAACAAATATCTCGTGCAGGAGCTTAACACCTATGTTTTCAAGCAGCCTGAGGCTCTTATGGAAAACGTTATGGGCGTTACGAAATATATGCGTGAATATGTGCTTGCAAACGGCGGCGACGTTGACAGAGAGTGTCTTTACGTTATCCCCGCAAAAGACGGCAAACCCTACTACATCGACGGCGAAAACCGTTTCTGGAGATGCTATAACTTCATCACGGGTGCACACTCCTGCCAGAGCGTTGAAAATGCCGAAGTATTCTTCAATGCGGCAAAGGCATTCGGTAATTTCCAGAGAATTCTTGCCGATTATCCCATCGACAGCCTGACTGAAACAATCCCCAACTTCCACAACACGGTTTCAAGATTTTCAGACTTCAAAAAGGCTGTTGCGGATAACCTTTCGGGCAGAGCTTCTCAGGCAGAGGCAGAAATTGAATTTGTTCTTGCCCGTGAAAAGGACTGCTCCGTGCTTATCGATATGCTCAACGCAGGCGAGCTTCCTCTCCGTGTTACCCACAACGACACGAAACTCAACAACGTTATGTTTGACAACGAAACAAACGAGGGCATCTGTGTTGTTGACCTTGATACTGTTATGCCCGGACTTTCACTCTATGATTTCGGCGACAGCATCCGTTTCGGTGCAAACACAGCCGCAGAAGACGAAAAAGACCTTTCAAAGGTATCACTCAGCCTTGAAAACTTTGCGGCATACACCCTCGGCTATCTTTCAACCGCAGGAGAAAGCCTCACCAAAAACGAAATTGAGCAGCTTGCATTCTCCTCAAAGCTCATGACTCTTGAATGCGGCATGAGATTCCTCGGCGACTTCATCAACGGCGACGTTTACTTCAAGACCGAATATCCCGAGCATAATCTTGTCCGCTGCCGCACACAGTTTGAGCTTGTTGCGGACATGGAAAGAAAGATGGATGCTATGCTTAAAATCGTTGACGACTGCTGTAAGGAACTCGGAATAGAAAAATGAGTTCCGAACTTCTGACAGAAGCACAGTTCAAGCTGGAATTCTGCAAATGGCTGCTCAAAAATGACAGATGTGCATTCCTTAAAGATGATATGACCGTTCAGGACTATGCCGACGGATACCGTCTGCCTGATTTCGACTATGTTCACGTTGATTCATTCTGCAACAGTGACGGCGATGTTGTCACCATGCTGAAAAGCGAATTTCATCTCCGTGCATGGGAAACGAAAAACGGACGCGAACCGAAAGCATTCACATTCTGTCATTTTCTTAAAACATTCATAGACAATCCCGAAGCGGAGCCGTATCCGTTGGGATACATGATTGACCCTTACATGAAATAAAAAATTGGCTTGAGTTGGTAATCAAACCTTCTCAAGCCAATTGTTTTTTGTTTATGCCTGTGACTTTTCAAGAGCCTGCTTCACATCTGCAATGATATCGTCAACGTGTTCGATGCCGACCGAAAGACGGATGAGGTCATCGGAAATTCCGCAGTCGATAAGCTCCTGAGGTGTGAGCTGACGGTGGGTTGTGCTTGCGGGATGCAGGCAGCAAGTGCGTGCATCGGCAACATGGGTTGCGATTTCGGCAATCTGAAGGCTGTCCATGAATTTTGTTGCGGCATCTCTTCCGCCCTTGATTCTGAACGAGATAACGCCGCTTGTGCCGTTGGGCATATACTTCTGAGCAAGCTCATAGCCCTTGCTGCCCTTCATGCCGGGATAGGTAACTTCAATTGCACAGCCGCTGTCACGGATGAATTCCGCAACGGCAAGAGCATTTGAGCAGTGTCTCTCAATTCTCAGAGGAAGTGTTTCAAGTCCGAGGTTGAGGAGAAATGCGTTGAAGGGTGAGGGAATCGAGCCGAGGTCACGCATGAGCTGAGCCATGCACTTTGTGATATATGCGGCATTGCCGAAACGCTCTGTATATGTGATACCGTGATATGAATCATCGGGAGTTGTGAGTCCGGGGAATTTGTCATTCTGTGTCCAGTCAAACTTACCGCCGTCAATAACAACGCCGCCTACGCTTGTTGCGTGGCCGTCCATATACTTTGTTGTTGAGTGGATAACGATATCGGCACCAAGCTCAAAGGGACGGCAGTTAACGGGTGTGGGGAAGGTGTTGTCGATGATGAGGGGTACACCGTGTGAATGAGCTGCATTGACGAATTTATCGAAATCAAGAACTTCAAGAGCAGGATTTGAAAGTGACTCGGCAAAAACAGCCTTGGTATTGGGTCTGAAAGCCGCATTAAGCTCTTCTTCCGTTGCCTGGGGGCTTACGAATGTGAAATCGATACCGAGCTTTCTCATTGTAACGTTGAAGAGGTTGAAAGTGCCGCCGTAGATTGTTGATGCGCTGATAACATGGTCGCCTGCAGCTGCAATATTGAAAATTGAATAGAACGATGCCGCCTGACCCGATGATGTGAGCATTGCGCCAACACCGCCTTCAAGGTCTGCAATCTTTGCGGCAACAGCATCGTTTGTGGGGTTTGCAAGACGGGTATAGAAATATCCCGAAGCTTCAAGGTCAAAAAGCTTGCCCATTTCAACGCTCGAATCGTATTTGAATGTTGTGCTCTGCGAAATGGGCACCTGTCTGGGTTCTCCGTTTTTGGGTGAATATCCGCTGAGGATACATTTTGTATTGATTTTATAGCTCATTTTTATGCCTCCAAAAATTCTTTCATAAGTCCGCAGCCAACCTCAACAAAATCGCCTGTTGCTTCGGCTGTTTTCTCGTTTATTGTTTCAACGCCGTCAACTTCTCCGTTCTTATGGTAAATCATAAAGGGTACGGGGTCGGATGCGTGTGTTTTTGTGACGATGGGAGTGGGATGGTCGGGAAGAATCATTATCTTATAGTCTTCACCGCAATTATTGAGATAATCAAGAACAATGGGAAGAACTCTTTCGTCGATAAGCTCAATTGCTCTGATTTTGTTTTCGGGTTCGTTTCTGTGGCCGCATTCATCGGGAGCTTCGATATGAATATAAACAAGGTCTTTGCCGTTTTTCCATTCTTCAACAGCCGCCTGAGCCTTGCCCTCAAAGTTTGTGTCTATGTAGCCTGTTGCACCCTCAACATCGGGAACACCCATGCCTGCACAGATTGCAATGCCCTTGAGAAGGTCAACTGCGGAAACAATGCTGCCCTTGACGCCGTAGGTTTCTTCAAAATCGGAAAGAGCAGGCTTGCTGCCCTCACCCCAAAGCCAGATTGAGTTTGCGGGAGCCTTACCCTCCGCAATTCTCTTTTTGTTTACGGGGTGGTCTTTGAGAAGCTCGTAGCTCTCCTTCATCATTGCGATGAGCTTTTCCGCATTGGGAGAGGTTGAGAGATATTCGCCGACCACTCTGCCCGAAATATCATGGGGAGGAGTCATTTTGCCGAGATCGGTTGTGCCGTTATTCCAGATAAGGCAATGACGGTAGCTTACGCCGTTGTAGTATCTGAATTCATCGTTGCCGAAATGCTCCTGAACGGTTTTGATGATTTCAGCCGCATCTTCGCTTGAAATATCGCCTGCGGAATAATCTACCATGGTTTTATCTTCATAATTTTCCTCATCGCTGAGGGTAACAACGTTGCAGCGCAGAGCAACATCGGTATCCTTCATCTTAACGCCGATGCTCACAGCCTCAAGAGGTGAACGGCCCGTATAGCACACCTTGGGGTCGTAGCCGAGAACGCTCAGGTTTGCAACGTCACTTCCGGGCTTGAGACCGTCGGCAACGGTTCTGACAAGACCCACTCTGCCCTTCTTTGCAAGAGCATCGAAATTGGGCTTTTGGGCAAGCTCCATGGGAGTTTTGCCGTCAAGTGCAGGAACGGGATAATCCGCCATTCCGTCATAAAGTATAACTGCGTATTTCATATATATCAGCCTTTCTGAAAGGTTTATTTTATCTCTTTATCCATGAAAACTCTTGAGCCGGTTGCACCCCTCTGACCCTGATACTTTCCTCTGTAGGGGTTGAGTGCCTTTTCGTCCATTTTGGCGAAAACGAGCTGTCCGACTCTGCGACCTGCCTTAAGTTCGATTGCACAGCGGTTTGCATTGAATAATTCAAGCGTAATTTCACCCTTGAAACCGGGATCAACCCAACCTGCATTCTGAATGAACAGTCCCATTCTTCCGAGCGAGCTTCTTCCCTCAACAAATGCCGTCAAGTCATCGGGAAGCTCAAAATATTCCATGGTTGTTGCCAGAACAAACTGACCGGGCAACAGAACATAGGTGTCTGTTTCAATTGTTTCATATTCAATCTTATCCGCAAGATTAATTATTCCCGTTGAGGAATCCTTGACTATGCCGAAGGTGTTGCCGAGTCTTATATCAATACTTGCAGGCTGAATCTGCGTAGGTTCAAGGGGTTCTGCAACAAGAGTGCCTTCATCAAGCATTTTCATTAAAGTTTTATCTGAAAGTATCATATTTTTCTCCTTAATAACCGTTGATTTCTTTTCTCTGCATTGCACCGAGGATTTTTTCACGGACATTACCGTATTTCTTTTCAAGGGAATTGAGAAATTCCTTGACCTCCTGCCTTTCGGTTGTGCCGTCGGCGGGGCATTTGCTCTTGACCGTAGGCAATTCCCCTCTGCGCACAACCCTTGCACAGTCGCTCTCCCTTGCAAAAATCATCGGTCTTATCATGTAGATATCCTTGCGGGAAAGATATGTTACTGGCATGAAGCAATCCAGTGTTCCGCCGTTGAAAAGGTTCATTATGAATGTTTCCGCAACATCGTCAAGGTGATGACCGAGCGCAATCTTGTTGCATCCCATCTCCTTTGACGCATCGTGGAGTGCACCCCTTCTCATGCGTGCACACAGACTGCAGGGATTACTCTCTTTCCTTATGTCAAAAATAACCTCCGCAAGCTGAGTGCGTTTTATATAATACTCAACATCAAGCTTTTTGCAAAGCTCCTCAATTTCGGAGTAATCGCCGTCAACTCCGCCGAAACGAGGGTCGAGAGTGATTGCAACAAGCTCGAATTTTGCAGGGTAGAATCTGCGTAAATCCGCCATTGCCGCAAGCAGTGCAACGGAATCCTTGCCGCCCGACACGCCGACGGCTATTCTGTCGCCGTCTTTTATCATGTCGTACTGCTGACAGGCGGAACGCATATAGCTCAATAGTTTCTGCATTTTTATCACTCTATATTTACGGGTTCAACGCTTATTGCCTTACCCGTCTTATTGTCAATCTCAAATATACAGCCGTTGAGAATACATTCGCCGTCGGCTGTGTCAAATCTTGCAGGCATACCCGTTTTCAGCCAATCAATTGAAATTTCGGGTTTGACTCCCAGAACGGAATTCTTAGGTCCCGTCATGCCGATATCGGTCATATATGCCGTACCGCACGGAAGAATCTGCGCATCCCCCGTTATGACATGGGTATGAGTTCCGAAAACGGCTGAAACCTTGCCGTCAAGATAAAATCCCATTGCTCTTTTTTCTGCGGTTGCTTCCGCATGGAAATCAACCAGCTTTATTTTACAGTCGGAAACTTCGGGCAGAATTCCGTCAATCACCGCAAAGGGATTGTCGCATCTGTCCATATAAACCATACCTGCAAGGTTGATGACGGCAAGCTTCGTAAATCCCATATCAACAACAGAATATCCCTTGCCCGGATTTCCTTTGCTGAAATTGGCGGGTCTGATGATATCATCACGCTCATCAAGCATTTCGTAAATTTCTCTGCGGCGGTAAACATGATTTCCCGTTGTTATGAAATCAACACCGCTGTCGAAAAGATACTGTGCGGAAAAGGGAGTTATGCCGTTGCCCACAGCAGAATTTTCGCCGTTTGCAATGCAGAAATCTATTCCCTTGAGTCTTTTGAATGACGGCAGAACATTGCGGAGAAATTCGCATCCCTTTGCCGACACAACGTCGCCGATAACGAGAATATTCATTCTTTTCTCCCTTTCATATCAAATAACGGGACTGCGGATCAGGCAGCCCCGTTTGAGTAGCCACTAATTAAATCGAAATATGCAGATTGACGAGAAGATTTTTTCGTCAAGGTGCGTTCAAACCGCAGGCAATACTTTGTGTATTAACGAGGATTTGGGCGCAATGTTGGCGAAAAATATTCCGCCAAGATGCGTAATTGAGATTTAATGAGGGGATACAATTATTATTTTGCGTAGTCGATGGTTCTGCTTTCTCTGATAAGGTTAACTTTAATCTGACCGGGATATTCCATGCTGTCCTCAATCTTTTTGGCAACATCTCTTGCAAGAAGCACCATCTTATCATCGTTAACAACTTCGGGTTTAACCATGATTCTGACTTCACGACCTGCCTGAATTGCAAATGAACGCTCAACGCCTTCAAAGGAGTTTGCGATTTCTTCAAGCTTTTCAAGACGCTTGATATAGTTCTGAACATCCTCACGTCTTGCACCGGGTCTTGCGGCTGAAATTGCGTCTGCAGCCTGAACAAGGATAGCAGTGATTGTTTTTGCTTCAACCTCACCGTGATGAGCCTTGATTGCATGAAGAATATTATCGTTTTCTTTGAATTTCTTTGCGAATTCAACACCGAGGTCAACGTGTGAACCTTCCATTTCGTGGTCAAGTGCCTTACCGATATCATGAAGCAAACCTGCGCGCTTTGCTGTTCTGACGTCGGTGCCAAGTTCCGATGCCATAAGACCTGCGATATAGGAAACTTCAAGTGAGTGGTTGAGAACATTCTGACCGTAGCTTGTGCGGTATCTGAGTTTACCGATAAGCTTAACGATTTCGGGATGAACGTTGTTTACGCCTGCATCGATAAGAGCGTGCTCGCCTGTCTGCTTGATGGTTGTTTCAACCTCACGCTTAGCCTTTTCGTACATTTCTTCGATTCTTGCAGGATGAATTCTGCCGTCTGCAATGAGCTTTTCAAGAGTAAGTCTTGCAATCTCTCTGCGAACGGGGTCGAAGCTTGAAACGGTTATGGCTTCGGGAGTATCGTCAATAATAAGGTCAACACCCGTAATCATTTCGAGTGTTCTGACGTTTCTGCCTTCACGGCCGATAATTCTGCCCTTCATTTCGTCATTGGGCAATGCTACAACGGAAACGGTTGCCTCCGCAACATGGTCGGCAGCGCAGCGCTGAATGGCGGTTGTGATAATCTCTCTTGCCATCTGGTCTGCTTCGTCCTTTGTTTTCTGCTCGATTTCCTGAATTTTTACAGCCTTTTCGTGGTTGAGGTCTTCATCGAGAACGCTGAGGATATATTCCTTAGCCTGCTCTTTTGTGAAGCCTGAAATTCTTTCGAGCATATCAAACTGACTCTTTTTGATGCTTTCGATTTCTTCAAGACGCTCTTCTGCTGCCTTGATTTTACCGTTGAGAACTTCGTCTTTCTTTTCGAGGTTTTCGCTCTTTTTATCAAGAGTTTCTTCCTTCTGATTGATTCTGCGTTCCATACGCTGAACTTCATTTCTTCTTTCACGAAGCTCTTTTTCGGTTTCTGTTCTCTGCTTGTGGATTTCATCCTTAGCTTCAAGGATGGCTTCTTTTTTCTTTGCTTCGGCAGTAGTCATGGCATCGCTGATAATCTTGTTGGCTTCCTGCTCAGCGGAGCCGATGGCTGCCTCTGCAACCTTCTTCCTATGTAAACCGCCCAAAACGAAGCCGATAACGGCACCGACTATAAGAGTTGCGGCGGCAATAAGAATCGCAATCCAAAGTTCCAAGTCTTTGTTTTCCTCCTTTTGCTTGAAATTTTTGTGGCTTTTAAATCAAAGCCGATATAATAGAAATTTACAGAAAAATCTACTAATGGTGTTTTCGGATGCAAATACACCCTTCTTGGCACAATATAACACCATTGTATTAATATTATACTCTTAAAGAGTTATTGTCAAGTTTTTTGTGAATTTTTCCTCATAATTTCTATTGACTTTGAGAATGAGGAGTGATAATATAATTGTAATATCGAAATCGATGAAGCAGAAGGCTGTTTGCATCAGAATTTTTCAGAGAGCCGTTCCGAGTGCTGTAAGAACGGTAAAATTCCGCATTCCGCTACCGCCTGCCGAGTGCCGCCGTATTCAAGGTGTGCCGTGTCAGCCGCGTTAAGGCTGCCGAGTGCCGATTATTGTCGGAATAACGGGTGGAACCGTGGAGTTTTATGCTTCATCCTGTTTTATGCAGGGTGAAGCTTTTTTATTTTGTAAAATTTGAAAGGAATGATATACATGATTAACGTAACCCTCAAGGGCGGTGTCGTTAAAGAATTTGAAAACGGCATAACCGCTATGGAAATCGCAAAAAGTCTCGGCATGGGTCTTTACAAGGCTGCCTGTGTCTGCAAAATCAACGGCACCGTATGCGACCTGAGAACTCCCATCGAAAACGACTGCGAACTTGAAATTCTTACCTTCGACGATGCAGACGGCAAGTGGGCACTCCGCCACACCGCATCGCACGTTCTTGCTCAGGCAGTAAAAAGACTTTTCCCCTCTGCAAAGCTTGCAATCGGCCCTGCAATCGACAACGGTTTTTACTACGATTTCGATGTTGACGTACCCTTCACTCCCGAAGTTCTCGAAAAAATCGAAGCAGAGATGAAGAAAATCGTTAAGGAAGGTCTTGCTCTTGAAAAATATGAGCTTGACCCCGAAGATGCAATCAAGATGATGGAAGAAAAGAACGAGCCTTTCAAGGTTGAGCTTATCAAAGAGCATTCCGACAACGGCGAGAAGATTTCGTTCTACAAGCAGGGCGAATTTGACGAACTCTGTGCAGGTCCTCACATTCCCGACACAAGCAGAATCAAGGCTTTCAAGCTCACATCATGCACCGGTGCTTACTGGAGAGGCGACTCAAAGAACAAGATGCTCCAGAGAGTTTACGGCACCGCTTTCACAAAGAAAGAAGACCTTGAAGCTCATCTTGAAGCCATTGAAGAAGCAAAGAAGCGTGACCACAACAAAATCGGCAGAGAGCTCGGATATTTCACAACAGTTGACTCAATCGGTCAGGGTCTCCCCATTCTCATGCCCAAGGGTGCAAGGGTTATCCAGCTTCTTCAGCGCTGGGTTGAAGATGTTGAGCAGAAAAACGGCTATCTTCTCACAAAAACTCCCCTTATGGCAAAGAGAGACCTTTACAGAATTTCGGGCCACTGGGACCACTACCGTGACGGTATGTTCATTCTCGGCGACCCCGATGACGAAGAGAAGGAATGCCTTGCACTCCGCCCGATGACCTGCCCCTTCCAGTATCAGGTATATCTCAACAGTGCAAGAAGCTACCGTGATCTTCCCATGCGTCTGGGCGAAACTTCAACCCTTTTCCGTAACGAAGATTCAGGCGAAATGCACGGTCTTATCCGTGTCCGTCAGTTCACAATTTCAGAGGGTCACCTTGTTCTCCGTCCCGACCAGCTTGAAGAAGAATTCAAGGGTTGTCTCAGCCTTTGCAAGTATTTTCTCGGCACAATCGGTATGCTTGATAAGTGTACTTTCCGTTTCTCACAGTGGGACCCCAACAACACAGCTAAATATGAAGGTACTCCCGAACAGTGGAATTCCGCACAGGAAACAATGGGCAAAATTCTTGACAACCTCGGCGTGAACTACGAAATCGGTATCGACGAAGCCGCTTTCTACGGACCCAAGCTCGACATTCAGTTCAAGAATGTTTTCGGCAAGGAAGACACCATTGTTACAATCCAGATTGATATGCTTCTTGCAGAGAAATTCGGTATGTATTATGTTGATACAGACGGACAGAAGAAGCTTCCCTATATCATCCACAGAACCAGCCTCGGCTGCTACGAAAGAACTCTTGCTTATATCCTTGAAACCTTTGCGGGTGCACTTCCCCTCTGGCTTTCACCTGAGCAGGTAAGACTTCTTCCCATCGCAGACCGTCATCATGCTTATGCAAAAGAAGTTGCGGCAAAGCTTGAAGAACTCGGCATGAGAGTTTCGGTTGACGACAGAAGCGAAAAAATCGGCTACAAAATCCGCGAAGCACAGCTTGAAAAGATTCCTTATATGCTCCTCGTTGGCGACAAGGAAATCGAAGACGGTGCTGTTTCGGTTCGTAAGAGAGGCGAAGGCGACCTCGGTTCAAAGAGCGTTGACGAATTCATCGCAAGTGCACTTGCCGATATAGCATCAAAAAAGATCTGGTAAAAAGCTTACGGGGCATCACAAGGGTGATGTCCCGTATTTGACTGTCGATAAAGTCGCTGAAACATAAACAAAAAAGATAAAGTGACAAATCTTCATAGCCTCCTTTGAAAAGGAGGTGGCATTTTCGCAAGAAAATGACGGAGGATTGATAAATTTTTTCGTTTATTTGACGTTTTTTCTCCCATCGACGTACCTTTGTACGCCATCGGTCGAAGAAAACGCCATTCAGCTTCCTTTCTCAACAGCCGCAGCTTGCCGAAAAACTTGTTTTTCGGCAAGCTGTTACGGGGCATCACAAAAGTGATGTCCCGTATTTGTTCATAAAAAGTTAACAATTTAAATACAGGAATCGACGGATTTGTTTCGTATTAGTTATTGAAGGGGTGAAAAATATGAACTCAATCCGTGAAAACACCTGTGCAAGAGAAAAAGAAATTCTCTCTCCACATGCGGCTTTTGCCTGCGAAACCAAAGGCAGACTCCGCCCCGAGGAAGAATGTCCCGTCAGAACCGCATTCCAACGTGACCGTGACAGAATAATACACTGCAGTTCGTTCCGCCGTCTCAAACATAAAACTCAGGTTTTTCTTTCACCCGAGGGCGATTACTACCGTACCCGTCTCACTCACACTCTCGAAGTTTCGCAGATTGCAAGAACTATCGCAGATGCACTTATGCTCAACAGCGACCTTACCGAAGCAATCGCTTTGGGTCACGATTTGGGTCACACACCCTTCGGTCATGCAGGTGAAAGAGCGCTCAACGGCATCTGTCCTTCAGGCTTCAAGCACTATGCACAGAGCATGAGAGTTGTTGACGTGCTTGAAAAAGACGGCAGAGGTCTCAACCTCACTTTTGAAGTACGCAACGGCATCGAACGCCACACAAACGGCGAACAGGCCGCCACCTTAGAGGGCAGAGTTGTCCGCCTTGCAGACAGAATCGCCTACATAAACCACGATATCGACGATGCAACAATTGCAGGAATCATGTGCGAGGATGATATTCCTCTTGCAATCCGCAATGAGCTGGGTCATTCAAAATCAAAAAGAATAAACACGCTCGTTCTCAGCTGTATAGAGAACAGCGTTGACGATATTGTTCTCGATAAGGGAATTCAGCAGGTTTTCGATGAGCTTCACAGCTTTATGTTTGAAAAAGTATACACCAATCCCGTTTGCAAAAGCGAGGAAAAGAAAGCTGTTGAAATGATTCAGAAATTATATCTTCATTACGTTGAAAAACCCGATGAATTGCCTGAACAGTTCAAATTAATTGCAGAAAAAGACGGTATCCACACCGCCGCCTGTGACTTCATCGCAGGCATGACAGACCGATATGCCGTTCGTGTTTTCAACGAGCTTTATGTGCCCAAAGCATGGAGTGAAATCAACGATTCATTTCTTTGATATAAACCGAAAAATCACCGAAAGGAGGCGGGATTTTGAGAATAAGCGAAAGATTCATTCAGGAATTGCAGGATAAAATCGATATCGAAACCGTGATTTCTTCGCAGGTAAACCTTAAACGCAGAGGCAAAACCCTTGTTGGTCTCTGTCCGTTTCATAACGAAAAAACCCCGTCTTTCACGGTGTATCCCGAAAGCCGTTCATTCTATTGCTTCGGCTGCGGTGCGGGCGGAGATGTTATCACCTTCGTACGCAGAATAGAAAACCTCGACTACATAGAAGCGGTCAAAGCCGTTGCTCAGATGGCAGGCGTTTCCATGCCGGAAGACGGCTATGACGATACACTCTCAAAACAGCGTCAGCGGTTGCTTGCCGCAAACCGTGAGGCTGCAAGATTCTTCCATGAGCAGCTCATGAATCCCAAAAACAGAGAAGCTCTCAACTACTTCCTCAAAAGAGGACTTGAAATGAATATAATCCGCCGTTTCGGTCTCGGATATGCTCCCAATGACTGGCGTGAGCTGACAAATCACCTCAAAGCCAAAGGATTCACCGAGCATGAGCTTGTGCTTGCAAACCTTGCAAGACGCTCCGATAAAAACGGCAGAGCCAATTATTACGATAATTTCAGAAACAGAGTCATGTTCCCCATAATCGATCTGCGCGGCAACGTCATAGCCTTCGGAGGACGGGTTATGGATGACTCCAAGCCCAAGTATATCAACACTTCCGACACTCTTGTATACAAAAAAAGCAACGGTGTTTTCGGCTTGAATTTAGCAAAGAATGCCAATGAAAACAAGCTGATTTTAGTTGAAGGATACATGGACGTTATCGCCCTTCATCAGGCAGGCTTCACCAACGCAATCGCCTGTCTGGGAACAGCCTTCACCGCCGAGCAGGCAAATCTGCTTTCCCGCTACGCCGATGAAATCATAATCTGCTACGATAACGACGGCGCAGGACGCACGGCAACGGCAAGAGCCTTGGGAGTTCTGAACAAAACAGGTCTCAAGCTCCGTGTTGTGCAGATGACGGGCGGCAAGGATGCCGATGAAATCATCCGTACCCACGGCAGGGAAAGATTTGCAGATCTGCTCAAATCCGCCGCAAGCACAACGGAATACAAGCTCCTTGAAGTACGTGCGAAATACGATCTGAACACCGACGACGGCAAGGTTGAATTCCTCAACGCCGCCGCAGCAATCCTTGCAGGATGCGGAATAATCGAGCGTGAAATTTATTCCAACCGTCTTTCCGCGGAATTGGGAATAAGTGCCGAAGGCATGAACGCTCAGATAAAGCAAGCCGCCGCAAGGCAAAAAAAGCTTGAAGAATCCCGCAAAAAGAGCGAAACTCAGGAAATGCTCAACAAATCCTTTGAGGATAAAAATAATCCCGAAAGAGCTAAAAATCTCATGGCCGCCAAAGCCGAGGAAACTCTGATTTCCTCCTTTATGCGTAACCCTGATTTTTATAAAAAACTGAAAGAGAAAATTTCTCCCGATGATTTTGTTACCGCCTTCAACCGCAGGATTTACGAATGTCTCGTGCAGGGTCTCGAAGAAGGCTTCATGCCCGATTTAACCCTGTTTTCTTCGGACTTCACTCCCGAAGAAATGGATTCGGTAACAAGAATCTCGCTCATCTCCTCGTCTTTGGGCAATACCGTAAAAGAATGTGAAGACTGCATTGCCGTGCTCAAAGAAAAATCCGAACCTACGCTGACCGATGCATCGGATGTCAGTGACGAGGAATTTTTGAAGTTATTTAAGAAAAAATAATTTATAGGATGTGATATTTATGGAAGGAACAGAAAAGAAAACTCCTTTTAAGGTGCTTGTTGAGAAAGGTAAGGCAGCAGGCAAGCTGACAACTCAGGAAATCGACTCCGCAATTATCGAAATGGATCTTGACATCGAAGAGCTTGATAAGCTCTACGAAACTCTTGAAAGCCAGAATATCGAAATCGTTGACGACCTTTCCGCTGCAGCAATTGAAAACTTTGACGTTGACCTCCCCAAGTCGCTTGACATCGGCGGCGGCGACGACAAGGGCATGACCGTTGATGACCCCGTTAAGGTTTATCTTAAGGAAATCGGACGTGTTCCCCTTCTTACTCCCGAAGAAGAAATCGAGCTTGCCATCAGAATTTCAGATGACGACCAGCACGCAAAGCAGCGTCTTGCAGAGGCAAATCTCCGCCTTGTTGTAAGCATCGCAAAAAGATATGTGGGCAGAGGAATGCAGTTCCTTGACCTCATTCAGGAAGGCAACCTCGGTCTTATCAAGGCTGTTGATAAGTTTGATTATACCAAGGGCTTCAAGTTCTCAACCTATGCCACATGGTGGATAAGACAAGCTATCACAAGAGCCATTGCCGACCAGGCAAGAACAATCCGTATCCCCGTTCACATGGTTGAAACAATCAACAAGGTAAAGAAAACAAACAGCCAGCTTCTTCACAAAAACGGCAGAGACCCCTCTGCAGAAGAAATTGCGGCTGAACTCGATATGCCCGTTGAGAAGGTACGCGAAATCATGAGGGTTGCACAGGAGCCTGTTTCGCTCGAAACTCCCATCGGTGAAGAGGAAGACAGCCATCTCGGCGATTTCATTCCCGATGACGATGCTCCCGCACCCGCAGATGCGGCATCAATGCTTCTTCTCAAAGAACAGCTCAACGATGTTCTCAAAACCCTCACCCCCAGAGAAGCAAAGGTTCTTGCTCTCCGTTTCGGTCTTGAGGACGGACATCCCCACACTCTTGAAGAGGTGGGCAGCGAATTCGGCGTTACCCGTGAGCGTATCCGTCAGATTGAAGCAAAGGCACTCCGCAAACTCCGTCACCCCAGCAGAAGCAAGCGTCTTAAAGATTTCCTTGATTAAAAAAATAACCGCTGAAGCCAAAACGGTTTCAGCGGTTTTTGTTTTATTAAGTTTGACTTATGCCTTGTCGTTGCAGCCAAGAACGTTCTTGATCTTATGCTCAACCATGCCCTGGATAGCAACTCTTGCGGGAGCAAGATACTGTCTGGGATCGAAGTGGCCGGGATTCTCAGCCATGTACTTTCTGATAGCAGCTGTCATTGCAAGACGAAGGTCGGAGTCGATGTTGATCTTACAAACAGCGTGCTCTGCAGCCTTGCGGAGTTCGCTTTCGGGGATACCGATAGCATTTTCCATCTTGCCGCCGAATTCGTTAATCTGATCAACAAACTCGGGAACAACTGATGATGCGCCGTGAAGAACGATGGGGAAGCCGGGAAGCTTCTTTTCGATTTCTTCAAGGATGTCGATGCGGATTTTGGGATCCTGACCGGGCTTGAACTTGAATGCGCCGTGGCTTGTGCCGATAGCGATTGCAAGTGAGTCAACGCCTGTTCTTGTTACGAAATCGATAACTTCAGCGGGGTTTGTGTATGAAGCATCTTCAGCTGAAACGTTAACATCGTCTTCGATGCCTGCAAGCTGACCGAGTTCGCCTACAACAACAACGCCGTGTGCGTGTGCATATTCAACAACCTTCTTTGTGAGAGCAACGTTCTCTTCGTAGGGAAGGTGTGAGCCGTCAATCATAACTGATGTGAAACCGCCGTCGATACATGCCTTACATGTTTCGAAATCGGGGCCGTGGTCAAGATGAAGTGCGATGGGGAGACCTGTTGTTTCAACAGCAGCCTCAACAAGCTTTACAAGATAGGTGTGGTTAGCATAAGCTCTTGCACCCTTTGATACCTGGAGAATGAGGGGAGCATTGAGAGCCTTACCTGCTTCAACGATACCCTGGATGATTTCCATGTTGTTAACATTGAATGCACCAACAGCGTAGCCGCCCTTGTATGCATCTTCGAACATTTTCTTGGTTGTTACAAGTGCCATTTTTATCACTCCTGAAAATTTTATTTATTTTAACCTTATTAATTATATCAAAAATTCGGTTATTGTCAATATAAAAAACGGACACACATATGTTGTGTATCCGTTAATTTTTTATTCGGGATTAACAAGAGTCTGTATTGCGGAGTCAACATTGCCGTTGTGATAAGCGTTATCAACAATCACTCTCGCTTCGTGATATTCGCTTGTGATGATAAGATAAACATAGTCGCCGAGAACGCAGACAGCATTGCCTTTTGTCTTTGCGTAGTTTTCGGGTGAATATGACTGAGTGTTGTCTGCAACGCTTTGGAGATAGCCGTCAAG
>JAZQLN010000012.1:0-7603 GCA_045542715.1 Acutalibacteraceae bacterium
TGAAGCACAGCTTGCAATTGAAATGAACAAGCAGGTTGTTTATACAGAGCCTCAGATCAGACATTATCTGATTTCACTTCGCACAGGTGACTTGAACGATATAAACATACGCCGAGGATTTATAAATATCTTCGTGCGGGCAATTTACCTATACGATAAGAAGATGACACTTTATCTCAACGCAGGCGATAAAGAGATAGTTATTGATGACATATTAATAGATGAAACAGAGGAGTATTTTGACTCTCTGAATTCTGCTTTAAACGGTGGTTCTGCTGTGGTTGCATCTGTTCCACCACAATGGAGAAATCCGAACTTAATGCCAATCGGCAATGGGTTCGGATTTTTCGTTTTTATCGGGATTTTATTTTTGAGGCTGTAGCAAATTGTCTGCTGTCGGTTTCAGGAACTGACTAATCCGAAATATTCCTGTTCTTCCTTTGAGATTTCGGGAACATAATATTCACAGTCGGGCATCACATAGTAGTGATACGATGTGTTGTATCTGTAAACCGTGTATGTTGAAAGCTCTGTGAAATAGTCGAAAAGATAAATATCTTCAACGTTTCTTATCGGGAAGGTTATAGGATATTTCTGATGATAAAAAGTGTAATTGACATTGCAAAGCGTTGATGACGGATCACGTATTTCTCTTGTTGTTGCATAAATTATGATTATTCCGGGTTCAACGTCGAACATAAAGCCTTCAATGGGCTTATCGGTTTCATCCTCGTTGAGTATTTTCACATCTCGTTTATACAGCTTGTTGCCGTCAAGCTTCATCGCAGTAAGCGTATCTCCGCATCTCGGAGTATCGTCAAACAACGGTAACATTTCAAATATATGCTCCGAAAAATCATCAAACACAACGGTATCCTTGTATTTGGGTGTAGCACCCGGAAGGATACGGAATATTTTTATGAAGCGAACAAGCTGTCTGCCTTTTTCGGAACGTCCGAGACCCAGGGCATAGTTGCTGACTATAATATTATCGGTAACCTGTTTTTCGGCATCGTCACCGAAATAATAATCATAGCTGTCAGAACCCGTTCCTGTTTCTTTATTGTAATAATCAAGCAGACGTTGTGCACTCTCGGTAAGCTCGGATTTGTTGACAATGTTCTGATACTTTATGATTTCGCTTTTCGGCATAACGGAAACGTAGTTTTCATTGATGCCGTATGAAGAAATATTTTTGCAGATTCGTTCGTATTCGGCGTCGGTCATTCCGATGTCATTGACAGTATACGGAATATCGAAGGATTTGTTTATATCCGTTACGGAATAGGCATAGTCGCCTGCAAAAATCAAAGAAAACGATAAAACAATAACAACCGAAACTGCGGATAAAACATTCTTCCCGGAAATATCAACCTTGTATTCATGCTCGCTTTTATACAGAATATCGGAAATTTTCATCAGATTTCGGATAAGGAAAATATAATTCGAAAAGAGTATGAAAACACAAAACAGTATGAAAATTCCTGAACGGTCGGATATGCCGGCAAGCATTATGAAGGAAAAAACATAGCACAAACAGTAGCTGCTTACGGTTTCTCTGATTATTTCGGAGTTCCCGTTCGGCTTGAGGATTTCGTGCAATGCAAAAAACATAAGGATTGTTCTTGCAATCATAAAAACGGCTGTCACTGCGGAAACAATAATGCTTGCAGCTGCACAGTCATTCAGAAACGGCTCAAATGCGGTCGATGCGATGTTTAAAAAGGTTGATACGGTGCACAGAATGAACACGGTGCTGAACTTCTTGCTTACGGTGCGGAACATAAAACAGGCTGCGAATTCAAGCACGAGCGATGCGATTGAGACTATCGGAGCAAGCTCGATGAAGTATTCGGACCTGCCGAATATAATCGCAATCATCGGCACAAACATTGCTGCAGTCAGATAATGAAAGGCGGTTTTCATGCTCTGCGCCGGATAATACCAATGAACCTTCTGAAGGCTTTCTTTAAGCGAATTTTTATTTCCCAGATCATCTATTGCACTTTCGGCAGCTTTTTCTTCATCCATACCGATTGCAAGATTTGTTTCGTATTTGCACATGAGATGGTCAAAAAGCTCGTCACGCACATTCTGTCTTTCCTTTCCGGACATGATGCCCGAACAAAGGAAATCGAGAATTTCGTCAAAGTTATGTTCCTGCAAGCTTGGCACCTCCCAGAACCTTGCCGACGGCGGTTGAAAATGTTTTCCATTCCTGTTCTCTGCCTGCAAGTTCTTCACGGCCTTTGGCGGTTATCTTGTAATATTTGCGTTTTCTTCCCTCCGCTTCGCACCAATAGGATTCAAGGCTTTTTTCCGCTTCAAGCGAATGCAGAATAGGGTAAAGCGTTCCTTCGTTGAGAGAGAACACATCGTCGCTTTCCATTTCAATTGTTTTTATAATCTGATAACCGTACATATCTCGCTTTGAAATTACGCTCAAAACCAAAAGAGCCGTGCTTCCTTTGGCGAGTTCCTTGCTGATTTTCATAACAATGCTCCTATACATAGATTTGCGATACATTGAGTATCTATGTATAGAATAGCATGATTCGGAACTGTTGTCAACAGTATTTAGAAAAAAAGAGAGTCAGGGCTTAAAAAAACCATGGCTCTCTTGTGTGTTATCCGGGTTTGTATGATGATAAAATTCCGGTTATATCCTGTTTATAAATGTTACTGCCGAGGATATCACCGTTTGCACTGAAGCAGATTGCACGGATATCGGCAGGGTCCTCGTCATAGGGATTTCTGATTTCCTTGTTTAAATCAAAATATTCTCTGAGATATTTAAGGGCATTACCGCTAGGAAATACAATGTTGCCTTCGTTTGTTTCGATTCCCATGCGGTTGAATATGCCGAGAATCTCTCTTGTTTTACGGTTATAAATGTTATCGGCTTCGGGACTTACGAGCCATGCAGGCTGAACTTTTAAATCAACTTCTGCCGTATTAACGGCAATTGCAAATTCAATCACATAATCAATTGGTATTGTTTCCTGATGAAAAGCATCAACGGAAAGCAGAATTTCATTAACTCCGCTTTCTGTTATTTCTTTGGCAACAAGCTTTATTTTATCGGAATCTTTGCTGAAATAACCGTTGGTTATAAGCTGTCTTTGAGGGATATTCATTTCCTTTGCGGCTTTGTGAATTCCGCAGACGGTTTCGGGACAGAGCAAAGGTTCGCCGCCGAAGGTCATAACGGATTTTATGTTATATTCTTTTGCAATTTTTCGTACTGCATCAACAGCCGAAACCTTGTCGATTTTTTCTTTGCTGTTATGCTCACCCTGAGAACAGTGCCTGCATTTGCCCGTGCAAGCCGTTGTAACAACAAACTCTATGCGATTGAGATTTTTCAGATATTTATTCATTTTATTTACCTGTATTTTTTTATAAACTCATCAACCTGCCGTTCGGTTTTCAGCACAACGGTTTTGGACTTGTATTTTTCTGATATTTCCGCATAGGTCTGACGTCTTTCTTTGTTTCTGCAGCCGAACAGCGTGAACTTCACAAACCACCAATTAAGGTCGTTTTTGTAGCCGTTCTGTCTGCGTGATTTGGTTCTTTTGATTACGCGGTAAAAGCAGGTCAGTCGGGGAAGAAGGAGGAGAATTATCAAATCCGCCTGTTCAAGACGTTCATCATAAAGCGGATACTTATAGTAGCCGTCGATTATCCAGTCCTCATTTGCCATAAACTCCGCAACCTGAGGCAATACAGTTGAATCGTCGATCGGCTTCCATTCCTTATCCCACTTTATCTCGTCAAGATGAAGAACGGGGATGTTTTTCTTTTCGGATATGATGTCAGACAGGTATGTTTTGCCGCTGCCTGCATATCCCAATACAGCTGTTTTCATAATTGAATCCTTTTTATAAACTCATCGGCATCTTCTCTTGATTTGAAAACAAAAACATTTTTGCTTTCTTTGTACTTATCGATGAGTTCATATATTTTCGGTAAAGATGTATGCGGAAAATCTTTGATGAACTGCATAAATTCGGGGTCGGCTTCCGTTTCAAGCCACGGCAAATCATAACGCCCTTTGCCGATTCTTTCCGTTGCACCCTGAACACAGATTTCTGTAGGTAAATCAAAGAGGAAAACCGTGTCGCACTCTTTGAGACGCATCTCAATGGTTCTGCTGTAATTTCCGTCGATTATCCATTCCGGCATTGAAAATATTTCCGAAATTCTCTCGTCAAAAGCTTCTCTCGGAATGTGTGTTTTGTCGGGCTTGTGCCATATTGCATCCAGATAAAACAACGGCAGACCCGTGCATTTATTCAGCTTTTCGGCAAAGGTTGTTTTACCGCTTTCGGGACAGCCTATTACAATAACTTTTTTCATGATTGCTTTACCCTGCCGTAAAGGCATCTTGTAGGTTCTTTTTCGATTACGAGACCGCAGTAATTGCACATAATGCATTTTGCTTCGGTCTGACCGTTTTTCAGCTTCTTTGCAAGGTCAGGTTCGCAGATGAAGGGTCTGCACATAGAAACAAAATCCGCCTTGCCTTCGGAAATTATATTTTCCATATCGTTAACCTTGTGAATTCCGCCTACAGCAATCACGGGAATTGAAACGCTTTTTCTGATTATTTCCGCATTCCCGACATTGAAATTTTCAAGCGGTTCAGGCTGCCTGATAAGGGGATTTATGAGATTTGCGGCGGGGAGAGCGATTTTATTGAGCAACTTCGGGAATGATGCACAGGGTTCTCTGTATTTGAACACGGCATCCATGGGCATCAGTTTGCTTCGCATTGTGTTCATGCCGTCCTGAACAGTGCCGCACGAAACCTCGATTGCATCGCAGCCCGCATTTTCAAGCCTTTTGCAGATTTCAACGGAGGACACGATGTTCATTCCGCCTTTTCTGTTATCCTCCGCACTGAGCTTTATCCATGCGGGAAGATTGGTTTTTTCTTTGATGCCGCTGATAATCAGCTCAACGATTCTGCATCGGTTTTCAAGACTGCCGCCCCAGCTGTCCTTTCTTCTGTTGCCGTAGGGAGAGAGAAAATCATGGAGCAGATAGCCGTGGCCTCCGTGAAGCTGAACAGCGTCAAAACCTGCTTTTTCTGCTCTTACGGCTGCTGAAACAAAGTCATCGATAATGCCGTGGATTTCGGCATCGGTGAGCACCTTTGCTTTATCGGGATAGAATGCATGAAGCACGTCTGACGGTGCAACCTTCTGCATTCCGATTGCTTTTGATGATGTCTGTCTGCCGCAATGAGCAATCTGAAGTATGACGGGCGTGCTGTGACGGTGAGCGGCATCGGTCAGCTCCTTGTATTTATCAATAACGCTGTCATCGTAAATCTTCAACATTCTCGGATAAGGAGAAACACCGTTTCTGCTGACGGCGGCATATCCCGTTATGATGCATCCGATTTCGTTTTCGGCAAGATGCCCGTATTTTGCGATGAGTTTTTCGCTTGGTGCACCGTTTTCCTCGGCAAGACCGTCATGGGTTGCACTGCGGATTATTCTGTTTTTAACGGGAATTCCCGAAATAATTGTTTCGTTAAAGAGCATAACAACAATCCTTTTTTCTTTTTATAATTACATACTAACATGATTCGGATAATATTTCAATCGTGCGTAACTGTCATTTTTTACAATTCAATTGTTTTTTTCTGTTAATTCTGCGAATTGAATTCATTATAATATGGAATATAATAGAATTACAAAATACAAAGGAGAAACATTATGGCATTTTTATCAAAATTTTTAAGCGTCGCTCTTATGATTCCCGCACTTTTCGGATTGTTTACGGCGGATAAAGACGACACAAACGAAGCATATCTCGAAAAGGTTGCACAGGTTGAGTATGAAAACACAATCGAAACCGCAGTGCCTCAGACCGAACTTTACAACATGGTTACCGAGCATTTCAATTCACCTCTTCCCGAGGGTAAGACCGACAAGAAGGCAATTATCATCGGTTATGACGGGTGCCGTGCAGACGCACTGACATTCAAAGAAAACTGTTTCAGCGGAATCAACAAGATGCTTGAAAACGGCGGTTCTCTTAAAATCGGTTACTGCGGAGGAGTAAATTATCCGGCAGAAAACACTCAGAAAACCTCAACCGCACCGGGATGGTGTTCTGTTTTAACGGGAGTATGGGCTGATAAGCACGAAATCACAAACAACGGTCAGACCAAAACACTGGAATATAAAACTCTTATGACATCTCTCACGGAGAGCAAGGTTATCGATTCCGCAAACTTCATAACATCGTGGGACGGTCACTTTGAAACCGATGATTCCACCTATAAGGCGGAAAAGGCATATTGCGAAGAAAAGGGTCTCAACGTTCAGTTTAATTACTGCCTTGAGGATACTGCATCGGCAGGAACCGCAATAAAAGACATCAGGAGCGATGACTGTTCAGACTTTATTTTTGCGATTTATGAGGGCACTGACCATGCAGGCCATTCATTCGGATTTTCAACAAACAATCCCATCTATCAGGCAGGATTCCTTCTTAACGATATCCTTGCTTACAGAACGATTAATGCAATCGAAAACAGAGATACATATGAATCCGAGGACTGGCTCATAATCCTCACCTCCGACCATGGCGGATTTGAAACGGGTCACGGCGGACCTACAATTCAGGAGAGAATGGTATTTATTCTTTCCAATAAATATTAATGAGGAGTTTTTCATGGCAATTATAGCAATAATAAGCGATATTCCGTATTACATTGCGGCTTTGGCTGAAAGCCTTTTCGGAGCAGATATGACTTCCTTGCTTGACGGATACAACGGAGTTATATCGCAGATATTTGAAGCAGTCGAAACAATATTCTAAACAAAAAGGGAATGCCTCACACGAGACATTCCCTTGATTTTTTATTTGCCGAACATCATAAGCAGGAAGCCTGCCGCAACGGCTGAACCGATAACACCCGCAACGTTGGGACCCATGGCGTGCATGAGAAGGAAGTTTGTGGGGTTATACTTTCTGCCTTCGGTCTGAGCAACACGGGCAGCCATGGGAACTGCGGAAACACCTGCAGAACCGATGAGGGGATTGATTTTGCCGCCTGTTATAAGATAAAGGAGCTTTCCGAAAAGAAGTCCGCCGATTGTTGAGAAACAGAATGCCGCAAGACCGAGAATAACAATCTTGATGGTTGTCCACTGAAGGAAGTCGGTACCGTTTGTTGTTGCACCGACGGTAACGCCGAGCATGATTGTTACGATGTTTGTGAGTGCATTCTGAGCTGTGTCGCTGAGTCTGTCGGTAACTCCGCAAACCTTGAGAAGGTTACCGAACATGAGCATACCGATAAGAGGAGCGGCATCGGGAATGAGAAGGGAAACAACAACGAAAACAACAACGGGGAAGATAATCTTCTCTGTTTTGCTTACGGTACGGAGCTGTTTCATTTCAACCTTTCTCTCCTTCTCGGTTGTGAGAAGTTTCATAAGAGGAGGCTGAATGAGGGGGATGAGCGCCATATATGAGTATGCCGCAAGAGCAATGGGGCCGAGAAGATGACCTGCAAGCTTTGATGAAGTCGGAGGCCAAGCGGTCTTAGGAAGACAACTCCATGGAACAACTCCTTGGC
>JAZQLN010000013.1:0-121049 GCA_045542715.1 Acutalibacteraceae bacterium
CTCGAACCGTCGACCTCTAGCGTGACAGGCTAGCGTTCTAACCAGCTGAACTACCGGGCCAAATGGTGGGAACAACAGGGCTCGAACCTGTGACCCTCTGCTTGTAAGGCAGATGCTCTCCCAGCTGAGCTATGCTCCCACGTTGGCGTCGCTTTCGTTAAGCAACGTACTGTATAATACACTACTTTACCGAAATTGTCAACCCTTTTTTTCAATTTTTTTGAAAAATTTTTAAATCTTTTCAGCAAGTTTTCTGATTTCGTCAGGAGTGAATCTGTATTTCATATCGCAGAAATGACATTTAACTTCCGTAACGGGGTCATTAGCCATATCAAGAAGCTCATCCTTGCCCAGAGTAAGAAGTCCTTTTGTGAATCTTTCTTTTGAGCAGTTGCATTTATATTCGGGAACAGATTCATCAAGCACTTCAAGATCGAACGTACTGAGCACACGGTGGCACATATCCTCGGGAGTCATGCCGTCTGCAAGCATCTGAGTGACGGAAGGAATGCCTTTTATACATTCTTCAACCTGATCTATTGTATCTTCAAGTGCTGTGGGAAGAAGCTGAATAATAAATCCGCCTGCCACTGCGATTGAATTGTCGCGGTTAACAAGAACTCCGAGTGCACACACAGTCGGAATCTGCTCACTTACCGCAAAATAGCTTGTTATATCCTCTGCGATTTCGCCCGATACAATGGGAATCTGACCGATATAAGGCTCTTTCATGCCTAAATCTTTCATTACCGTGAGAGTGCCGTCTTTACCTACCGCACCCGCAACATCAAGCTTACCCTTATCGTTAAGAGGAATGTGAACAACGGGATTTGCAACATAGCCTCTTACGTTGCCTTCATTATCCGAAACCGCAATAAGCGAGCCTGCAGGGCCTTCGCCGTTGATACGCAGAGTTATGCTGCTGTCTTTGCCCTTGAGCACGGCACCCATCATCGACGCTGCGGTAAGGAGTCTGCCGAGAGCTGCAGATGTGACCCTTGATGTCATATGGATACGCTGCATTTCGCTGATTATTTCTGTTGTATCTGCTGCAATGACGGTCAGTGTACCGTCGGTTGAAATCATTCTTACAAGTTTACTCATATTATTACTTCTTTCTTGCTAAAAATACTGCTCTTTCGCTGTCGTATTCAACCTCATCGGTTGTAAGGTCATCATAGATGCCCACAACCTCAAAGCCCGAATTCTCAAGCCACTTTTTTATATCGCCAAGCTCGTATGCCCGCTCGGCAAAGCTTTCACTGCTGCGATAATAAACGCCGTCTTCCTCTTCAAAAAAATCAAGAGAGATTTCAACGCTGTTATCCGTTTCGTTGAAATTATTCTGCCAGACACAGAACAAACCGTCGGGTTCGTAAACAAAAACATTGTCCGCAAGCACATTTTTATGCTTATGAATTGTATTGACATCAAAAGCAAACGCACCGCCGCTGTTCATGAAAAGAGACACCTTTTCAAATGTTTTTTTGACATCATCCGCAGAATCAAGATGGTTTATGCCGTCAAGAACGCAGATTGCACAGTCAACCGTACCGTAAAGGTCAATTTCCTGCATATTCTGATTGAGGAGAAGCATATGCTTTCCGCTTTCAAACATTTTTTGCTGAGCCGCATTAAGCATACCTATGCTGCTGTCAACTCCGATAACATCAAAGCCTCTTTCAGCCATCTTAACGCTCATTGAACCCGTTCCGCAACCAAGATCAAGAAGTATGCCTTCTTCGATTCCGCACATAGAAAGAAGCCTGCAAAAATAATCTGCACGCTTCTCATACTCTACATTATCGGTCAGCAAGTCATAGAAACGGGAAAAATCATCGTATGACATTACTTTTCCATCCTCTTGAAGATTTCCTCATATCCGTTGCAACCGTACTGCAGTGAACGGTTAACACGGCTGATTGTTGCAGTGCTTGCACCTGTTTCCGCAACTATATCGCTGTAAACCTTCTTATCTCGAAGCATCTTAGCAACCGATATTCTCTGAGAAAGAGCTTTGATTTCTGTAACCGTGCAAAGATCCTCAAAAAAATCATAGCACTCATCAAGAGTCTGAAGATTGAGAATTGCTTCAAAAAGAAAATCTACGCTTGTATCTTTGATTTTGCTCATTGTTAACATCCTTTCGGGATACTTTTATACTTTAACATTTTAACACATGAAACACAAAAAGTAAAGACTAAAATCCAAAAATTTTCCAAAACGCAGCGAGGATAACCGCCGACTGAACAGCAAAGCACGGATAAACCGTTCCGAAAGCTGTTCCCGTAAGCGTTTTCCTGATGCTTATGCCTTTTTTCGAGTTGTTCCAAAGCACGGAAAAGAGTTCTGCAATAAGATAAGGAACCGTTCCCGCAACAGCAACGGCAAACGGAGAATATACATCATAGAAACAACCCGTGAAAACCGCAGCACAGATTGCAAAAATAACAGTCTGACCCGGCAGCAGAAGCTTTGCATCCGCAAACCTGTCAAAAGCACATTTCATTCCGCAAACAAAAACCAGAATAAACACAGTCATTATTTTTGCGGTCAATACCGAGCCGAGAAGTACAAGCATCATGGGTAATGCATTATACAGAGGTCTTTCAATTCTGTCCCAGAAAAAGCCGTCAATCGTTTTGTTCTTTTTATCACAGATGAACTGATAAATATTTATTGCGAGAATTCCGAGTATGCAGGCTGAAATTATAAACGGTATGAATTTATTAAAAGTTTCATTCGGGGATCTTATTCCCTCTGTATTTATTATTGTATTATACTTTTCAACATAATCATACTGTGTGCAGAATGCAAGCGAAAGACCGAATCCGCCGAATGCACCGAGAATATATTCCATGAGTTTCCAGCCGTCGATAAGACTGTTATGATAAAGCTTTCCGAATATATATTTTCCGTTTTTAAGAGGAAATACGGCAAGCACATAGCTTTTCATCGCAACAAGCCAGCCGAGTCCGCCGAAGAAAAAGCCCGAACCCATCATAGCAAGAGTGAAATCATCGCCTTTTATTATTGCCATTGCCATCATTGCGATAATCAGAGTGAGATTACTGCCCCATTCCTCACGGCGGGTAAGTGAATAGAAAATTCTGGGATAAATCCCTTTTTCTTTATCATACGGCATATTGAAAATGTTGTAGCCTATTCTCTGAATCACGGGAATAAGCAGGCAGAACACAACAAAATCCGAGGTTTTATATATACTCCCGCTCATCGATGCAAAAGAAATTCCGATAAATCCGCCACAGATTGAAAACCAGAATGCACCCTTCATCGCAAGACCCGTGTAACCTTTGACCGGTCTGTAATCGGGTCTGCCTCTGTGAAGCACCATTCCGATAGTTTCACCGTAAGGCTCAGTTCCGCCGTAGGTCATACCCATAGCCGCCGCAGCCGCGGGAATCCAGAAATATTCGCTTATCGTTCCTCCCGAAAACAGTGCAAGTATAAGTCCGATAAACGCACCGGGAAGCATCGCACCTTTTTCTCCGCCGATAACAGCACCTCTCATCCCCCATGCGTAACATGAAGCAAAGGTTGTGAAAATAACACACAGCAAAGCAGTTGAAAATCCCATATTTAACCTCCCCAAAGTTTATTTTACAGAATAATAATAGCACATTATAACAAAAACGGGTATCTTTTTTTGAAATTATTCACGAATATTAAATTGACTCTTGCACATATGTCATAAAATGTATATAATATATACACTCTATTTTAATTCCGAAAGCAGAGGTTCAAAATGACTGACTCATACATCAAGGCTCTGGTTTCTTATGCCGTTAAAAATAATCTCATTGAAGAAGCCGACAGAGTTTACTGCACAAATGCAATTCTTTATCTTCTGAAGAAAGACGAATACAACGATTCCTGTATCGCTGCAGAAGGAAGTGTAAACGAGCTTCTTGATGCTCTTTGCAGCTATGCCGCAGAAAAAGGCATCATCGAAAATTCAATTACATACAGAGATCTTTTTGATACCGCAATCATGGGCGTTCTTACTCCCAGACCCTCAGAGGTTATCAGAAGCTTCAACAGTCTTTATGAAGAAAATCCCGAAAAAGCAACCGACTATTATTACAAATTCAGCTGTGACACAAACTATATCCGCCGTGACAGAATCGCCAAAGACCTCAAATGGCAGTATGACGGCGAATACGGTGTGATTGATATCACGGTCAACCTTTCAAAGCCGGAAAAAGACCCCAAGGCAATCGAGGCGGCAAAAAATGCTCCTCCTTCGGGTTATCCCATGTGTCAGCTTTGCCGTGAATGCGAGGGTTACGCAGGCAGAGTTGATTTCCCCGCCAGACAGAATCACAGAATCATTCCCATAAAAATCAACAGCAAAGACTGGTTCATGCAGTATTCGCCCTATGTTTATTATAATGAACACTGCATTGTTTTCAATGCCGAACACACACCCATGAAAATCGACAGATCCGCATTTTCAAAGCTGCTTGATTTCGTTGGTCTTTTCCCCCATTATTTTATTGGTTCAAATGCAGATTTGCCCGTTGTAGGCGGTTCAATTCTCAGCCACGAGCATTTCCAGGGCGGCAGATATGAATTCGCCATGGAGCGTGCTCCGATTGAAAAGAAAATCAGCTTCAGCGGATTTGAAAATGTTGAGGCAGGTATCGTAAAATGGCCCATGTCAACAATCAGACTACTTTCCGACAGTCCCGAAAGCATTGTTGAACTTGCGGACAAAATCCTCACCGCATGGAGAGGATATACCGATGAAAGCGCATTCATTTTCGCAGAAACCAACGGCGAACCTCACAACACAATAACACCCATCGCACGCCGCAGAGGTGATAAATACGAGCTTGACCTTGTTCTTCGCAACAACATAAAAACAGACGAGCATCCCATGGGAGTTTATCATCCCCATGCAGAGCTTCATCACATCAAGAAAGAAAATATCGGTCTTATTGAGGTTATGGGTCTTGCAGTGCTTCCCGCACGTCTCAAATCAGAGCTTGAAATCCTCGCAAATGCCATCGTAAACAAAGAAGACCTCAAAGCAAATCCGCAGACGGCGATTCATGCCGAGTGGGCGGAAGAATTCATCCCCTCTTACGGTGAAATCACAGCTGATAATGTTACGGATATCATCCATGCAGAGGTCGGTAAGGTTTTCTCAACCGTACTTGAGCATGCAGGTGTATTCAAGCGCAACGCCGACGGTGAAGCAGCATTCCACAGATTTGTTGAATCAATATAATGTAAATTATGCCCTCGGGCATTAAATATGAAAGGAGATTCCCCATGAAAAAAATTCTTGCAATCCTTCTCGCAGCTGCTCTTCTTTTCAGCTTCGCAGCATGCGGTAAGGAAGACACAACAGCAGACACCACAACCACAACTGCAGCAGAAGATGTTGAAACAACAGTTGCAGATGCTGAAGAAGTAACCGATGCAGATGCAGAAGCTACAACCCTCGCTGACGCAGAAGCAACAACAGCTGCAGGTGAAGAAGCAACAACAGCTGCAGGCGAAGAAGCAACAACAGCCGCTGACGCAGAGGCAACAACAGCTGCAGGCGAAGCAGCAGCAACAACAGCCGCAACAACAGCTGCAGCAGCAAAGAAGGCTCCTCAGACAAAGGCTGAAATCCTTGCTGTTTACAACAACGCAGTAAACTCGGCTTACAACGCAAAAGCAGGCTTTGATAAGGAACGCTATGCCGATAACGAAATGCTCGAAACCAAGGGTGCTCTCGGTGCTTTCAAAGACCTTGTTTATCAGTTCATGGGCATCGGTGAAGAAAACAAATACACCGAAAAAGTTGAAAAGGGCAAGTGGGACAGCGATCTTCCCCATCATTATCTCCGCAAGAGCACTCTTACAGAGGCTGACCTCACAAACGCAACCTGCAAGGAAAGCGGCGGCAAATACACCATCGTTCTCAATGTTAAGGGCGGCACAAGCAAGGGCTCGGAAGCTGAAAAATTCACAAAGGCTCCCATTGACAAGTGCGGTATCTGCGTAGGTGATGAAGACAAGGGTTATTATGACCACAAAACAGGTCCCGTTATCTATGATGCACTCGATGATATTTACGGCAGTGCAGTTATCGACGAAAGCTATGACAACGCAAAGGTAACAGCAGTTGTTGATGCAGCTACAGGTAACCTTGTAAGCCTTACCGTTGAATACGACATCACCTGCACAATCGATGTCGGTCTTGTCGGTTCAGGTAACGCAACAGGTACAGCTCACATTCTCTATAAGAACTTCAAGTATTAATTTGCAAACTCAGACAGCGGGTCTTTACGGCCCGCTGTTTTTCTTTATATAATTGTTGAAAATCCGTTGATAATGTGTTATTATTGGGGAGTTGAATAAAAACTCGGAGGTAAATTATGCTCACTTCACTTTTGTATCCAAAACTTCTTTATCTTGCAATGATTATAGGCTCAACAGGTCTTTGTGCCGCATTGCTTGCAATCTTCAAAAACAAGCTCCCCAAAGACCAGGGAAGAGAATTTGCGTTCAACGGCAAGCTCTCGGCGGGTAAAGTCAGGGGTGCAGGCATTGTTTTTGTTTGTGCATTCATAATTGCCGCATTGCTCTTTGTTCCCGTTTCTCTCGAATATGTTTTCTACTATATCCTTATTTTCCTCGGAATGCTTTCGGGGTATCTTGATGACCGTGCTGAAAAGCCCTGGGGCGAATACAAAAAAGGAGCTATAGACCTCGTTATTTCCGCACTTACAGCCGCTAATTTTGTTTACTTCAATCAGGAGCTTACAAGCATCAGCTTCTTTGGCATGAGTCTCAACATCCATCCCGTTATTTTCGGCGTTATCGCAACAGTTCTTGTATGGATGCTCATTAATGCGGTTAACTGCTCCGACGGTATTGACGGTTTCTGCGGCAGTCTCACAATCGTTTCACTGGTTTCGGTTATGGCGGCAGGTCAGATTCTCGGCATGGATAACAGAATGAATTATCTTGTTATCCTTATGATTCTTGTGCTCATCCCCTATCTTTGGAAAAACGCCGAGCCAAGCACAATGATGATGGGCGATGCAGGCTCAAGAGCACTCGGTCTTTTCCTCTGCATAGCCGTACTTAAAAGCGGAAACATTCTTCTTGTTATTCCCCTTTGCTTTATGCTCTGCCTCGACGGTCTCCTCGGCATTGCGAAGGTTTCTCTTATCAGATTCCTCAAGCTCAATCCTTTCAAGAACATCCGCACCCCCCTTCACGACCATTTCAGAAAGAACAAGGGTTGGTCAAACACTCAGGTTATTTTCCGTTTCTGCATGATTCAGGCTCTTATCTCCGCAGTTACGGTCATTGCGATGAAATAAACAGTCAAAGCTTGTACAGATTGATTTTCTGTGCAAGCTTTTTAATTTGTATAAACTGTATTAAAATTTGCTTTTTTATGATTGACTATTCATATATTTTTATATATAATATTAAATGTATAAATATAATTATTATACGGAGATATACCTATGAAAAAGATAATACCTTTGATTCTCCTGATTCTCATTGCTTTTGCAGGCTGTTCCGATAACAAGGATAACAAAGATCCCACAATGAAGGATTCTGCTGTTGAAAGCTATATCGGAGAAGGCACCAAAACCGCACTTCGTACACTTGTGAGAACAAACGCATTTCTTGTTGAAGAGGTTTTTATTAAAGACCATCTTCCCGTTGACACGGATAAATCCGTAACAAACGAAAACGGTACTTTTGCTCCCGTTGTTTCGGAAAAAATCCGTTCTTACACGGAGCTTGAAAGCACAGTTCGCTCAACCTACACCAAAGAAGCTGCCGATAAGCTCCTTGCCGAAAAAAGATATGTTGATATCGACGGCAAGCTTTATCTTGATATGAAATTCGGTAAAGACAGCGATTATACAACCGATTGGTCTGACTTTGAAGCAGAAATTTCATTGAACGGCGAAGATAAATATTCAATTGAAATTACCGCCAAAAACGAAAAAGGCAGAAAAAAGATTATAAATGCATCCGCCGTCACCATCGACGGAAGCATCAGACTTGAAAATATGTATTCTTAAGGAGAAAAACATGAGTGGATTAAGAACAGAATGGTTTGACGGCATAAACAGAAGCTGTCCTCTCTCGGAATATCCCCGCCCTCAGCTTGAAAGAAAAAACTGGCTCTGCCTTAACGGCGAATATGATTATGCCGTTACCGCAGAAAATTCGGATTTTCCGGAAAGCTATGACGGTAAGATCATTGTTCCGTTTTCAATCGAGTCGGAGGCTTCGGGTGTCAACAAGACACTTCTTCCCGAGCAAAGACTCTGGTACAGAAAAAAATTCACCTTAACCGATGATTTCAAAGGCAAAAGAACACTTCTCAATTTTGAAGCTGTTGACTGGCAGTGCTCGGTATGGGTTAATTCAAAGCTTGTCGGAGAGCACACAGGCGGATATAACCCCTTCAGCTTTGATATCACCGATATTCTCAACGACGGTGAAAATGAGCTTATCGTGAAGGTTTATGACCCCACGGACAAAGGTCATCAGCAGAGAGGCAAGCAGGTTATCGAAACCCACGGCTTCTGGTACACCGCAACATCGGGTATATGGCAGACCGTATGGCTTGAACCGGTCAATTTTTGCAGAATTGAAAGCATAAAACTCGTTCCCGATATTGACAAAAGCGTTATCGGAATAAAAGTCAATCACAGCTGCAAGTGCGGCGGAAAGCTTTTTGCAAAGGTGCTTGACGGCGGAAAAGTTATTTTTGACGGCGAAATATCAGCCGATGACAAAATAACAATTCCCGCCGCAAAGCTCTGGAGTCCCGAAAATCCGTTTTTGTATGACCTTGTTCTTACCCTTGACTGCAACGGTGAAAAAGATGAGGTCAGGAGCTATTTCGGAATGCGTAAGTATTCGATAATCAACGATTCAAACGGCATTCCCAGGCTCGGTCTCAACAACAAGCCCTATTTCCAGAGAGGTCTGCTCGACCAGGGTTACTGGCCTGAAAGTCAGCTCACCCCTCCCTGCGATGAGGCAATGATTTTCGATATCCGTAAGATGAAAGACCTCGGCTATAATATGCTCCGTAAGCATATCAAGGTTGAACCCCGAAGATGGTATTATCACTGCGACAGAATCGGTATGCTCGTATGGCAGGATATGGTCAGCGGCGGTGAATTCATCGGTCAGTTCTTTGCAGGCGTACTCCCCAACATGAGCATTCACGTCAAGGATAACACACCCGGTATGTATAAAGCCTTCAAGAGAGACAAACCTGAGTGGCGTGAGGAATTCCGAAACGAGCTTTGGGAAATGATCTCCAATCTTTATAACAGCGTTTCAATTTGCTGCTGGGTACCCTTCAATGAAGGATGGGGACAGTTTGATGCAAAAGAAATCGCCATAAAGGTCAAGGAGCTTGACCCCACAAGATTTGTTGACCATGCAAGCGGATGGCACGACCAGAAAGGTCCTGACTTCAAGAGCATGCACAGATACATCGTTCCCGTTACTCCCCCGTTTAATTTCACCAGAAAAGGCAGACCCTATGTTTTAAGTGAATACGGCGGCTACAGCTGGAACATCAAAAATCATGTCTGGAATGAAAAGAAATCCTTCGGTTACATAATGTACTCCGGCAGAAACGCACTTTCCAAGGCGTATAAAAATCTTCACGAAAAGCAGATTATCCCTCTCATAAAAAAAGGTCTGAGTGCAACGGTTTATACTCAGGTCAGCGATGTTGAGTTTGAAGTCAACGGAATTTACAGCTATGACCGAAAGGTTCTTAAGCTCGATGCCGAAACAGTTATCGCAATTAATAAAAAGATGACTTATTGAGGCGAATGACAGGAGGAAAAAAATGGCGTCCGAACAAAACGCAAGAGCCCGTCTTCTGTATCTGGTTGAAATACTTACCATGTATTCCGACGAATTCAATGTTCTTTCCATGGAGGAAATCATTGAAAAGCTCAAGGAATACGGCTACGATGTTTCTGCAAGAACAATTCTTGCAGACTTCAAGGCAATCAACTCTACTCCCGTTAAGATTGTAAATGTTTCAACCCCCAAAAAAGGGTATTACATTGCAAAATCTTATTCTCATCACGCAATTCACCTTATACTTGAAGCAGTTTTTTCTTCCGATTTCGTTTCGGAAAGCGATATTAAATATATTGCAAATTATCTTAAAAGAAACACCTGTCTTCCCACTCTTGAGCTTGTTCTGGGAACAACCAAGAATATCAACGCAATCTCTCCCAAAAGGGAATTTTCCATTGATATTCTCCACAGCTTGAGAATCGCAATCAAAAAAATGAAAAAGGTGAAGCTTGTTGTTTCAAGAATTGTCCCCGGCGACAGCTTTTCTGAATCCGAAAAGCTTGAAACGGTAGTCGTTAATCCGCTTGAAATAGCGGTTTCATACGGTTCAACAGCTTTGGTTTTTGTTCGCAACGAAAATCAGGAATCAACGGAATTTATTAACCTTCACAGAATAAAATCCGCTGAAATCCTCAGCGAAGATGCCTGCAGACATGATTTTGATATCAAGAATCTCGTTAACTATTTTGACGGTTATCCTGCAAAATCAAGCTTCCATTCAACGGAGTGGCTTCTTCTGAGATTTAAAAGCGAATACACAGAGCTGATTGAAAACCATTTTTCTTCACCCGTATTATTCAGAAAATCGGCAAAAGAAGGATATTGCGTTGCAAAGGCTTTAACAGCGATAAACCTTGACCTTCTCGGTTGGCTGTTTATCCATCGCGACAAAATCGAAATCGTTTCACCCCGGTATCTGATTGATTTATTTGAAGAAAAAGGTAAAAATTTTAAATAAGTAAAGAGGTAAAAATCATGAAAAACCGTAAATCAGTTTTTGCAAGAATAGTTGCAGCAATGCTCGCACTTGTTCTGATTTTCTCATTCGCAGCCTGCAAAAATAACGACGGCACAAAGGTTCCCGAAAAAGAAATAACCGTTCCCGAAAAGAAGGTTGCCATTCTCGTTGCTCCCGAAGAACAGTATCCCGAAGATTACAAGGCAGCTTATGAGCTTGCTGCAAAATATCCCGAAAACATTGTTGTTAAAGAATATCCCGACAGCCGAATCCTTGTTGCGGGCAATCCTCAGATTATGACGCTTTCGGAAGAGCTTGCCGCTGACCCCGCAATCGGCACAATCATCTATGCAAGAGCAACTCAGTTCACAACAAACGCAATCGCTTTTGCAAAAGCAAAGAATCCCGACATCGATATCATCTGTATCGAACCCGAAGAATCGATTGATAAGATTTCCGCAGCATCAGACCTTGTTCTCTGCACAGACTGGGCTGCAGCAGCAAAGGATATCGTTGCCAATGCAAAAGAGCAGGGTGCAAAATATTTTGTTATTTTCTCGCTCAACCGTCATATAAGCGAAAACAATATGCTTGCAAACGCAAACACAGCCATCAAAACAGCTTGTGAAGAGCAAGGTATCACATATATTTATGAAAACGGTGTTGACCCCAACTTTGCAGAAAAAATCAAGGGTTCTCAGAAATATATCAGAGAAGCCGTTGCAAGACTTGAGCTCAACGACAAAATCGAAGGCTCGGATGTTGCTCTTTTCTCAACAGACAGCTCCGTTCAGTCAACTCTTATTGAAGTTGCAAACAGCAAGGGTATGATTTATGTTTCACCTTCATTCCCCACTGCATATAACGGCGCAGGCGAAATTTATAATGCAGCATTCCCCGCAGAAATCAAGGATGTTGATTCCTACATCAAAGCTCTCAAGGAAGCTGTTAAGGCTGACACGGAAGGCAAAGCAAGAATCAGCGTTTATAAGTTCCCCCTTGCCGCAACCCTTCTTGAAAGTGCAGTTTACTGTGCATTCGATATGCTCAACGGCACCGTGACTGAAGAAAACTTTGCAGACAGCGTTACCGCATGGGTTAATCAGACTGCTGACGAAAAGGATTTCACCGTTTCGGCATACAATGTAGGTCTTAAGAATGCATTTGCTGCATACTGCCCCGGATTTGAAATTATCAAATAATCAGAATTCAAGATTAAAACGGTATGATTTCGGTCATACCGTTTTTCTTTTGTGCACTTTACAAAATCATATTTAAATGTATAATAGTATTATATTCTTCATGAAAAGAAGTGACAAAATGAACGTCAATATCTTTCTTGCAGGTGCCGCCCGTGAGGACACAACTCCCGTTGTCGGCACTTTGCTTTACGGCTATAACCCCCACCATGTCAGCCATTCGGTGCATGACCCTCTTTCGGTAACCGCACTTGCAGTAAGCGATAATGACAGCACCGCCTTGCTTATAACTGCGGAGGTCGGCGATATACAGACAAAGCTCTGCCTCGAACTCCGCAAAAAGATTGCGGATGAATGCAGAATTCCCGAAAAGAATATTCTTATTTCTTCAACCCATACCCACTCAGCGCCAAACCTTTCTGGCGTTGTCGGCTGGGGTGAGCTTGATATGAAATATTATTCAGATATCTTTGAGCCTGCCGTTATCAAGGCATCAAAAACAGCTATCGCTAACCTTGCACCGGCAGAAATCGCAGTCGGCACAACTCACAGCGAGGTCGGAATAAACCGCCGTCAGCAGCATCCCAACGGTGAAATCGGATTGGGGCAGAATCCCCACGGATGCTACGACCCGAACATGACGGTTGTTTCAATCAGAAATTCCGAAACAAAAGAAGGCATTCTCAACCTTATCCACTACGGCTGTCACGGCACATCCGCAGGTCTTGCTCACGAAATCACCCGTGACTGGTCAGGAATAATGATTGACCGTGTGGAATTCCAGACAAAAACATTAACCGCATTCTGGAACGGTGCAATCGGCGATGTCGGTCCTCGTCTCACCAACGGCGAAACAACGGGCAATATCGGATATACGGAAGAACTCGGCGGAGTTGCCGCATTTGATGCAATGAAGGCATATAACTCAAAGGGCGGATATCACAGCGGAAATCTTGAAATTTTCAGCGGAACAATTCATCTTCCGCGTAAAAAAACAGCTCCTCTTGACGAAATCAAAAAGAAGCTTGATGAATACACAGAACCCGAGAAGCTCATCAACATCCAGCGGCTTGAATATGAACACTATAAGGAATCATATGAGCATCTCATAAACGGAGGAAACGACACTCCCGATGATTTTGAATTCAACCAGACCATAGTATCACTCGGCGATGTTGTTTTTATCCCGTTCCCATTCGAGATGTTTTCCGAAATTGTCATGCGTCTGCGCGAATATCTGCCGTATCCCTACACCCTCTGCCTCTCATGCACAAACGGCTATAACGTTTATCTCCCGTCGGAAGATCAGCTTTGCAGAGGCGGATATGAAGTCGGATGCTTTATGTTCGGAAATCTTTTCCCTCTTGCAGACAACACAGACTTTAACATAATCAACGAAAACATACGCATCCTTCGCGAAAACGGTAAAATGTGAGGTAATTCAGATGTACAGAATAGGTAAAGAAGAAATCGATGCTGTTGCACGTACAATAAATTCAAAGGACTTTTTTAAAATCAACGGCAGCGGATGTGAAGTTCTGAACTTTGAATCGGAGCTTAAGGAACACGTAAATACCAACTACGCTCTGCTTTTATCATCGGGCTTCGGTGCATTAACATCTGCACTTATCGGTCTCGGAGTCGGCCCCGGTGATGAAGTCATCGTTCCCGGCTACACATACATCGCATCAGCACTTGCAGTTATCGCTGTGGGAGCAATTCCCGTTATTGCCGATATCGACGAAACTCTTACCCTTGATGCCGGAGAGTTTGAAAAGAAAATCTCAAAAAACACCAAGGCTGTTATTCCCGTTCACATCATGGGATTCCCCTGCAACCTCGATGCCATTTGCGATATCGCAAAGAAGCATAACATTGCGGTTATTGAGGATGCCTGCCAGTCTGTCGGCGGAAAATACAAAGGCAGATTTCTTGGCACAATCGGCGATGCGGGTGCATTCAGCTTTAACTACTTCAAGGTTATATCTGCAGGCGAAGGCGGTGCACTGATGACCGATAACCGCCAAATATACGAACGTGCACTCATTTATCATGATTCAAGTGCGATTGCGTTTTTCGGCACTCAGCTTGACGGAATTACGGAACCTGTTTTCGGCGGCACGGAATTCAGAATTTCCGACATAACGGGTGCAATCATGCGTGAACAGCTCAAAAAACTGCCTTCCATTATAAACGATCTCCATCTTAACAAGTTTGCTCTTATAGACAAACTCTGCGGCAAAGCGGTTGTTTCACCTTCCCATGATGCCGAGGGTGACTGCGCAACAACTCTCAGCCTCAGATTTGATACCGCCGACGAATGCAATGCATTTGCTGAAAAATGCGGAAATAACGGAGTTTCCGTTACAATTCCCATCAATACAGGCAAACACATCTATACAAACTGGACACAGATTATGGAAAAAAGAGGTGCTCTCCATCCTGCAATGGACCCCTTCAAGATGGAAGCCAACAAGGATTTACAGCATAACTATACAATGGATATGTGTCCCAAAACTCTTGACCTGCTTGCCCGCACGGCATATGTTGCAATCGATCCCGACTGGTCGGCTGAACAGATTGAAGCTGTTGCAGGAACAATCAACAACGCATTATAATATCAAAGGTCTGCGGTTGAACTTCAACTGCAGACCTTATTTTTATATGTAATTTTGAGAGTCCTGATTTCAAACGCTCCGAATAAAATCCGTTGCCGACAGCTTCAATTTCAACATCTCCAGGCATTCGGTTTATTTCGGCATTTTGATTTTATTTATTCTTTTTAGCCGCTTTCTTTGCTGCTTTTTCTGCTCTGAGCTTTTCACCGTATGCTTTTTCTTCGGCAGCACGACGCTCGGTTTCTGCCGCTGCATCAATCATCGCCTGCTCGTGACGTTTTTTGGCTTCGTCATACATTGCGGCAATTTCATCAAATCTTGCATAGTTTTCGCTCTGTGTAAGAAGCTTTTTGGCTTTGATAATAGGTCTTGCGGCACGGTTATAAACAGAATTATCATTTGCAGCTTTCTTCATTTCATTTTCAAGCTGCTTCTGACGTGATCTGATATCCTTGACAGCCTGCATATAACGGTTTATTCCGTCTTTATCCTTATTATCTCTTGCCTTATAAAGCTTTTGATAAGTTGCCTTAAGTTCTGCATCAAGAGCATCTTCTTTTTCAAAGAGCTTTTCAAATAAAGAAACATCAAATTCAACTATATTGTTTGAGAAATACTTTGCAGCCGCCTTCTTTGCATCAATGAAATCTTTTGCCGTTGCAATGGCTTCTTTTCTGTAATCAGCTTCATCCTTTGTTGATTTTGGAAGAGCCTTTGCGGCAGCGAGTTCCGAATTATCATAGTTATAGATTGCATCATAACCTGCATGAGCTGTTGCACGGGCTTCTTCAAGCTGAATTCTGCCGTAAGAAGTGTTGAAACGGTTCATTTCATCAAGAACAATCTTCGAAATTTCTATATTCTGATTAAGCAACATGCCGTCTTTGTAAGCCTGCTTTGCAGCCTTCTTTTCTTCCTTGCCTGAAGCTGCTCTTTTTGCTGCCTTAAGTGCCTTGAGGTCTGCGGGTTCTGCATCTGCAAGAGCGTTTGCTTCGCGGATTGCTTCAATCGCTTCAACAAGGTCTTTATCCTTAAGAACCCCGTTACCGTAGTCCTCAAAAAGAGCACGGATTTTAAGCACCTTGATCATACCCTGCTGTTTAACCTCGGAAAGATCATAGAAGAAATAAGGTATAACATTCATAAACGCACCGATAACCGAAACCGCAACAAGAGTACCGAGAATGCTGATAAAAGTTTCTTTGTGATAAAGAACATTGTAAACGTTTGTCGGGTCAATGAGTTCGCCTTCCTGAGCGATAATTTCAGGAAGAAGCTCTTTCAGCTTTGTTTCATTGAAACCTACTTTTTCATAAATTGCAGGAAGAACAGAGCTTGTTGCCATTGTGATAACACTGCCGATAAGACCGACAGCCGCAAACATACCGTCAATTCTTTCGCCTGTTTTATACTGCTGATAGTCACGGATATCGCCGTTAAGAGCAGGTGTAAGAATATGGGCGAATGAACCGACAAGTGCATTGAACCACATACAAATCATAACAAGCCATATCATAATATCAATTCCCGCATACTTAATAACGGGATAAATAGCCGCAATGAAAACAATATTAAGTGCATTTGTGAGAATCAGAGTGTTTCTCTTGCCGATTTTTTTGATTGAAAGCGGTGCAAGAAGCATACCCCAGAGAGATGCATTGCCGTATACGGTAACAATAAGCGAATATTCGCCGCTTGTGCAGGCGTGCTGATAAGAATAAAGCCAGTTAAGAATATTAAGGAAAGCACTTTCAAGGAAACCGAGCCAGCCTGCAAGCGAAATAACCCAGAAATATTTATTCTTTGCAACAGCACGAATGGCATCGATAAATTTAATCTGAACAACGTGAGTTTTTGCCTGAACTATTTTTTCCTCTGTGTTAACATAAACAATAACGCTCAAAAGGAAACCGACAATAAGAACAGGAGGCCATATATATCTGTAAAGCCTTATGTCGTTGAGATTGTTTGTTCCTAAAATAGATGTTGCAAGAAGAGGAATGATTGCATTTGTTATTGACGGAGCAAGAGAATCTGTTACGGATTTGATGGATGAAACATTTGCTCGCTCCTGAGTGTTGGGAGAAAGAACAACGATATAGTTATCGTATGCATCATAAAGGAAATTATAGAAAAACTGGAAACCGATATTGAAAAGAAGAACAACGATACATTTCGTAAGCTGGCTTCCCATTTTTTCATAAGGCATCCAGAAATATCCTATGGCAAGAACAACCGTAGGAAGACCCATTGTCAGAATATAGGGTCTGTATTTTCCTTTTCTGTTTCGGGCATTATCGATTATGTACGCCCTGAGCATTGTCAGCGGAAAACTTATAATAACCGCAATAATGTATATATAATACATATTCATCGGTTCAATGCCGATTGTGTTACCGACAAAAACGTTTGTAGCAGAAAGAAGAACCGCCGCAATACAGGTGATAATAAACTTAACACCTATTCCGCCTCCTGAAAGAGCTGCAATTTCTTTGAAATTCATATACTTGCCCAGGGGAGGAGTTTTCCAATAGGTTTTAACCTTATCCAATCCCTCTCCGGCTATTCCGACCAAACTCATAGTAATCCTCCTTAAAGAACTTTATAAAATCAATTATACTAAAGCATTAAAAAAAATGCAACATATTACAATGCTTTTGTTTAGTTTATATTTTTCTTGACGTAACCAAACTGTTTTGATATTATAATAGTGTAAAAATTTGGCTCAAACGGAGGTAATTAACTTGGAAAATATAAAGCTCGCAATTGAAGCTGCGCAGACAGCTCTCGGCATCGAATTCGGTTCAACAAGAATCAAAGCTGTTCTTATCGGCAAAAATCACGAACCCCTTGCATCCGGCAGCTATGACTGGGAAAACACTTATGATAACGGCGTTTGGACATATCCTCTTGAGCAGGTATGGCAGGGTGTTCAGGGTGCATTTGCAAAGCTTAAGGCAAACGTTGAAGAAAAATACTCTGTAAAACTCACATCCGTCGGTGCACTCGGCATCAGCGGCATGATGCACGGCTACCTTGCGTTTGATAAAGACGGCAATCAGCTTGCACAGTTCAGAACATGGAGAAACACCATCACGGCAAAGGCTGCGGAGGAGCTTTCAGCACTCTTTGATTTCAACATTCCTCAGCGATGGAGCATTGCACACATCTATCAGGCAATCCTCAACGGCGAAGAACACGTCAAGGATGTTGATTTTATTGCAACGCTTGCTGCATATGTTCATTGGAAGCTGACAGGTAACAAATATATCGGTGTCGGCGAAGCTTCGGGTATGTTCCCCATCGACAGCGAAACAAACGATTACGATAAAAAGATGCTCGCTCAGTTTGACGAAAAAATTGCAGATAAGAAATTCCCCTGGACAATTGAAGGAATTCTTCCCAAGGTTCTTGTTGCAGGTGAAAACGCAGGCACACTCACAGAAGAAGGCGCACTTCTTCTTGACCCCACAGGCGAATTCAAAGCGGGTATCCCCCTCTGCCCTCCCGAAGGTGACGCAGGTACGGGAATGGTTGCAACAAACTCCGTTGCAGTAAGAACGGGTAATGTCTCCGCAGGTACATCAATCTTCCTCATGGTTGTTCTTGAAAAGGCACTTTCAAAGCTCTATCCCGAAATTGATATGGTAACAACACCTGCAGGCAAGCCCGTTGCAATGGTACACTGCAACAACTGCTCAGGTGAAATTGACGCATGGGCAGGACTCCTCACCTCATTCTGCAAGGCTATGGGCATGGATGTAAGCATCTATAAGGTTCTCGACAAGATGTTTGAGGTTGCTCTTAACGGCGATAAAGACTGCGGCGGTCTTGTTGCTTACAACTACCTTTCAGGCGAAGTTATCACCGGTCTTGACAGCGGCAAGCCTCTTTTCTTCAGAGGTCCCGACAGCAAATTCAATCTTGAAAACTTTGCAAGAGTACAGCTTTGCTCAGCAGCAGCCACACTCAGCCTCGGCATGGAAATTCTCGCCGACGAAGATGTTAAGATTGACAGAATTCTCGGCCACGGCGGCTACTTCAAGGCTCCCGTTGCAGGTCAGAAAATCATGGGTGCGGCACTCGAAGCTCCTGTTTCCGTTATGAAAACTGCAGGTGAAGGCGGTCCCTGGGGCGTTGCTATCCTTGCCGAATACATGGTAAGCAAGGCTGACGGTGAAACACTTGATGCATATCTTGAAAACAAGGTATTCGCAGGCCAGGAATCAACCGAAATCGCTCCCGATGCCGATGATATTGCAGGCTTCAAGGCATTCCTTGAAAATTATAAGAAAGGTCTTGCCGCAGAAAAAGCAGCAGTTGAAGCTTTCTGATATAATCAATAAAATTAACCGTCAGCTTGATATGAGCTGACGGTTTTGTTATATCGTTATATTATTTCAATACCACAAGAATCCAAGTAATAAGATTCTGATTAACCATTGCCACCATGTATAAGTAACAACGACTTCACAGGTATCCGAAATATCCGTACCATTTATAGTTGCGGTTATTATCGCATTACCTTCTCCAACCGCTTTTATGTTTCCGTTTTCATCAACTGTTGCAACTGATGTATTCGAAGACTTATATGTGATTTTTTCAGGGATTTCTGTTTCCTCAAAGAAAGCTTTTGCAGATATATTTGCTTCTTGCTTGTAATTTAACGATATGTTTTTTGCAGATATTTCAATATTGTTTGCCCCGCCAATTATTTCATAATCAAATCCGTTCTCGATTGCGTATTCCAAACCCTTAGTGTCTGAATAGCAATAGATTTTAAAATTTGGAATCCTAATAGGAGTTGCATCCATCCCCCTTGCAAGCGAATAGCAATAACCAACAGCCCAATATCCCATACGGTCAACACTTTTGGGGATTGTTATGCTTTTTAAACCATTGCACATGATTGCTTCTTCCCATATATATTTCACAGAATTTCCGAGATTTAATTCAGTCAGCGAATAGCAATTAAAAAACGCATGCGTTCCGATTATAGTAACGCTGTCAGAAATAGTATAACTTTTATCAGTTTTTGCAGGAGGATAAATTAAAAGTTCAGTCTTATCTTTGTTGAACAAGACAAAATGCTCGTCATTGGAGAGTTCTTTGTTTTCGGGTGATACTTCTATCTTCTCTAACGAAACACATCCGTTAAAATCCCATGCATCTAAAACGCCTGAAACAGATTTACCGAAGTAAATGCTCTTCAAATTACTGCATTCAGAAAAAGCTCCACCTGCATATATTACATTATCGGGAATAACAACCTTTTCTATTGAATTACAACGAGCAAAAGCTCCTGACTCTATAGTATTAACACTTTCAACAAAATTAATTTCAGAAATATTATCACAATCGGCAAAGGCAGAATATCTTATTTCCGTAACATTTTTTCCCAAAATAACATCTGACAAATCGCAACTGCAGAATGCATATTCATCAATAATTTCAACAGTATCAGGAATTGTATATTCGGTGCATGCTAATGCACGGGGATATTTTATAAGAGTTTTCTTATCTTTGGTGAACAATATTCCGTTATCGTCACTGAAATAGTTTTCGTTTTCTTCATCCACAACTATTTTTTCAAGAGACGGACATCCCTCAAAAACAGTATCACCCAGTGTTTCAACACTTTTTCCTAAAACTACCTTTTTCAGATTTTCACAGGATGAAAAAGCTTCACTTTTTATTTCTTCCAGCGAATCGACTGTGTATATTTCAATTACTTTTCTACAACCTTCAAACGCACCAGATTCAATTGTTTTAACTGACTCAGGCAAATAAATATGTTGGTTTTTTATGTTTCTCGGGCATACAATAAGCTCTGTTTTATCTTTGTTATATAAAATTCCGTTATCGTCAGTTGAATAATCAGGATTGTCAGAATCAACATTTATAAATTCCAAATTATCCATATTATCAAACAAACTATCCGCAATTTTTTTAACCGAATCTGGTATTGACACTTTAATCATTTCATCGCAAATACCAAATGCCATACCTTCAATTTCTGTAACGGGATATCCGTCAATTTCACTTGGCACAATAACGTCTCCGCTGACTTTTGTTCCACGTGTAATTATCGCTTCACCATCTTTAATCATATATCTGAATCCGTTATAGGTTAAATCGCCGATAGGGGCAGTTGTTTGTCTGCTACGGGTTACCGTAGTGCTTTCAGATATTTTCTCGTCAGATACAACAGGGTTAAAACGAGATACTGCAGACACACCAATTAAGCTTATGGCCATTGTGATGATGATAGCCATAACAGCAGACAGTGTTTGCTTAAATTTCTTCATCTTTTATACCTCCATAAAACTCACATAATTGTTTATGCATTACGATATTATATTTATTATATCATTTAATTATAAATTTTACAACAGATTTTCCAAAAGATTGAAATGCCGCAGAAAAGCTCCTGAACTCTGATACATAACACAAAAAGACCTGCACCGATTGATGCAGGTCTTGATTATTTTATCTTATTTGCCGTCCTTACCCTTGATTATGTCGTTAATCATGATATAGAACTGGTCATCCTCAAAACCATCCTTTGTCTCCTTTGTGGGAGTTGAGGTGCTTGAGATATCATTTGAGCTGTTGTTTGAGCCGAAATGAGGAATGCTGGGTGCACCTGCGGGAGCAGCGGGTGCTGCAGGTGCTGCGGGGGCAGCGGGTGCAACGGGTGCTGCAGGGGCAGCGGGAGCTGCGGGAGCAGGAGCTGCTGCAGGCTTGCTTACTGCTGCAAGGAAGGGATTAGCTGCAACTGCGGGCTTTTCGGGCTCCTGTGACTTTGAATCAAAGCCTGTTGCGATAACAGTGATAACCATTTCATCGTCAAGGTCGGGATCAAAAGCAATACCCCATGTGATATTTGCTTCTTCGTGAGCCTTGGATGTGATGATTTCTGCTGCATTTTCAACATCTTCAAGGTCAACATCGTCTGATGCTGTGATGCTGATGATAACGCCCTTTGCGCCTGCGATTGAGGTTTCAAGAAGAGGACTGGAAACTGCTGCGTTTGCGGCTGTTTCTGCCTTGTCCTTACCCTTTGCTCTGCCTACGCCCATGTGAGCATAGCCTGCATCCTTCATAACGCTTGTTACGTCAGCAAAGTCAAGGTTGATGAAACCGGGAACTTTAATAAGCTCTGAAATGCTCTTAACGCCCTGAAGAAGAACTTCGTCTGCCTCTGCGAATGCTTCAGCGATTGTCTTCTTTCTGTCATCAAGTGCACGGAGTCTGTCATTGGGAATAACGATAAGGCTGTCAACATGCTCAGCAAGCTTTGCGATACCGTCCTGAGCAAGTGTCATTCTTCTCTTGCCTTCGAACTTGAAGGGCTTTGTTACAACACCGATTGTGAGACAACCGAGATCCTTAGCTGTCTGAGCGATGATGGGAGCTGCACCTGTACCTGTGCCGCCGCCCATACCGGTTGTGATGAATACCATATCTGTGCCCTTAAGAGCATCAGCGATTGTGTCCTTGCTTTCTTCAGCAGCCTTTGCACCAACCTCAGGCTTACCGCCTGCACCCTGACCGTGAGTTGACTTTTCGCCGATCTGAATCTTGTGGGTTGCCTTTGAATGAACAAGAACCTGCTTATCTGTGTTTACAGCGATGAACTCAGCACCGAGAACACCCTGAGTAATCATTCTGTTAACAGCGTTTCCGCCGCCGCCGCCGACACCGATAACCTTTATCTGTACTGCACTTTCGAAATCATTGTCAATTGCGAATGCCATTTGGTTTTACCCCCTACGGAATTTATTTTTCCTAATTTTCTTAGTATTAAACAGAATTATAATACCATGTATTTGTTAAAAAAACAAGAAGATTTTTAAAAATAATATTATTTTTACAGGTTTTTTTACAATTTATATACAATTATTCATTGTTTTCGCTGTTTTCCACTGTATTTTCAGCTGTTGCTTCACTGTTTTCATCCTCCGACGGATTGTTTTCAGCCCTGAGAGAAGCATACTTTTCCTTATATTCAATAAGCTCCGGTATATCCTCCTCATCAGCAGGATTGCAATACGCCTGTCCGAGAATCGTTGATGTTACGATTCCCGTTTGCAAATTATTAAGATTTTCTTCTTCTTTTATGGCTCTCAATGCAAGGCTGAGACGCTTTTCAAGCTCATTGCTGTCACCGAGTCTGATAACTATTCTTTCACGGAAAATCATGTGAATATTTGATCTTGAAGAAACATCGATAAGGTCTATATCTTCAACACCGATTGATTCCACTGCATCTGAAATAAGTTTGAGAAGTTCAAGTGTTCTGTCACTCTGTTCTTCGGTTTCAACCGCAAACTCAAGCTCGTATCCCGCCTCGGCTTTAAGGGGAATTGCACCCGTTACGAGCGTTACTCCCGCAGGTATTTCCCCCGAAAGCTCAAGAACCTTCATGTCACTGTTTGTCAGAGCATACATTCCGTTGCCCATTTCAACGGCATATGAAGTTGATGTTTCCGTAAGCCTTATTACAATTCCGTTGGGAAGCTTTTTGGTAAGCTTGACTTCGGTTGCAAAAGGAAGCGTTTCTTCTATCAACTGTGCAGCTTCGTCGAGGTCTGCAAAGACAAGGCTTTTGCCGTATTCTATTCCGCTTGCGGCAATAACCTGCTCGCTTGAATATTTCGATGCACCTTCTACGGTGAAGTTTTTGACTCTCAGCACCGCAAATACAATTATGGGACTCAATATAACCGAAATCAGAAGAACAAAGGCGGCAATCACAACCAAAAGCCTGAACATTCTTTTCCTTTTCAGCCTTCTGTTTCTTATTGCTCTTTCTTCGGGAGTAAGTCTTCTCTGACCGTTTGTTTCTCTGTCCATTTTCAACTCCTGCCAATCTTTCATAAATCTTCTCTTTTTATTCTTGCACCCAGCCGTGACAAGCTGTTTTCAACAGCCTCACAGCCTCTGTCTATATGATAAATCTTATCTATCTCTGTTATACCCTCTGCTCCGAGAGCTGCCATTACCAATGCACATCCGCCGCGTAAATCCGTTGCGGAAACCCTTGCACCGTGCAGCCTTTCAACTCCGTCTATAACGGCAACACAGCCGTCCTCCACCCTTATATCCGCACCCATTTTTATGAGCTCGGGAACATGTCTGAATCTGTTTTCAAATATTTTTTCCGTTATGACGCTTGTTCCGTTTGCCGTCGCAAGCATAGCCATAACTATCGCCTGAGAATCCGTCGGAAAGCCGGGATAAGGCATTGTTCTCAAAGATCTGACTCTGCATAACCTTTTCGGTGCCTTTATTCTCATTTCTTTGCCGACAAAAGTCGTTTTACATCCCGAAGCTTCAAAAACGGGAATAACGGGCACAAGATGCTCTCTTGCCGCACCGATAACCGTTATATCTCCTCCCGTTATCGCCGCCGCAGCCATATAAGTTGATGCAACTATTCTGTCGGGAATGATCTTATGCTCCGCACCGTTTAATTTTTCTTTACCCTTTATCCGGATAACGCTTTGCCCTGCTCCCGTTATTTTTGCACCGCATGAGCACAGGAAATCAGCGAGGTCGGTTATTTCAGGTTCACGGGCTGCATTGATTATAACCGTTTCTCCCTCAGCGGAAAGAGCTGTCAGTATAATATTTTCCGTTGCTCCAACGCTCGGAAAAGCAAGATTAATGTGTCTGCCTCTGATTTTATTCTTTGCTTCACAGACAAGATTATCACCGCATCCCGTTACCGAAACACCCATGCTGCGGAAGGCATTGAGATGCAGGTCTATCGGACGCAGACCGATTTCGCATCCGCCCGGAGGTGTTACGGTCGCTTTACCGAATCTTGCGAGCAGTGCACCGAGAAAAACGATTGATGAACGCATCTCTCTCATCTGCTTTTCGGGAATTTCGCATCCCGTTACACATCTTGCATCAACGGTAACGGTATGACCTTCTCTCTTCACTTTGCAGCCGATATGTTCAAGAATTTTCACAGCCGCCGAAACATCGCTTAAATCAGGGCAGTTATGTATCACGCTTATTCCGTCAATCGCGGCTGTTGCCGCAAGAACAGGCAGTGCACTGTTCTTTGAACCCTGCAGATTGATTTTTCCGCTGAGTGGTATTCCGCCGTCTATGATTAATCTTTCCATATCCATACTCCCTTGCCGAAACTACTCTAATCCATATTATTCGGGAGCATGAGATTATGTGAATCAAACTATTTCACAAAGAGTTTTGTAAATTCTGTCAGTTGCGTCGATAACAGCCATCTGCTTTGCGTTTCTGCCGATTCTTTCAAGATTCTGTCTGTCTGAAAGAAGAATGTTGACTCTTTCGGTAAGGCTGTCAGGAGTGAGGTCTTTTTCTTCAAGAATTTCTGCGGCACCGTTGTTGACAAGTGCCATGGCATTATGGAACTGATGATTTTCGGTTACATAAGGTGAAGGAATAAGAACCGAAGGCTTGCCCAATGCCTGAAGCTCGCTGAGAGTGCTTGCACCCGAACGGCAGACAACGAGGTCTGCTGCAGGCAGGCACTTGGGAATATCAATATATTCGCACACTTTGATATGAGGATTTGCCGCAAGGTCAACACCGTTTTCAATAAGTTTCTGCGTAAACCATTCTCCGCCCTTACCTGTTGCATGAAGGAATACACAGTCATTATCTTTATATTTATTCAGAATAAGACCGAGAACTGCATCATTAACAGGTTTTGCACCGAGGCTGCCGCCCATTGAAAGAATAAGAGGTTTTCCTCCCGGATTCAGCTCTGCTTTTGCAAAATCCGCATCAGTCTTAAGAATATCCCCTCTTATGGGCAAACCTGTTATAACACAGGGATTTTTCGGCTTCATATATTTCTCAGCCTGCTTTGCGGTTAACATAACACGGTCAACCTTGCCTGCAAGAGCCTTGTTTGTTACGCCGGGAAAAGCGTTCTGTTCGTGAATAGCGGTGGGTATACCCATCTTTGCCGCCATACGGAGAACAGGTCCGCTTACATATCCGCCGAAACCGATTACAAGGTCAGGCTTGAAATCCTTTATGATTTTTTTGACTCTTGATGAACTTTTAAGAAGCTTGATAACCGTTCCGATGTTATGTCTGATTGCTTCAAGAGAAAAGCTTCTGCGGAAGCCGCTGATTTCAATTGTTCTGAGTTCATATCCCGCCTGAGGAACAAGCTTTGCTTCCATTTTATCCGCAGTACCGACAAACACTATCTCCGCAGAAGGATTTTTTTCTTTTATGTAGCCTGCAGTACCGAGTGCGGGATTGATGTGTCCGCCCGTACCGCCTGCAGCGATGAGTATTCTCTTATTTTCAAGCATTTTTATTTCTTCCTTTCACTGTTTCTTGAAACCGCAAGCACCATTCCCATCTCAGCAAGAAGCATAATAAGCGATGTTCCGCCGTAGCTGAAAAACGGAAGGCTGATGCCCGTATTGGGTACTGTTGATGTTACAACCGCAATATTGAGTGCCGCCTGAAGTCCGACCTGAAAACTGATGCCCATTGCAAGCACCGCTTCAAATCTGCTTCTTGCACGCAGACCTATAACAAATCCTCTTGCAACAAGAAGAACAAATAGCAGAATTATAAGGAACGCTCTGATAAAGCCGAGTTCTTCGCACACAACCGCAAAAACGAAATCGTTCTGGGGTTCGGGAAGATACATATGCTTCTGCTTTGAATTGCCGAAGCCGAGGCCGAAGAGTCCGCCCGAACCGATGGCATAGAGCGACTGCAGGCTCTGCCAGCCCGAACCTCTTGCTTCTTCTTTGGTCAGTTCTTCGCCTGTAAGAAGCTTGAGCCATATGCGGATTCTCTCCGACGCATAGCCCTTAAGGATATCGTCTGCTTTAAAAATAAACACAAGAATGCCGCCGACCGCAAGCACTCCTATGGTTATATAAAGCCACTTGGGTATTTTTATACCGCCGAAATACACGGTTGCAACACCGATTCCCAGCATAAGAATAGTTCCCGAAACATGGTTTTCAAGCAAAACCAGTCCGCAGAAAATTCCGATTGCAATTATATAAATCCAGATCATCGATGCTTTCTGTTCAACCAATTTATGGTGGCGTTCCATATTGAACGATATAAACATAATCAGCGCAAGCTTTGCAATTTCAGACGGCTGAAACGTTCCGATAACAGGAAAATCCATCCATCTTTTGAATTGTTCTTTTCCTTCAACAATATGAGGATTTATAAGAACATATATCAAAAGCAGAACGGAAACTACGGTTATAAAACCGGTAAAATCTCTGTAAACATCGGTTCTGACATACGAAATCGCTATCATCGCCGCAATGCCGATAGCTGCATAAATAAGCTGATTTTTTACATAATAGAATGCATTTCCCTCTATATCCGCATCATACATCGCATTTACATAGCTTGCAGAAAACATCATGACAATACCGATTGTCAGCAATATTATTACAAGCGTGAAAAAGGTTATATCCATCGGACCGGTTGAAAACAAATCCCTGAATTTTCTTTTGCCCGACAAAAGGTCTTTAATCAGGTCAATAAACCCGAAATGAGCAAGAATTTCTTTTTTCAATACGTCCTCCCCTTTCATTATAATATATATCCGCCGTAATACATAACGGCTGTTGCGATTGCTCCTCCGAGAGCATTTACCGCAGTAAAGACCAGAGTAATTTTCTTTTCACTCCAGCCGTTCATTTCAAAGTGATGATGAATGGGTGCCATTTTAAAAATACGTTTGCCGCCCGATATTCTGTAGTAAACAATCTGGACAACATCGGACAGACCTTCAATAACATAAACAATGCCGACAAGCAGAAGTATCAGCGGACAGCCGATTGCATACGCGAGAGCAACAACCATTCCGCCGAGAAACATTGAGCCTGTATCGCCCATAAAAACCTTTGCGGGATTTTTGTTCCAAAGAACAAATCCGACGCAAGCACCCGCAAGCGCAGCAGCCGCCATAGAAAAGCCTAAAAATCCCCTGAGGGCGGCGATAACACCGATTGATACCGCCGCCGTCACGGTAACGCTGCCGCATAAACCGTCAATCCCATCCGTAAAATTGACTGCATTAACGCAGGCATAAATAACAATAATTCCGAATATCCAATGGAAAAAGCCGACCTCAATCATGCCGACAAAGGGAATGAACATATAAGGCTGACCCTGCATTCCCATATAAAGACTCAGCAGATAAGTTACGCACACCGCAAGCTGCATTGCGGTTTTCTGCTTTATTGTAAGACCGAGATTTCTGTGTTTGACCGCTTTGATATAATCATCAACAAATCCGATAAATCCGAAAGCAAGAGCCATCAGCATTCCGCCCCAGAGCTTTGTGTACATCTCCTGAGGGATAAGGCTGCCCGAAGCAACAATATCGCCGCCCATAAGCTTATCGGTTATAACGGTTAAAAGTATCGCTGAAAGAGTGCCGATTATGAACATCAGACCGCCCATAGTAGGAGTACCCTGTTTGGTCATATGCCATTTGGGGCCGATATCAAGAATAGTCTGCCCGAATTTAAGCTTACGAAGCCAGGGAATCATAACAAATCCCAGAAGTGCGGTTACCGCAAATGCGGAAACAGATGCGGTGATTAATGCAGCGGCGGTGTTCATATCCGAAATCTCCTTTATTTATCTAATGATTCGTAAACGGAATAAATAACATCCTCCAGCTTCATACCCCTGCTTGCTTTGAAGAGAGCCGCATCCCCTTCTTCAAGAAATGATACAAGCTCCTGAGCAAGCTCATTTTTATCGCTGAAACTTTTTACAAGTTTAACGCCGGAATCCTTTGCACCCTCAGCAGTCTGAAGTGCACGCTCGCCGTATGTGAAAACAACATCGATTGAGTTTTCGCCTGCTTTTTTTCCCACTCCGTAATGAGCTTCTTCGCTCACCGAGCCAAGCTCCAGCATATCGCCGATAACAGCTATCTTTCTTCCGGCACTCATGCCTGCGAGCACTGCAAGAGCAGCCGCCTGTGAATCGGGACTTGCATTATAGCAATCCTCGATAAAGGTTATGCCGCATTTTCTATTTATTCTCTGACGCATACCTGCAGGCACATAGTTTTTCAGAGCGTTCAGTCCGTCCTGAACTTCAATTCCGAAAAGAGTGCCTGCGGCAACTGCCGCCAGTGCGTTGTAGATGTTGTGGCGGCCCGGGAAAGGCAGGCTCACCCTGCCCGACCCGCCGCTGAAACCGACTGTCAGACCGGTTTCATCTTCTTTGGAGGTTATTTCTGATGCCTTAAAGCTTGATTTTGAATTTTCAATTCCGTAATAAATAACGGGATGTGAACCCGGTCTTACGGTAACGAGCATATCATCGTCGCCGTTAAGAATTACGGGTGCGTCTGCTTTCATTCCCTCAAGGATTTCAAGCTTTGCACGGAGTATGCCTTCTCTTGAGCCGAGATGCTCAATATGAGAAACGCCTATGTTTGAAATAATCGCCGCATCGGGTTTAACCGCCCTTGTTATGCGTGATATTTCACCGAAATCGCTCATACCCATTTCTATAACCGCTGCTTCATGGCTGTTTTCAAGTCTGAAAAGTGTCAAAGGTACGCCGATTTCATTATTGAGGTTACCCTCATTTTTCAATGTGTTGTATTTTGAAGACATGACCGCATGAGTCATTTCCTTTGTTGTTGTTTTGCCGACACTTCCTGTTATTCCGATAACGGGAATATTGAAAAGACTTCTGTAATATCCCGCAAGGTCAAGGAGTGCAAGACGGGTGTTTTCAACAAGAATCTGCTTTTCGCCGAGTCCGCAGTCCCTTTCACAAAGCACTGCACTTGCTCCGCATTCGATTGCCTTTTCCGCAAAAGAATGGCCGTCAAAGTTTTCACCTTTTATGGCAATGAACAGACTGTTATTCTCTATTTTTCTTGTGTCGGTGCTGATGCAGTCAAATTTGCCGTTAAGGACGGTTTCTGATTTCACCGCAGCTGCAGCCTCTTTGAATGTCATGGCTTTCATTTGTTTTCAGCCGCCTTTTCGGAAAGAATTTTTGCAACCACTTCACGCTCATCAAAATGGATTTTACCGCTTGCAAGAATCTGGTAGGTTTCCTGACCTTTGCCTGCAAGAACAACTATATCCCCTTCTTTTGCTGCTTCAAGCGCTTTTTCTATTGCGCTTGTTCTGTCGCTGTCAACGATAACCTTTGCGTTGCCTCTGCTGATTCCCGCAGTGATATCCTCGATTATGCTTTCGGGGTCTTCACTTCTGGGATTATCGGAGGTTACAACCGCAACGTCCGCCATTTTAACGGCTATTTCGCCCATAATGGGTCGCTTGGTTTTATCTCTGTCGCCGCCGCAGCCGAAAACAACGATAACCTTGCCCTCGGTGATTTCACGAACGGTGCTGAGCACATTTTCAAGTCCGTCGGGAGTGTGTGCATAGTCGATGAGAACGGTATAGGGTGTATCGGTTGGTACAACTTCCATTCTGCCGGGAACACCGATGCACTCTGCAACGGCATCGAGAACAGCCTTGAAATCCATTCCCATTTCAACAAGGCAGATAACCGCACCCATTGAATTATAAACAGAGAAATTACCCGGAACGGCAAACTTCACTCTGCCGATATTGCTGTTGCTTACAAGCTCATATTTAACTCCCGATGCGGAGATTCTGATATTCTTTGCGGAATAGTCACAGCGGTCGTTGTTAACGGAGAAAGTAACCGTTCTGCAATCTGTTCCTTCAACCATTTCCTCAGCGCTCTCATCATCGATATTAAGCACTGCAAGATCTGAATTTTCAAAAAGCATATGCTTTGCAGCTTTGTAGTTTTCAAAAGTACCGTGATAATCGAGATGGTCACGGGTAAGGTTTGTGAAGATAGCGGCATCAAAACGAATTCCGTCTACTCTTCTCTGGTCAAGTGCCTGAGAAGAAACTTCCATAACGCAGTACTCACAGCCGTAATCGACCATTTCTCTGAACAATCCGAAAAGCTCATAGCAGTCGGGAGTTGTGAGTGCTGCGGGATATTCCTTATCGCCCACGATGTTTTTGACCGTGCCAAGAAGTCCCGTTTTATATCCGAGCTTATCAAGAATGGATTTGAGAATAAAGCAGGAAGTTGTTTTTCCGTTTGTTCCCGTAACACCGATAATCTTAAGCTCCTTTTCGGGATGACCGTAAAATGCGGCACATATTTTTGCATAGGCACTTCTTGTGTTTTCAACAAGAATCTGATTTTCAAGTCCCAGATCCTTCTGAACAACCACCGCAGCAGCACCCTTTTCAAGAGCTTCAGCCGCCTTGATATGTCCGTCAAAGCGTCTGCCCTCAATGCAGATAAAAATGCATCCTTCACAGACCTTTGCGGAATTATCCGTTATAAAAGTTATTTCCTTATCTTCAAAGGATTTATCAATTCCCAAATCCTTAACAATCAGATTAAGCTTCATTCCTTTGTCCTCCGAAAGCTTTGTGTCAGTCTGCGTAATCGCTTACGCCTGTGTTTGATTTAAAGTAAACCGTTACGGATGTTCCGTATTCAACCTCTTCCTCGGGAGCGATGCTCTGGTCATACGAAACAAGTTCTCCCGTATTCAAAGCATTACCCGAAATCTTGATGTTTAATCCTGCGGAAAGCGCATATTTATTAGCCTGTGATACACTCATAAGGCGAAGGTCGGGAACCTTGACCATGAGTCTTTCCTCTGTATCCTCTGTGTAGAGAACGATGATACCGTCCTGAGGAATCGTCTGATTATAAGCAGGCACCTGATTAAGAACTGTTTCGCCGTCGCCCACAACCTTAACCTCAAAACCTTCTTTTCTGAGATATGCTTTGGATTCATCCACCGATTTTCCTGTAAGATTGGGAGTGTTGGTATCAAGAAGTTCAAGTTCGTCCTCGGTATACTGTCTTTCAACGCCGAGATATTCAAGTGATTTATCAATAACCTTTGCGGCTACGGGTGTACAAATCTGTCCGCCGTTATACTGTCCTACAGGTTCGTCAACAAGGATGAGAACAGCAATTTCAGGATCGTCTGCCGGAGCAAAGCATCCGAACGATGCAACATATTTTCCTTTGCCGCTGGTCAGCTTCTGAGATGTACCTGTTTTACCTGCCACTCTGTAGCCCGCAACATAAGCATTCTTACCGGTACCCTTTGTAACAACAGCTTCCATCATTTCGGCAACTGCCGCCGCAGTCTGCTCCGAAATGACCTGACGTCTTTCAACAGGCTGTGTTTCCTTGATTACATTTCCGCTTTCGTCAAGCTGTTTCTGAACAAGGTAAGGGGTCATAAGATGTCCGCCGTTCGCGATTGCACTGATTGCGGTTATCATCTGAATGGGTGTAACCTGGAACGACTGACCGAACGATGAGCTGGAAAGTTCAACTATTCCCATTTTATCGAGAGAGTGATAGTTGACGCCTGCTACCGGCATTGATTCAGCGGGAAGATCTATGCCTGTTTTTTCGGTAAAGCCGAATGCTTCAAAATATTCAAAGAATTTTTCCTTGCCGAGCTTCTGACCGACGGTAACAAAGAACGGGTTACATGAATTCATGAGTCCTTCCGTAAGATCCTGTGAACCGTGGCCCGAACGTTTATGGCATTTGATAGTTCTGTCCGAAACCTGAATTTTACCCGAGCAGTAATAATTCATATCGGGTTCAACCGCATTTTCTTCAAGTGCCGCCGCAGCTGTTATGATTTTGAAAACAGAACCGGGCTCGTAGCTGTCGCTGACGATGAAGTTTCTCCATCTCGCAAAAAGAGCGCTGTTTCTTGCCGCGTTTCTTGCCGCTATATCATCAGGATAAGCTTCTTCAAGCGCTGCATTCTCTTCATCCGTAAACGCCTGAGGATCGTTAAGGTCGTAGTTATCCATGGATGCCATTGCAAGGATTGCTGCCGTGTCTACATCCATAACAATTCCGTAAGCACCTGCACCCTTTGAATCAACATAAACCTTTTTGAGTTCATCCTCAAGGTAACGCTGAATTACTTCGTCAATCGTGAGCACAAGACTTGTTCCCTGCACCGCATCATGAACCGTTTCAAATTCCTGGCTCATAACATCACTTTTACCGTTCTGAGCAGTAATTATTCTTCCCGGCGTACCTGTAAGCACGGTGTCATATTTAAGCTCAAGACCCGAACGACCGATATCGTCCGTACCCGTAAAGCCGATAACATTGGAAGCAAGCCTGCCGTACGGATAATATCTCTTTACGTCGGGATCAATGCCGATTGCTGAGCTGTAGTAAATCTTTTTGGTTTTGTTTTCAAGAGTGCCGTCATCGTTTTCTTCAAGAACGTTGTATGAATATGCCTGAGTGAGAAGGTCGGCTACTTTTTCTTTTTCCTCAAGCTCTATCTGTCTTTTGACAACGAGATAGGAATATTTGCTTTTATCAGCTTTCTCTTTGATGCTTTCGAACTCAACTCCCGTTGCCTCCGAAAGTTTTCTGCAGAGGTCGTTTTTGAAATCTTCGTTTTCGATTTCACTGGGCTTGATGTAAACCTTCCATACAGACGCACTCTGTGCAAGCACCGTTCCGTTTGCATCGTAGATTTTTCCTCTCTCTGCCGAAAGCTCCGTATCATGAAGCTGATTTTTTTCAGCCTGCTGTTTGTACTGTTCACTGTCTATGAGCTGTATTCTTGCAAGGTTAACGGCACTTGCACCAAACACAACGAACGAAAGAAGCGAAAAAACCAACAGTGCTCTGAGAAACAATTTTCTTCTCGGTGACATCTTATCCAAAGCCGTTCCATCCTTCTATAACTTAAATTTTATTTATATTATATAATAATAAAAAAGCTGCTGTCTCAAAATACAGCGTACAAAAACCGAATTCCCGACAAACTTCGCATCGGAAACATCTTTTTCAGTCCGCCAAATTGAGACAGCCTCAGCCTATAATCCTGACTATAATTATGTATATGCCTGTTATCGCTTTGCATATGCCGATTTAATCAGATAAAGCTGCCGACCGTTTTCAGTCGGCTGCCTTAACCTCATTATCCACAGCTTTTCCGCCCGCCATAACCACTTTGTCGCCATCCCTGTTTTCAAAGTAGCGTACCTGGTAGCGTTCAAGCTTTTGCATACCCAAAACGGAAACTGCATATGCATCAACTTTTTCGATTGACACCGATGAGTTGAGTGCCATTACAAGCCTTGTGTTTTCGCTCTTGGCTTCGTCAATTTGCGCTGTTATTTCGGCTGCCTTGTTCTCCAGCTCTATAAGGCTTATCCTCGAATAAAGCACAGAACCGAAAAGCAGAAGCAAAGTTGCCGAGACAAGGAAAAGCTTGAGCGCACGAAGAGCAGAGGAAACAGATTCTTTACGTTGCTGTTCAACTGTTTTCGGTTTTCTGACGGCAGCTTTTTCCTTTTTGGGGGCATCGTCAATCTGCGGTGCGACACTGCCCTTAATCACCGGCATTTCAAACAGCGAAAGGTCATATGCCTCGCTGCGGTTATAATCAGCCATTTCCTCTTTCCTCCTTCCACAAGACCGAGCAACAATGTCACAGTCATCCGATTATAGTTTTTCCGCCGTGCGCAATCTGGCACTGCGGCTTCTTATGTTGTCGGAAACCTCACCTGCACCGGGTGCAACAGCTTTAAGCACTTTAGCTGACGGTGTTTTTCCGCAAACACACACAGGAAAATTCTTGGGGCAGGTGCACCCCTTTGCAAGAGCAGCAAATTCTTGTTTAACCGTTCTGTCCTCAAGAGAATGGAACGTTATAATGCTGACTCTTCCGCCTTTTTTCAGGCAGTCAAACATATCGTGAACGGCATTTCCAAGCCCGTCCAACTCCTTGTTTGTGAAAATTCTTATAGCCTGGAAAGTCCGCCTTGCAGGGTGGCCGTCTCTTTTTGCGGCTGCCGGCATAGCGGATTTTATTATCTCCGAAAACTCAAGAGTTGTTTCAATCGGTTTGATTTCTCTCGCCTTTACGATCGCTCTTGAAATAGACGGAGCGAATTTCTCTTCGCCGTAATCATAAATGATTTTCTGGAGTTCCTGCTGAGAAAGTGTGTTCACCACATCTGCGGCAGTCATTCCTTCGAGGCTCATTCTCATATCAAGAGGTGCATCATTATGAAACGAAAAACCTCTTGAAGGTTCGTCAAGCTGATGTGAGCTTACTCCGAGGTCGGCAAGTATTCCGTCAACGGAGTCAATGTTCAGCGACTGAAGAATGCTTTTGATATTAAAGAAATTATCATGTACAACAGTTACGCATCCGAAAGGAAGAAGTCTTTCTTTAAGCACCTCTATTGCCTGCGGATCCCTGTCAATGGAAATCAGTCTGCCGCCCCTCAGCTTTTGGGCGATAGCGGAGGAGTGACCTCCTCCGCCGGAGGTGCAGTCAACATAAACTCCCTCAGGATTAATGTTCAATGAATCAATGCTTTCGTTAAAAAGAACGGGAACATGATGGAACGATTTTGCTTCACTCATATTTAAACTCTCGGTGCGCTGAGGCTGACATTGCTGAAATCGAGATCATCGTCATCATCAGCATTCCACAAATCCCAGTTTTCGGAGGTCCAGAGTTCAACTCTGTTCATGGTGCCTACAACAAGCACTTCATCTTCAAGAGCCGCATAAGCCTTGAAATCATCCTTGATTGAAATTCTGCCCGATTTATCAACGGTCAGCTTTTCAACTCTGTCCGCAAGCTTTCTTTGTGCCTTAGCCTGTTTTTCACCGCTGAAAGCAGAAATAAAGCCCATGCTGAAAATTTCCCATTCTTCTTCGGAGAAAATCATGAGGCAAGGTTCTTTGTAAATCGATTTCATCATATAAACCGTTTCACCGAGATCTTTTCTGAATCCGGGAGGGATAGACATTCTGTTAACCTGGTCAAATTTTCTTAATTCTTTTCCTGCAAAAAGCAACGACATGTCTTTCTCCTCCTTTCAGAATTTCTTCCCTTTGCTCTCCTTTTCTTCCCATAAGCACCCTTATTATAATATGAACATTCAAGAATATCAAGAGGTTTTTTACAAAAATTTAAATTTTTTTGCAGCCGAATTGTGGTTTGGTTTCCGTTAAGCACAATATATAGATTTTGTTCGGTCAAAAAAGAAAAGAAGATGCTTCAACAACGAAACATCTTCATAAAATCAGGCTGTCAGTATAAGCATATCCTCAGGACTTATGTGAGGCTGCAAAGCACAGTTAAGAGCCAGCGAAGTCAGTTTTGCCGCCCGTTCAATCATCAGATCAACCTCTCTCGGAGTAACCATCATGCACCCTGCCCGGCTGACCACTGTTTCCTCGTCAAGATTACGGTCACCGCAGTCAAGAATAAGAGTTGCAGCATCAACAACGGTGGGTACTCCCAATGATATCACAGGCACTCCGACTGTTTTTTCACTTATTTCCTGCCTTGAATTTCCTACTCCCGAACCCGGCACAATTCCCGTATTGCACATCTGGATTGTTGTTCCGAGTCTGTCTGTATTTCTTGCCGCCAAAGCATCAATAGTTATAACAATATCAGGCTTCAGCACGTTGACCGCACCTTTTATAAGCTCTGCCGCTTCCGCACCCGTTTCGCCCGCCACTCCCGTCTGAAACGTTGAAACACTACGTAATCCCGAGAGTCCCGTTGCCTTCAGCAGTTCTCCTGTTATATGTCTTGTCGCAAAAATCATCGATGCACACTTAGGTCCCAGTGCATCGGGTGTGATTTTTGAATTTCCCAATCCCGCAACAAGTACACTCCCCTTTTCGGGAATCAGATTTCTTATTTCCTCAACCACCGTTTCAAGGCTGTCATCGATAAACTGTGCATGCTCCGCAAAAGGCGTAACCTCAACTGTTATATATCTTCCTACAGGCTTCCCGACGGATTGAGCACCCGCTTCGTTCAGAATATCTATTCTTGTCACCTTCGCTTTTTCCTTATCAAATACCTCTGTTTTAACTCCGTTTATTGTTTTTTTGCCCAAAAATTCGCATCTTTCAAGTGCCAAATCCGTTCTTAAATTCATATTTTAAATTACCTCTTGATTTTTTTATAAATATTTAGTATTATTAATTGCAAAACTTTAAAAGTTTTTTCAAAAAATTCTTGCAATTGTTGAAAAAATGTGTTATCATAATCACCTGTATGAAGAAGGAGGTGTCGTTATGCCCAATATTAAGTCAGCTAAGAAAAGAGTTATCGTTAACAAGACAAGAGCTGCAAGAAACAAGTCAAGAAACACAGCTCTCAAAACAGCTATCAAAAAGGCTCATGCAGCCGTTGAAGCTAATGCTCCCGAAGCAAATGCTCTTGTAAGAGATGCTATCAAAAAGGTTGATCAGGCTGCTGCAAAGGGTCTTATCCACAAGAACAATGCTGCTCACAAAAAGTCGGCACTCGCACAGCTCGTTAAATAAGCTGTTGTTAACAACTTAAAAACAAAGCTAAATGACCGTGGTTTTCATCAACCGCGGTTATTGAGTTTTTATAGGGTATTTATAAACTTTTTATTACTTTACTACACAACATATTGACATTTGATTTCTTTTAAGATATACTTTTCATGTAAACATTTACACGGGAGGTAAAAATAATTATGGCTACTCTTAAGAAAGTTCTCAAAGTAATCGGCATTATCGCCGCTATTGCAGGTATTGCAGCAGGAATCTATTTTGCAGTCAAGAAGTTCCTTGAAAAGAAGAACGCTGAAGCTGACTGTGAAGAAAACTACGTTTCATGCTCATGCTGTGAAGCATAATTAATGCAGACCCGTTCCCCTTGCCTTCGGCGAGGGGATTTTTTCTTAATTCCTAAGATTTTATTAATTTATTTCTTAATAAGTTGACAACATTGTAAAAATCCTTATTATTAATTGTAGACAAAGAAATTTACTTTTCTTTCGGACGAGCGATAAAAGACGCAATTATTCCGCAAAGAACGGCTGCCGTTATTCCTGCAGATGATGCCGTCAGTGCGCCCGTCAGTATTCCTCTGACTCCCTGCTCAGCTATCGCAGTTTCAATCCCCTTTGCCATCGTAAACCCAAAGCCCGTAAGAGGAACCGTTGCTCCTGCTCCAGCAAAGTCAACAATCGGCTCATAAACGCCCAGAGCAGTCAGCACCACTCCCAGCACAACGTACATAACCAATATCCGTCCGGGAGTAAGCTTTGTTATGTCGATAAGCACCTGCCCCACAAGGCAGATTAAACCGCCTACGGCAAAAGCTTTCAGCAAGTCAATAATAATTCCCATAATTTCACCGCCATCTTTTTATTTTAGTATTACTTTGAATTTTGCGGTTATGCGGAATTTGTTGAAATTTACTATTGACAAATTACAATTTAATCAATAATATGTTATTGTAATAACGAAGACAAATTATAAAAAGGAGAATACGAAATGATATTAGAAAAAATCAAGAAGATCATCAGCGAGCAGCTTGAAGTTGACCAGAGCATCATCTCAGAGGGTTCAACAATCACAGGTGACCTCGGCGCAGACAGCCTTGACCTTGTTGACCTTGCAATGTCAATCGAAGACGAATTTGACATTGAGCTTTCCGACGAAGCACTTGAAAAGATTAAGACAGTCGGCGACCTTGCTGTTTATATTGAAGACAGAATCTAAGCGAATTTCAAACCGCAGTTTTATGCTGCGGTTTATTTTTTTGACATCACGGAATTTGTATGTTAAAATATATACAGCAATTTAATTCAAGGAGGTTCTTATATGATATTAAAGAATGCTGTTGTTTACGGCAAGGATTTTATTCCCGAAGTAACTGACATTGAAATTGAAGGCGAAATAATCAAATCAATCGGAAAAACAGATAAAAGCGGAACAGATTTAAGCGGAAAGATTATTCTGCCCGGCTTTATCGATATTCATATTCACGGATGCAATATGGCTGATGCAACCGACGGCAAAAGCGATTCTGTTTTAAAGATGAGCAAATGGCTTGCAAAAAACGGTGTAACCTCGTTCTGCCCGACCACAATGACCATTTCAGCTGACGAAATAAAAAAGAGCTTTGAATATGTTTCCGAAGCAATGGGCAACGAGGAAGGCGCTTATATTCACGGCATAAACATGGAAGGTCCTTTTATCGCACCCGAAAAGAAGGGTGCACAGGCTGAAGAACACATTCTTGAACCTGATATTGAATTATTTGAAGAACTGAATGATATCTGTCCCGTAATGCTTGTTGACATTGCTCCCGAAAGAAACGGTGCCGAAGAATTCATAAAAAAAGCAAAGAAAATCTGCACTGTATCAGCGGCACACACAACAGCAGACTATGCAACCGGAAAAACCGCAATTGAATGGGGCATTTCCCATGCAACACATCTCTACAACGCAATGAACGGATTGACATCCAGAGAAGCGGGAATGGTCGGAGCTGTTCTGGACAGCGAGAATGTCAACGCTGAGCTTATCTGTGACGGAATCCATATTTCTCCCGCAACATTAAGAATAACTTTCAAAGCATTGGGAGAAGACCGCACAATTGTTATCAGCGATGCAATGATGGCAGCAGGACTCAAAGACGGCGACTACACTCTCGGCGGTCAGAGAGTAATCAAAAAAGACGGTGCGGCAAGACTTCATGACGGCACATTGGCAGGCAGCAGCACCAATCTTTACGATGAATTCAAAAACCTTCTTTCTTTCGGCATTCCCGTTAAGCAAGCAATAAAATCGGTGACAATCAACCCTGCAAGAGCGATTGGTGTTGATAAAATAACAGGCTCAATTGAAGAAGGAAAGAGGGCGGATCTTGTTATTCTTTCCGACGATTTTTCATCAATTGAAGGTGTATTTATCAAGGGTAAAATGATTAATTGAAAGTTATCTTGCATTATATATAACATATGTAATTAATATACATTATAATATGCATGAATATATACAGTAATGGCAAAGAGCTTTACAGCTAAAGGTTGTAAAGCTCATTAACTTGCAGATGTGGAAAACTCAGTGGAAAAAGTGGAAAACTCCGCTTTTATTTCTCAAAACAGCATTAAAACCGTAAAGTTATCCACTTTACGGTTATTTTTTTTGCATTTTAAGAATGAATTTATACATTTTTTGCGTATATTGGTGTGAATAAATTTTGCAGGATTTGTTAATAATTCCTTCATATTTTATCAAACGGTATAAACAGTAAGAAACCCCGGCTTTCCGAAGAAAGCCGGGGCATTTTTACATCAGATTATATTAAATTGACGTTATCAAAGAGTTACTTCACTTGTTGAGTGTGAAAGCTGGTCAATTTCGCCTCTGAATGTGTAGTGGCTAACGATTGTTGAAACGTCAGCGCCGTCTACCATACCGTCATGGTTTGCGTCAGCTGCTTCATAAACTGCGGAGCCCATTTCACTGCTGTTTGCGCTTTCGATTGCCATGTAGTATTCAAGGTAAGATGCGTCTGTACCGTCAACACGGGCGTCACCGTTAAGGTCACCGTAAACAACTGCGAAGTATCTGAACTTTTCTGAGTTGTTAACACGGCCTGAATAGTAAGAGCCTGTACCCATACCACGGCCTGAAGGTGTGATAGCGATTGTGTTACCGATAGTTGAGTCGAGAGTCATACCAACGAGCTCAACAAGATCCATTATAGCACCAACGCCTTCTTCAAGACCAAATACCTGACCAACGATACGGTTGTTAACGTTGGATGTTTCAAGAATTGAAACGCTGTTACCGTTACCGGTTACATTTGTTGATGAGGGAAGAATTGTGGGAGCTGTCTTATAAACAAGGAGACCGATTGCCTGGTTAAGTGTAGCAGCCATAACGTCAACTTCACCCTGACGCTCTGCGTCATAGGACTTGTCGTCTCTCATTGCTTTTGATTCAGCAAGAATTCTGATGAGGTTGTTAAGACCTGTTTCCTCAACACCGTATGTTGCATCATATGTGAGATCATCATCGATGATTGAGTCTGCAATCAGGATGAAGGAGATAAGCTGAGTCTTATCAGCGTCACCCTGATATTCGATAAGTGCATAATAAGCTTCAAGGATTGCATAGAATGCTTCGGTAACCTGACCCTGTGTAAAGCCTACGCCGAGAGTTGCAGCGGAAGCTGCGTTAACAAGAGCCTGACCGTATTCATATGCTCTTCTGAACTTATCATATGAAGATGAAGTGTAAACCTTAACTTCAATGGGAAGACCTGTTGAAGCATCGATACCTGTTCCGAGCTTGTAGTTTCTCTTATTGGTTGTTGAGTTTACATATGCATGATATGTATGGCTGAGAATCCAGGCGAGCATTGTAGTTTCAAGACGACGAGCTCTGTCTGCTTCAGCAAGCTCAAATCTGTAACCAATGTTATCGATTACGCTGTAAAGATTTCTTCTGTTTGTATAAAGGGTTCTTGCGTACTGTTCATACATGTTATAGATCTTAACCTGAAGAGTCTGAGCTTCGGTCTTTTCTGTTGTGTTACCGAGAGCCTGACGGGTTGCATAGTCAACGGGAACAACCGATACGTTGTCAATAAGGGTAAGGTTGCTGTAAATATCAGCATATGCCTTATGCTTGATAGTACCCTGAGCAGTGCCGTCTTCAAATACTTCATGTATAAATGTGAAGCCGTAGCCTGCACAGAAATCGTTGATTGTCTGAATTTCAGCAGCTGTGAGGTTTGCCCAGTTCTTTGAACCCTGGAATGCACCGTTTTCGTCAGCTGTGATATCAAATGCGAGAGAGTTAAGAGCAACTCTTACAACAGTTTCAGTTTCCATAACTGAGAATGTGCGGTCGTTAGCGGGATCTGCTGCATATTCAGCGGCAAGAGCAAGCTGCTCGAAGTTTGCAGATGTGAGAGCATTTTCGTTAGTACCGCCCATGTAAACTGTTGTGTACTTCAGATTGGGACCTGCACCGAGAGTTGAATCATAGAACTGGAATGCAGTTGCCGAATCATATGTCAAGGGAAGCATTGAGCTGGGCTGTGAGGGATAACCGTCATTTGTGTCAACAACACCGTCACGGTTTGCGTCATAAATACCGGCATTATAAAGTCTGGATTCCATGTGATACATGAGCCATTCTTTATAAGCATTGGGAAGATCGTTTGTTGCGAATGATTTGTATGAGTCTACAAATGATGAAGCATCATCAAGAGCTGTCATTGCATTTTCATATGAATAACCGTTACCGAAATCTTCGAAGCTGAAGAATCTGTAATCGCTGTCAAATGAAACGAGAGGAGCTCTGCTGCTCATTGTTGAGAATCTGAAGTTGCTGTACTGAGTTGTTTCACCTGCAGAATCAGTTGTATCGGTTGCAACTGCAGTTGATGTAAGGAAGTCTCTTTCCTTATAGAGGTGATATGTGTAGGTTTCTGTTGCTTCGTCAACAAGCTCTGAAACGATATAGCAATCGTTAAGAGTTTTACGAACATCGTTTGCTGCTGTGTAATCATCAAATGTCTGGTAAACACTACCGTCTGAAAGCTGAAGTTCATAAACAGTACCGTCAGTTGAACGAACAACCTTTGAAGCGCCGTCTGTGAGGATTTCTGCTCTTTCTTCGGTAAGATTTGAGAGATAACGCTCAGCATTTACGTTATCATTGAATACCTTCAAATAATCTTCAAGGTCTTCAATCTTATATCTGAGCATACCCTGGCTTGTGATAACACTGTCAGCAGGTCTCATGTAGTCTGATGAAGCGATAAGGGGAAGAGCAACAGCAAGAAGTGCTGCCTCAGCGTTTCTGTCGCCTCTGAGAGCATACTTCTGGAGATAATCAAGAAGGTTATAGAGAAGTCTTGCCAAGCTTGAGTCTGATGAAGCTTCGCCGTTAACCTGAGTTGAAAGAAGCTCATCAAGAGTTGTAATGTTAGTAACATTGTTGTTTACAACAACGTTGCTTCTGTTGATGGGAATAAGAACGCCCTTATCGTTAAATACAGCTGCAAGAACACGGTCGATGATTCTGATTACAACTGTCATAACGGGCTGATGAAGTTCGCCTGTGTAGTTGCCGTTTGCATCCTTCTGAGTATTTGTTGAAAGAACGCCGAGGATACCCTGAAGGTCAAATTCGATAAGGTTTTCAAGAAGAACACGGTTAAGAAGTTCGAATGAACCATTGAGGTTGGGAAGCCATGACTCGGGAAGAAGAGTGAAGAGAGTTGCGTCGATGAGATCATAGATAGCATCCCAGTTGGGGTTTGCCTTGACTGTTCTTGTTGAGTAGTCGCTGTAAACCTGACCGATGAAAGCATTAACAGCATCTGTCCATGTTCTCTTTTCGCCTGCTGCGTCAGCAACGAAGGATTTACCTGTTGAAGGATCAAGACGGCCTGTAAGTGCGGGGAAGTAGTTTGTGAAGCCCCAAAGAAGGAACTGACCGAGGAACTTTTCAAATGTTGTGTCGGTGTCAAGTTCGTCCTTTGTATCCTTGATAAGGAGAACTGCGTTAAGAGTTGATGCAAGGTAGGATGAAATGATATCAAGAGCAGCCTTGGGAACTCTTACCTGTGTGCCGTTATAAACCTTATCTACGTAGTAGTACATGGGTTCGATTTCGTCACCGTTTGCATCTGAAGGAACAACGCCGCCTACAGTAAGCTCATGGTAAGCATCAAGACGAGCATAGTAGTTGTTTTCAGGAAGAGTGGGAACTGTGAGAGCTGCGAGACCGTATGCAAGAACCGAAGGAATGTCAGTTGTCCATTCGGGGAAGTAACAACCGTCGATGAAGTCATTAAGAGCCATCTTAATGATACATGCGAATACGCTGTCGGTTGAAATTACATAGTAAGGTCTGATGAAGTCGGGGTTCATGTAGTTTGCAGCATCCTTATCGGTTGTGTTAACGGGAAGGTCTGTTGCAAAGTAGTTGTAGCTTTCGATAACTGTTGCACCGTCAGCATTTGTTGACTTAACTGCGGGGTAAACAATTTCGCCTGTTTCGTATGTGAGATAAAGAGCATCAACAACACCCTCAGCTTCGGGGTCAGTTACTGTTGACTTATCTTCGAGGTAATAATAAGCTTCGTTAAGCTGGTCTGATGTGTAGCCAAGATGCATTGAATCTGCAAAGAGACCGAGACCGGGAAGAAGGTTGATTGCAAGACGGCCGACGTCATTGAGAAGTGACATAAGACCATCCTGAATGTGGATACCGTTGAAGTCGATCTTGATAAGAGTTGCAAGACCGCCGTTGGGCATCAGGAACCAGTCAATAAGCTTTTCAATCTTGGGAACGGGATATGTATTTTCGAATTCTGTGTAAGTGATTTCGGGAGCACCGTTGGCAACCATAAGACCTTCAACAGCACCGAGGATAGTGTTGAACATAACGTCAGTCATAACTGCGGGGTCGCCGTAGGGGAATTCCTCTGTCACTTCAGCACCTGCGAGGTCAAGAAGGAGATCATAGAGAAGATCGCCGAGAAGACCGTCAAGAAGGCCCTGAAGTGCGTTGTTAACGAGCTGATAGAAGCTCATTGTGTAGCTTTCTTTTGCACCGTCGCCGTCTCTGTCTGCTTCAATGGGAGCAGCATAGAGGCCTGCACCGCCGGGAAGATTACCCATTGCAGGAAGGAGGGGCTCCATGTTTTCGCCGAGGAGTGATGCAGCACCTGTTGCAGCTGAATCGCCTGTACCTTCGATAAGTGCCCAGTTAACAAGCTGCTGAACACCGTCGTCGATGGTCATTCCTTCGGGAATGGTTTCCTGAGTTTCGTCAACAAGAAGACCGTAAAGAAGGTTCTTAATACCAACGCCGAGGTTTGAGAGTGATGCGCCGGGAAGGAAGTCGGTGATAAGGTCGCCGATAAGACCTTCAAGAAGTGAACCCCAGTTGAATGTACCGCCGACAACAGCTCTGAAAAGGTTCTTCTGGTTACAAATCCAGTTAACGAGCATTTCAAGAACAGCAACGTCGGAAACTGAGTTGAATTCTCTTCTTACCGAGGGGTCAAGACCGCCGCGGACAAGACCGGTATCTTCGTCAAGAAGGTCACCGAGAAGTGTAAGAGCATTTGCAATCTTGATAAGACCGCCGTCTTCAAGGCAGCGGAAAACGCCGTCAAGCGATTTGATGAGCTTATCAATACTCTGAAGGTTGATAGCTTCTCTGCCGCTGTCATCATATGAATCGGCCTGCTCAAGGAACTTGTCAAGGTTGATCATGATGTTACTGGTGAAAATGTTAACACCAAGGTCAGCCATCTCATTGAGTTCGTCAACGTTCATGGTGATGTTAGCACCTGCAAGCAGGTTGTCAAGAAGGTCAAGCACATAAGCAGCTGACTGTTCGTAGCTGAACCAGTACTTACCTTTTGTTTCGCCGGGGGCCTGGTAGTTATCTGACGATGCGTTGTAGGCATAGCCGGGAACAACCGCAACGGAGAATATCATAACCGCCGCCAACAAAACTGCCAAAAGTCGTTTTGCTTTTTTCATATTTGCACCTCCAAAAAAGTTGAACGCATTTCTGCGCCGAAGCCCTTGCAAGGAGCTTCTTTGATCGGGCATCAGACTATGCCCTACTTTACGATAATTACTTTATAAAGGAGATGTTGTGTTCTCCCTACAAAATATTAAACATTTTGTAAATAAATTATGAACAAACTATTAACAAGTTCAAAATTTATCCATATTGCACAAACCGTATTTTTGTCTATTGTGCACCTTTAACAATGCCGATTAATTCATGCAAATTGTCAATCAGTTTTGCTCCCGATTTCTCAAGACGTGAAATATGCTCGTGACCGCTTGTCAGAAGCACGCAATCCGCACCTAATTCCTCTGCCATTTCAGCATCGTGTTCAAGGTCTCCGACCACCAGAACAGCTCCCTTTTCCGCACCGTTTTCAGCGAGATATTTCACTGCTCTTTCTATCTTTGAGCCTGCAAAAAAGTCGCCCGAACCGAGCACAGCATCAAACTTTTCACGTACTCCATACTTAGACATATTCCGCATTAACTGTTCATTATTCGAAGATGAAACAACCGCCTGTTTTATTCCGATTCTGTCAAAATATTCTATGGCTTCCACTGCACCGTCGGTCAGTCCGCAGTGCTCAAGATGATGCAGATACCCCTCGTTATATTGCTTTATGATGAGGTCATAATCATCGTTTTCAAGGTCAAATACCCTCTCATAAAATCTTATGATAGGCACACCTATGCATTCCCTGTAAAAATCAATGTCAATAGGCTCTTTTCCCCTCATTTCAAGCATATCGTTCACGCTCTGCAGCGATGACGAAATGTCATTGAGCAGTGTACCGTTCCAATCCCATATGATGTGTGTATATCTCAAAAATTCATCTCCTTTGTTATATATATTGATATAACATTATATATATTGTCCGATTTTCAGATTGATAAATCAGCTCTTTGGTGTTAGAATATCAACAGGTGATTATATGAATACATTCAATAAAATTTATGACGTTGTGAAGAAAATTCCAAGTGGTAAGGTTGCATCCTACGGCACGGTTGCCGCAATGGCAGGCAATCCGAGATGGTCAAGGGTTGTGGGATACGCTCTTCATGTTAACCCCGAACCCGGCAAAATCCCCTGCCACCGTGTTGTAACAAAAAACGGTGAAGTTTCAAAAGCATTCGCCTTCGGCGGCGAGAATATGCAAAGAACTCTGCTGTCAGAGGAAGGTGTTACATTCCTCGATGACGGCAGAGTGGATATGAAAAAACACGCCTGGAACGGCTGATTATGACGGAGTTACGATTCCGTTATCAGAAATTTTAACCCCTTGCGGCTCATAGCTTTCAACCCTGTCAAACAACGCTCTGCGCTCCTCTGCGGTTTTGAGCAAATAGGTTTCACAGCCTTTCTGTGCAAGCGGAGTATAATGAACCTGAACATTCAGTTCCCTGTCGAAATTAAGAGTAACAACGCAGGAATCAAGGCTTTTGCTGTTGAACCAGAAATTGCCTACACTGTATACTATGGGTGCATTCTTATAGAATTCCATACCCTGCAGACAATGGGTATGTCCGCCGATTACGGCATCCGCACCCGCATCTATATACTCCCTTGCCATGGTTGTCTGTGCATCTTCAAGCTTTGTTGAATTCTCCGTTCCCCAATGAACATAAACAGCCAGATAGTCGCACTGAGCATCGGCTTTTTTGATTGCTTCCACAAAATCCGTGCTGTCATAAGTGCCCATTATTCCTGCTCTGTTTTCCTCCGCTACGGGAGTAAAATATTTCTTTTCAGCCCTGCTTGCCGCTATAATCCCAATTTTATATCCGTTTATAATAAAATAATGTGCTTCCGATGCCCTTGAAAGATTTTTTCCTGCACCTATATAAGGCAAGTCAGCCTTTTTCAGGTGTTCAAGAGTATCAAGAAATCCGATTTCACCGAAATCATAAACATGGTTGTTAGCAAGAGATACTATATCCGCACCCAGGTCCTTCATAATCTGAATTCTTTCGGGTTTGACCTGGAATGTCCATGTTTTTCCCTGAATTCTCTCCCCTCTTTCGCCGATTGAAAACTCATTATTTATAAGAAACACATCGCAGGCATTGAGATATTTCACAAGGTTGCCGTCAATGCAGTTAAGCACACCGCCTTTTTTATTGGCGTGTACCATAGGTGCAAAGTTGGTGTCAAGAAGTATGTCTCCCACAAAAGCTACACTGAAAGACGGTCCGCCGTTATCGCCCTTATTTGTGATATTATCGGCGGATAAATTTCTGTCCACCATATCTTTCATAACATGGAATGAGCTGCCTGTTACATCATGCCATGTTTTTTCGGTGTATGTGCCGTTAAGGATTTCCGCCTGAATCTGTTTCACCAAATCTTCACCCAAAGACTGCAGAAAAGCTTCGTTGAAATCATGTCCGGCAGCGGCAGATATAACCTTTGATGCCTGTTGATAATCAAATCTGTTTGCGTCCGCCTTAACCTGAGAATCAAAATCACCGTTCATGCTGCAACCGCTGAGCAATACCAATATAATTGTTATTAAAAAAGAAATACCCTTTTTATACAACTTAAACTCACTCTCCAAGCATATGTTTCAGCTCCAGAATTTCAATCAATTCTTCGCTGACAGCTTTCATATATTCAAGAATTTCCGGATCACGCATAAGCGACCTTGCCGCCATTCTGACTTCCTTGACAAACTTGGGGTCAAGAAGGCGGTTTTCTCTTGCCAACGGGCACATTCCTGCCCTCGGATCGTATATCACCTTAATTTTATTCTTTCCGTTATCCTCATAAACAATCGGAAACAACGGAAAAATACGGCACGCAAGAGGTCTTTCATCTCTGTTGCAGGCTCCGGAACATATCAGCATGGGGTATCCGTAGTTTCCTTCGGTATCGCAGACCTCAAATCCTTCTTTGTTGCTGAAAAAAGCTTCTTCGTACGGGTAAAGCCACATACCTTTACTGTCACCTCTGCAGCAAAGCCCGTCACAGATTCTTCCGCAGTTATAAAATCCCAGCGGTGTTCTGTGATAAAGACGCTCATATGCATCCTTCAATGCAGGGTGTAATTCATTGCTCATATTGTTAAAGTCCTTTCAGCAAAACTCTGAAGCGAAAAATCGCAAAGAGTCTTGGGATGTGCCAGATATTTCTGCAGAATTTCCTTTGTTTTGCTCTTGACATCATTCGTATTGTCAACCAACGTTTTTGTTGCATTTTCTAACAATTCAAGGGCGATTTTCTGCTTTTCCGCCCATGGTCTGAGTTCTGAAATCAAAGGTGTATCAACGGTTTCAGTAAATTCAACACATTTTTTCAGCTTTTCGATATATTCTCTCATAACCGAATATGCACCTGAGATATCGCCTGAAAAATATCTCTGCTGGGTTTCGTTGAGCACAATATTCATCATCGGCGAATTCTCAACCTTAAGACACGATATCAGAAGGTTATCAAGCAGAGGCATAAGGGTATCCTTTTCATCTTCGAGAACAATTTCACAAGCTTTCTGCCATGATTCATAACCGCTGTATGAAACGGGATTCCAGAGATAATCGCAGACTGTAAGTAAAGGTATTCTGCTTGACACACCGAATTCCATAACATTGGAAATTATACCTTCGGAATAACGGTATAAATCCTTTTCTCTGCCGTTTATATAGCCGATATGCATTTCATTCTGCATTTCAGCATCGTTAACAGGGAAATTATCCCAATAAAGCGGTTTATGGTTTGTTGCATTTTCAAATATAACCGCTTCTCTCACGGTCAATTCCTGAGAGCAGATATTCTTACCTGTCCAGAAAAGCCTGACTTTTGACGGAATGCCCTTGCCGAGCTTTGAAATAAAGTATTCGTCACCGTTTCCGTGATACTGCAGCGGGCAAACCGTAAGATTACAGTCTTCATCAAACGATTCGGAAATATAATTGCGGAATTTGTTGATTAAATATATGTGAGCATTGACGGATTCGCCGTCAAAAGCTTTGATATCCTCCTCAAACCAGAGATTATCGGGGATATCGTCAAGAAGCAGGCCAAAATTTCTGATCCCGATATCGTAAAGCTGTTTTACTTTACGGCACAGCTTTTCAAAATCTTCCCGAGAAGTGTATTTCATGCTGAGTCCCGGAGCGATGCAATAATGAAAATCAACAAAATTTTCTCTGCATATATCAGATAATTCCTTAAGCTGATTCAGTTCTTTTTCAGGATACAATTCATCCCATTTATCACGGTGATAAGGGTCGTCTTTGGGGGCATAATAATGAGTATTCATGCCGTATGACGATAGAAGCTTAAGATTGAAAACACGGGTTTCAAAATTCCACGGAGTACCGTAAAACCCTTCTATATAGCCCCTTTCAGCAAACAGAGGGTAGTCAACAACCTCTCCGACGAAAAAGCTTTTTGCACTGATCATCTGCCTGATTCTGCATATCGCTCTGAACAGGCTTTTTCTGCCCGAAACGGTTATGCCGACATGAAGCTCTTCGGCATTTTTTTCGGTGCTTATTATGAACTTTTCATCTGTTATGCGGTTTGCTTCTTCTATATATTCCGTTCTGTATGTATTTTCTCTGATTACACTTATGTAAAGTTTACTGCCTTTACATCTGTTGAGGTCTATATCTGCTGTTCTTTGCTCAACGAATTCTTTTTCGTATCCCGAAACAATGATTTCAGACACATCAAAGTCTGTATATTCCGATATTTTCTCTTTCTGAAATGCGGGATAAATCATAACGATCTTATCTCCTTCTTATATTTTGCAACAAAGGCGTTATTGATTTCATCACCGCCGTCAACATTGCTGCTCGAGAAAACTTCGGGTGTGAAACCGTCAGCAAACATCATTTCAACGGCTCTTGCTTCGATGGCATTAAGAATTGCTGCTCCCGCAGAGGTTGAAGTGGGTGCAACATTTCTGCCGATTTCGGGAATAAGCATTGATGCATCGCCGATACATCCGCAGTTGTCGATTACGATTGTGCCAAGCTCATAAAGCTTTTTACCGCTTGAATGTCTTGATTTTCCCTGCATGGTATGCTCCATATTGGTTATAACAACTGTTGTGATACCTCTTTCTTTTGCAATCAACGCAAGGTCAATCGCAACACCGTTTCTGCCTGAATTCGAAAAAAGGAAAAGCAAATCCCCTTTCTTTATATCGTGGTCATCCATAAGGATTTCACCGTAACCTTCAAGGCGTTCAAGCACGGTGCTTTTTGATGCACTCTCATGAAGCATAAGACCTGTTTCAAGAATTGGATTAACATTGACAAGTCCGCCTGCACGGTAAAATATTTCTTCTGCAAGCATATGGGAGTGGCCTGTTCCGAATGTATGAATTCGTCCGCCGTTTTCGAGCGCATCCGCAACCGCACGGGCAGCAGCTTCAATATTGCTGATTTGCTCGGTTGCAATTCGGGTAATTATTTTATTAAGATTTTCAAAGTATTCAACAGCCTTTGACATTTTCTTACCTCCGATTACATTTTTACACTATAATCTTAAATCAAATCATTGCAAATATCAAGTTTTTTTCAAAATTACTTTATTTTATTACATTACTATGCTATAATTTTACCAAATCAAAAGAAAGGTGTACCCTATGAAAAGACAAAGCGGAATTCTTATGCATATTTCATCGCTTTACGGCGATTACTCAATTGGCACATTCGGAAAGAACGCCTGTGAGTTTATAGATTTTCTTGTTGATTCGGGATTTTCGGTATGGCAGGTTTTACCTTTTACCGTTACCGACGAATACAACTCACCTTACAAATCGTTTTCGGCATTCGGCGGCAACCCTTATTTCATAGATCCCGAAAAGCTTTATGAGGACGGATTGATCAAAAAATCCGATTTAGAGGAATGCAGACAAAAGACTCCTTACGTTGCTGAGTTTGAGAGACTTCACAAGGAGCGTCTTGCACTTCTGAGAAAGGCATACGGAAACTTCAGAGATCACGGTGCTGTTTCGGAATTCATAGAAAACCATCCCCGGCTTGATGCATTCTGCAAATTCATGACCCTCCGTTCTCAGAACGGCGAAAAGCCTTGGCAGGAATGGAAATCAGACGAGATAACAGACACAGAAACTCTTGGAATGTGGCGATTTATCCAATATGAATTCTTCACTCAATGGGCCGAAATCAAAGCTTATGCCAATTCGAAAGGAGTCAGCATAATCGGAGATATTCCTATATATGTTTCAGATGACAGCTGTGATGTTTGGGAAAACAAAAATCTTTTTCAGATTAACGAAAAGGGTTATCCTTCAAGAGTAGCAGGTGTTCCTCCGGATTACTTTGCAGAAGACGGTCAGCTTTGGGGCAATCCGCTTTATGACTGGGATGAAATGAAAAAAGACGGCTTTGCATGGTGGAGAGAACGTATGAATCATGCTCTCACCATGTTTGACGGCGTGAGAATAGACCATTTCAGAGCAATCGAAGCCTATTGGTCGGTTGATGCAAGTGAAAAAACTGCAAAAAACGGTGTATGGATCAAGGGTCCGGGCATGGATTTTGTTGAAGCCATCAAAGAAGGCAACGAAGATAAGCTCATTATCGCCGAGGATTTGGGGGATATCACCGATGAAGTCCGTGAACTTGTTGACAAAAGCGGGTTCCCCGGTATGAGAGTATTCCAGTTCGGTTTTCTTGACGACGGCAACAGCATTCACCTGCCTCATAATTATATCAGAAACTCCGTTGCATATTCAGGCACTCACGACAACAACACCCTTTTCGGTTTCCTTTGGGAAAGCGACGAGGCTACACGACGCAGAGCTCTCGATTACTGCGGATTCGGAGACGGTGACTGGGGAAATGCAAGTCCTCTCTTCCTGCGTGCGATTTTTGCAAGCGTAAGCGACCTTGCGGTTATACCCGTTCAGGATTTCCTGATGTACGGTTCTGATACAAGAATAAACACTCCCGGTGTTGCAGACGGCAACTGGAGCTACCGTGTTACAAAAGAACAGCTTGACGGTGCAAACAAAGAATTTTTCAAATCATTGAACAGAATATATAAAAGGTAAGAATATGGAAACTAAAAACTTTTTTGAAATCAGCGAAAAAATAAAAACAGCAAGCGATGCGGCATTGAAAAAAGCGGCGGCAAAGCTTGATGAGATTGAAGAAATTACGGAATATAATCAGCAGAAGGTTTTGTCAGCTTTCATAAACAACCGTGTCAGCGAAGCGGATTTTGCAGGCTCAACCGGTTACGGCTACGGCGACAGCGGCAGAGATAAGCTTGACAGAATCTATGCCGAAATTTTCGGTGCGGAAGACGCAATAGTGCGTCACAGCTTCACCTGCGGCACCCACACTCTTGCGGTTGCACTTTTCGGAGTGCTCCGTCCCGGTGACACGATGCTTTGCGTTACGGGTACACCCTATGATACAATCCACAGTGTTATCGGTTTAAGCGGAGAAGGAATGGGTTCGCTTAAGGATTACGGCATAGACTATGCTCAGGTTGACCTTGACGGAAACGGCAGACCCGACCTTGCCGCAATTGAAAAAGCTCTTGAAATCAATCCTAAAATGGTCTATATCCAGCGTTCGAGAGGTTACAGCCTCCGCCCCAGCCTTTCGGTTAAAGAAATCGGCGAAATCGCAGAGCTTGTTCACTCAAAATCTGATGCTGTTGTTATGGTTGACAACTGCTACGGTGAGCTTGTTGAAAAGCTTGAACCCACCGATGTCGGTGCAGACCTCATTGCAGGCTCTCTTATCAAGAATGCAGGCGGTTCAATCGCCCGCACGGGCGGTTACATAGCAGGCAGAGCAGACCTTGTTGAGCTTTGTGCATACAGAGCAACCACTCCCGGCCTCGGCAAGGAAGTCGGCTGTACTCTCGGGGAAAACAGAAATATGTATATGGGAATTTTTAACGCTCCCCATGTTGTGGGTCAGGCCTTGCAGACTGCTGTTTTTGCGGCGGCACTCTTTGAAAATCTCGGCTTTAAGGTCACTCCTTCAAGCGACGAAAGCCGTCATGATATCATTCAGGCTCTTTGCCTTGAAACTCCCGAAAGACTTGTTGAATTCTGCCAGGGAATACAAAGCGGTGCACCCGTTGATTCCTATGTTGTTCCCGAACCCTGGGATATGCCCGGTTACGACAGCAAGGTTATTATGGCGGCAGGTGCATTCATTCTCGGTTCATCAATTGAGCTTTCGGCTGATGCACCTCTTCGCGAGCCCTACGCAGTCTGGCTTCAGGGCGGAATCAACTTCCATTCGGCAAAAACCGCAATCATGCTTGCGGCTGAAAAGCTCTCAAAGAAAGGGCTGATATAAATGGAATATAACGGAATAACCCGTGATGCACTGTTTCTTATGGCGGATAACCGCTTCAGAGATTCGAAAGCATACTACGAAGAACACAAGGAACAAATCAAAAGCTCAATGACCATTCCCATGCGTCAGCTTGCGGGAATTCTCGGCGAAGAACTCGTTTCCCTTGACCCTCTTATGAACACCGTTCCGACAAAAATGGTTTCGAGGGTACGCCGTGACACACGGTATACCAAGGACAAACACCTTTACCGTGAAAATATGTGGATAATGTTCATGCGTCCGAAGCACGAATGGAGATGTTATCCGTGCATGTGGTTTGAGGTTACACCGATGAACTATTCTCTCGGTGTGGGATTTTTCGGAGATGAGCCCGGGCTCCTTGAAACATTCAGAAAAAATCTGCGTGAGAACCCCGAAGAATTCAGAAAAGCGGCTGATTTATGCATCGGCACAGGCTCGCAATTCTTCAACAGAAAATACAAGAGACCTTTCCCCGGATGTCCCGAAGGTCTTGAAGATTACTACAACGCAAAGGATGTAGGCTTTATTATGTATTCGGGTCAGCTTGAAGACCTTGAAGACGAAACAATCATAAAAATCATGCGTAAAACCTATAAAGCATATTCACCGATGTATAAATTCCTGCTTAAGATTTCAGACGAATACTTTTCAAAGGAGGGATAACCGTGGATTACTCAAAATTCAAAAGCGGCAGTGACATAAGAGGCTATGCTCTCGGAGATGAAACAAATCCTCTTTTCATGAGCGACGAAATGGTTATGAGATGTGCGGCAGCTTTTGCAGTGTGGCTCAGAAAAAAAACAGGCAAGGATAAGCTTTATGTTTCAGTCGGACACGACAGCCGACTTTCCGCCGTAAGAATCAAGCATGCGGTTATAAAAGCTCTCACCTCAAACGGAATTGATGTTGCGGACTGCGGACTTTCCTCTACTCCTGCGATGTTCATGACTACCGTTGACATGGGATGTGACGGTGCTGTGCAGATCACCGCAAGCCATCACCCCAAAGACAGAAACGGGCTCAAATTCTTTACCCGTAACGGCGGACTTGACGGCCCGGATATAGCTGATATCCTTAAAGCTGCAGGAGAAATCAATCCCGTCGGCAACGGAAACGGAGAATGCAAAACCTGCAATTTCATGAAGAGATACGCTGAAATGCTTCGTGAAATGATAATCAGAGGCGTAGGCGACGAAAAACCTCTTGACGGAATGAAAATCGTTGTTGATGCAGGCAACGGTGCAGGCGGATTTTACGCATACGATGTACTTGAGCCCCTCGGTGCCGATATATCGGGAAGTGTTTATCTTGAGCCTGACGGCAACTTCCCCAACCACGCTCCCAATCCCGAAAATGCAGAAGCAATGGCTTGTGTTTCAAAGGCTGCGGTTGATGCAGATGCGGATTTCGGAGTTATATTCGACACGGATGTTGACAGAGCTGCCTGCGTAGGCAAAGGCGGATTTGAAATCAACCGTAACCGACTTGTTGCCCTTGCTTCAAAAATTGCTCTTGATTCCTGCGAAGGCGGTACGATTGTCACAGACAGCGTAACCTCCGACGGTCTTGCCGAATTCATACAAGCAAACGGCGGTGTTCATTACAGATTCAAGAGAGGTTACCGCAATGTCATCAACAAACAGATTGAACTTGAAAGCAGCGGTATCAGGTGTCCTCTTGCCATGGAAACTTCGGGGCACGCCGCATTTTCGGAAAACTATTACCTTGATGACGGTGCATACCTCATAACAAAACTGATTATTAAGGCTGCATCGCTTGCAAAGCAGGGCAAAACGCTCGACAGTCTTATTGACAGTCTCCGTGAACCCAAAGAAGAAAAAGAAATGCGTTTCAGAATTCTTTGCGACGATTTCAGACCCGAAGGTGAAAAGATTATTTCACTTTTCGAGAATGCCGCAAAAGAAAAAGACGGCTGGACCTGTGCTGACGATAACCGCGAGGGTATCCGTATCAATACCGATAAATCCTGCGGTAACGGATGGTTTCTTGTTCGTCTGAGCGTTCACGACCCTATTATTGTTCTTAATTATGAAAGTGACGAAATCGGCGGAATCATGAAAACCGCAAAGGATGTTTACCGTGTTATTTCAAAAGCCGTAAACATTGATTTGCTTGATATATCGGCACTTTCGGATTATACAAAATAAGGAGAGATAAAAAATGTTTGACAAAATCATCAGAGGTTTTTTCGCTGTTATAACGGCTGTGCTCACCCTTTTCTATACCCCTACTCCCGTAAAAAACGTTAACCCCGACCCCGTTGCAGAGGTTAAAAGAGCTCAGGATGTTACCGTTATGACATATAACGTTTACATCAGCGGCACCGGCGAAAAATCTCCCGAAAACAGAACTCCTCACGTTGCCCAAAACATCCGCAGATATATGCCCGATTCATTCGGTCTCCAGGAAGCAAATGCCGCATGGATTGAAAGAATTGCCGCAGAAATGCCCGAATATGATTATGTCGGCATTGGCAGAGACCTTGGCGGCGGTGGCGAAGCAAGTCCCGTTTTCTATAAGAAAGATAAATATGAGCTGCTCGATTCGGGCACATTCTGGCTTTCAAAATCTCCTGACAGACCCTCAAGAGGCTGGGATGCTATGCTCAACAGAATCTGCACATATGCTGTTCTCCGTGATATTGACACAGGCTTTGTTTATGCCCATTTCAATGCTCATTTTGACCATATCGGTGTTATCGCAAGGCTTGAATCCGTTGCTGTTGTTGCCGATAAGATAACAAATATCTGCAACACCTTCCCCGTTGTTTTCACAGGTGACCTTAATGACTACGAAGGCGATGATATGTATAACCGCGTTCTTGAAACAGGTCTTAAGGATACAAAATATCTTGCAGAAGCCGTAAACGGCGGAAACGTTACATTCCACGGCTATTCCGACCTCACCGAAAAAGAAGCTCCGATTGACTTCATTTTTGTCAACAACATGGCATCGGCGGTCAAGAGCTATACCGTAGACACAACCGAATATAACGGTATTTTCGCATCCGACCATCATCCCGTTATTTCTCAGATGACACTTATAAACGGATAAAGGAGGATTTGAACAATGCTTTTTAAGTTTTGCCAGGCAATAGTTGCAGTTCTGATTTCAATTTCATCTTTATTCACCGTAACGGTGCCCACTCCTGTTGTTGAAACGGAAAAACCTCTTGTCAGCGTTAACCCCAATCCCATTGCGGAGGAAAAGCTGACACAGGATATCAAGGTCATGACATTCAACCTTAAATATAACGGCGACGGATATCAGTCAAGAGAAAACAGATTCCCAAAAGCTGTTAAAATAATCGAAAAGCATTCCGCAGATTCATTCGGCGTTCAGGAAGCTGAAAAATGGTGGACCGATTCATTCGAAGAAACACTCACCCAATACGCAAGAGTCGGTGCATTCAGAGATGACGGTGTTTCTTTGGGCGAGTCCTGCTCAATATTCTATCTCAAAGATAAATTCGAGCTTGTTGATTCGGGTGACTTCTGGCTTTCCGAAACTCCCGATGAGGTATCAAAAGGCTGGGACGGCGGTTGCTACAGAGTTACAACATGGGTAATTCTCAAAGACAAAACAACCGGCTTTGTTTATGCACATTTCAACACTCATCTCGATAATGTGGGCACAAAGGCAAAGGCAGAATCAATCCCTCTTATAGCTGAAAAAATCGCAGAAATCGCCCCTGATATTCCCGTTGTATTAACGGGTGACTTCAATCTCAGAGAAACATCGGGCAATTACACAAATATTATCGCCTGCGACCTCAGAGATACAAAATATCTCGCGGAAGAATACGATGACTGTGCAACATACCATGACTACAACCCCTTTGTTTTCAACACAAAGCCCATTGATTTTGTTTTTGTTAACGGATACTGCAAATCGGTCAAATCAAGCATAGTTGATTCAAGAACGGTAGGTCTTGTTTATCCCTCGGACCACTTCCCCGTAATCGTAGAAATGACTTTATTCAATGGAGGTAACAAATAATGTACAGAGTAATGACATTCAATCTGCTTTGTGCAGGCAGAAAACACAGAAAATGGCAGAAAAGAGCTCCTCTTGTTTACAAAATCATCCGTGAAGCAAATCCCGATTCGTTCGGTGTTCAGGAAGCTCATTACGAATGGATGAAGAAGCTTGCAAAGAATCTTCCCGAATACGCTTTTGTCGGTGTAGGCAGAGATGACGGCAAAAAAAGAGGCGAATTCTCCGCTGTTTTCTACAAAAAAGACAAGTTCACCGCAAGCGACAGCGGAAACTTCTGGCTTTCCGAAACTCCCGATAAACCCGGCAAGGGTTGGGATGCAGCCTGTGTAAGAGTTGCAACTTATGTCAAGCTTACAGACAAGGAAACAGGCAAATCATATGTTCATTTCAACACTCACCTTGACCATGTGGGCGAAATCGCAAGAATCGAAGGTGTCAAGATGATTCAGCAGAAGGCAGCTTCATTCGGCGGAGTTCCTGTTGTGTGCACAGGTGACTTCAATGTTTTCCAGGATTCCGACTGCTACAATACCATGATAAGCGGCAACATGAGCGATGCAAGAAAGCTTGCTCCCGATACCGATGACTGCTATACCTTCCACGGCTTCAGACCCGAAGAAATCCATGAAATCATCGACTTTGTTTTCGTTGACGAAGCAACAGTCAAGCCCGTCAACTTCAAGGTAATCAACAAAATGATTGACGGAGAATATTATTCTGACCACTTCGCCGCATACGCAGATATCGAGCTTGTATAATTTCAAAAAATGTGTAACAGTAACCTCTAATTGAATTGACAAAAATTATACATAATGTTAAACTTTTGTTATATTATTATGAAGGAGAAATATAAAATGGATTTAAAGAAAGTTATCGACAAGAAGAATTCCGCCGCAAAATACATTATTGATGAAATAACTCACATCATCAAAACCTGCGGCAAAAGAGACCCCGGTTCAGAGGGCGAAAAAAAATCATGTGAATACATGGCAAAGGTTCTCAAGGAGGACTGCGGCTGTGAGGATGTGAAAATCGAATCCTATGAAGTTGCTCCAAGAGCATTCTACGGCTGGATTTATTTCACGGTAACGCTTGCAATTCTCGGTGCCGTGCTTTTCCCCTTTGCTCCCATCATTTCAATTCCTCTTATCATTGCAGGCTTTGCTATCGTTCTTATTCAGTTCGGTCTATACAAGAAACTTCTTGACCCCCTCTTCCCCAAGAAAACAAGCCATAATGTTACCGCTATCAAAAAGTGCAAGGGCGAAGTCAAGAGAAGAATTATCTATAACGGTCACCCCGATGCAACATGGGAATGGCCCGTTAACTACGCTCTCGGCGGCATCGGCTTTGAAGGACATGCAATCATCGTAATCGGTGCGGCAGTATTTTATCTCGTTCTTTCAGTTATATATGTTATTAAGAACGGTATCACATTCGGCATGCCTGATGTGTCCGATCCCCTTGTTAAGGCAGGTCTCTGGGGACTTGTAACTCTCCCCTTCTCAATCGGTCTTTATTTCATGGTTAACTACCGCAGAGTTGTTGACGGTGCAAACGATAACCTTACAGGCTGCTATATGGGTATTGCAGTTCTTAAGTACCTCAAGGATGAAGGAATCGAACTCGAAAACACCGAAGTAGGCGTTATTCTTACAGGTTCAGAAGAAATCGGTCTCAGAGGTTCAAAGGCATGGGCAGAAATGCACAAGGATGAATTCAAGGATGTTCCCACATTCATCTATGCTTATGATACCATCAACGACCCCAAATATCTTATGTCCAACTACTATGACCTTAACGGTACCGTAAGATGCGACAAGGACTGTGCAGACCTCTTTATGGAAGCAGCAGAGGCAGTCGGTGTTCCCTGCAAGAAGGGCGGCGTTCCTCCCCTCGGCGGTGCTGTTGACGCAGCAGGCTTCACTCAGGGCGGTTTCCGTGCAGCAGGCGTAACAGGTCTCAATCACAAGCTTGAACGTTACTATCATACAAGACTTGATACATACACAAACATGAACGAAAAAGGCATTGAAAACTGCTTCGCAGCAAGCGTTAAGATGCTTGAAATGTTTGATGACGGCGCAAAACAGTAACAGCAAAAAATTAACGGCAGTCCGCTTGGACTGCCGTATTTTTTATATGTTTTCTCTATACTTCTTGCGTACATATCTGAATACTACATATGCAAGACAAACCAAAATAAATATTCCGATATAAAGAGCGTATCTCTTTGCTTCGGGAGTCATTACTTCGCCGTCATCGGCTATTGCGGAATCTTCTCCGCCAAAGAAGAATGCCTTATTTCCCGTGCCTGAGGGCACATGATTCTTGATATCATCCCAGAGTGTACTCATAAGAGCAAGAGTTTCGGGATTGAGGTTAAGGAAAAGCTGAGTTTTGAACTTTCCGTCTTCGGGATAGAGAATCTCGTCCTGATAAAATGAATATTCGGGATTTGAATAAACCTCTGTATGAGGGCTTGCGTAGCAGATATATTCAGCATTGGCAAGAGCTACATCGGGTTCAAGAAGGAAGTTGATGTAAAGCTCCGCCGCAAGTTTATTCTTTGCATCCTTGGGAATACAAGCGCCGTCAACAAAGAAGTTTACGCCTTCCTTGGGATAAACAAAAGCAAGGTCGGGGTTATTTTCCTGCATGGTAAGGAAATCGCCCGCATAATAGGGTCCCATTGCAGCTTCGCCCGATTCCATCTTAAGGAAGATTTCATCGTTGACATATGCGGGAGAAACGCTCTTCTGCTCCTTGAGAAGCTCTGCCGCAACTCTCCATGACATTTCGGATTCATTGTTATAGTCCATTCCGAGAACGCTCTGTGCGATTGCAAAAGCATCACGGGGATTATTGAACATCAGAATGCTGTTTGAATAATTCTCATCCCAGAGTGCGGTCCAGCTGTCGGGTGCTTCTTCAACCATTGTGGTATTATAAATAAGACCGACCATGCCGACTGTGTAGGGTACGGAATATTCGTTCTTGGGGTCATGGGCAAGATTCTTGTATTTTTCAGGAATGTATTTGTAGTTGGGAATGTTTTCAAAATCAATCTTATCAAGCATTCCTTCAACTATCATACGCTCAATCATATAGTCTGACGGAATAATGATATCATATGAAACTCCGCCGCCCTTGAGCTTTGAATACATAACCTCATTGTTATCATATGTGTCATAGATAACATCAATGCCGTATTTTTCTTCGAATGCAGCGTTAACATCAAGGGTATCATCCGCACCGTCAGAAATATATTCTCCCCAGTTATAGACATAAAGGGTTGTGCCTCTGAGAGCATCGATATCGCTCTGCTCTGCCGCAAAAGCAACCGTACACGGAACAAGAGCAATAATCATCGCAAAAAGCACCGATATAATTTTTTTCAATAAAAGTCACTCCTTATGGAAAAACTTTTTACTTCTTCCTTGATTTTTCCTCACTCTTTGCCTGTGCGATATTATACAGAATAAGAAGCACGAGAATGCTCACAAAAATCAAAGCTGAAAGTGCATACATATCCGGCTTGACTCTCTTTTTTGTCATTGAGAAAATAGCAATCGGAAGGGTCTGGAAACCGGGTCCGCTGGTAAAATAGCTGATAATGAAATCATCCAGCGAAAGAGTGAACGCCGTAATCATACCTGTTATTATGCCCGGCATAATCGACGGCAAAACCACCTTGAAGAATGCCATAAACGGCTTGCAGCCTAAGTCCTGAGCCGCTTCAGAAAGATTTCTGTCCGTCTGGCGGAGCTTGGGAAGGACATTGAGTATGATATAAGGCAGATTGAATGTGACATGAGCAATAAGAAGCGTTCCGAATCCGAGAACGGCATCTTTGCTGACGATTCTTCCGACAAAAACGAACAGAAGCATCATTGAAATACCCGTAACGATTTCGGGATTCATCATGGGAATATTCGTTGTTGCCATAAGTCCCGAACGAAGCGGACCTTTACGCATTTTGTCAATGCCCACTGCGGCGGATGTTCCGAGAACCGTTGCAATAACGGACGAGCTTACCGCAAGAATGATTGTATTATAAAGTGCACGCAAGGTTGCTTCGTCTTCAAAGAGGGATTTATACCACTGAAGAGAAAATCCCGAAAAAACGCTTGTGCTTGTTGTTGTATTGAACGAAAAAAGAATCATTACTATGATGGGAGCATAGAGAAACGCAAAAACAAGACCCGTATAAATCTTTGATGCAATTTTCATATAACCATGCCCTCCTCATCACCCGAAAAGCGGTTCATAACCGCCATGCATATCAGAATGAGTATCATCAGCACAAGGGAAATCGATGCACCGAGATTATAGTTATAGGACTGCTGGAACTGTCTTTCGATAACGTCACCGATAAGGTCAAACGAACCGCCGCCCAGCTTTTGGGAAATGTAGAACGTACTTACAGACGGAACAAACACCATTGTAATACCCGAAACGATACCCGGCATGCTCATGGGGATAATGCAGCGTCTGATAACGGTCAGTCTGTTGCCGCCGAGATCCTGACAAGCCTCAACCATGCTGTGGTCAAGCTTTGCCATAACGGAATAAATCGGCATTATCATATACGGCAGGAAATTATAAACCATGCCAAGAATTACCGCACCTGAGGTGTTGATCATATGAATCGGCTCAATACCGAACTTGCCGAGAAAATTGTTGATTATACCCGTATCCTGCAGAATTGCCATCCATGAATAAGTTCTTATAAGGAAGCTCATCCACATCGGAAGCATGACAAGCATAACGAGCGTTCGCTGAACCTTTTCTGTTTTCTGCGAAATGATATAAGCAATCGGAAACGCAATCAGCAGACAGATAACGGTTGCAACGATTCCGAACCAGATTGAGCGAAGAAACGTGGGAGCATACTTGCTCAGCGACATTATGTTTTCAAACGTAAAGTTTCCTGCGGCATCGGTAAAGGAATAATAAACAACAAAAATCAGCGGAGCAATGATAAAAAGAGCTGACCATACAATATAAGGCGAGGCAACCAGCTTTGACTTTAACGAAGAGCGGTTGTTCATCCCTCTACCTCCTCTTCTGCATTGGAAAGCTCATCAAACTCCTCGCTGAAGGAGCTGTAGTCGCCGTAAATACCCGAATATTCGGATTTTTTCATGATGTGGATTGCATCGGGTTCGATGAAAAGACCGATTTTCTTGCCTTCGGGCTGATAATCCGTTGTCTGAATCATCCACTTGAAGCCGCCGATATCAACGATAATTTCAAAATGAACGCCCTTGAACGTTACCGAAGTAACAACGCCGCAGAGCATACCCTTTTCAACTTCAACAACATCAACGTCTTCGGGACGTACAACAACGTCAACCGCTTCGTTTTTGCCGAAGCCCTTATCGAGACATTCGAATCTGTGACCCGAAAAATCAACAAGGCAGTCATCAATCATAACACCGTCAAGGATATTGCTTTCACCGATGAAGTCAGCAACGAATGCATTCTTGGGTTCATTGTAAATATCAAGAGGAGTGCCGATTTGCTGAATAACACCGCCGTCCATAACAACAACGGTATCGGACATTGAAAGAGCTTCTTCCTGGTCATGGGTAACATATACGAATGTTATGCCGAGCCTCTGCTGAATCTTTTTAAGCTCAGCCTGCATATCCTTGCGAAGCTTAAGGTCAAGTGCGCCGAGAGGTTCATCAAGGAGAAGGACTCTGGGTTTGACCGCAAGAGCACGGGCAATTGCAACTCGCTGCTGCTGACCGCCCGAAAGTGAATTTATATTACGCTTGCTGAAGCCTGAAAGGTTAACCAGAGCAAGCATTTCTTCAACAGTTTCTTTAATCTGCTTTTCGGGAACTTTTTTTATTCTTAAACCGAAAGCAACATTTTCATAAACATTAAGGTGAGGAAAAAGGGCGTAACGCTGAAAAATAGTGTTAACCTGCCTTTTGTGAGGAGGAACACCATTTATTTTTTTGCCCTCAAAAATAACCTCTCCCTCATCAGGTTCAATGAAGCCTGCAATAATTCTCAGGGTTGTGGTTTTTCCGCATCCCGAAGGACCAAGGAAGGTTATAAACTCCTTGTCGCGAATATAGAGGTTGAGATTTTTAAGCACCTGATTATTCCCGAAAGTAACGGAAATGTTTTTCAAATCAATAATCGCATTTTTGTTCAATTATGCAGCCCCTCTCTGCCTTTGCCGGAAACGGCTAAGCGGCTAATTATATAGTATAATAAAATATAGAGCAAAAACTTGCAAATGTCAACAATTTTTTTAACAAATCCGTGAAAAATCCGTCACCCTCGGAAATTTTTAAATATTTTACTTTGATTTACTCTGTTTTGCTCTTTTTTTCTCCGTTTTCCTCATTTTTTGTCGTTTAGAATTTTTTTGGATTTTTATATGATAACCCCTGCAAAAACAGGCAATACTTTTAATGCCATTAATTGTATCGGGGTGATTTTTTGCAGTTCAACAAGGTTGAGATTTGCGGAGTGAACACCGCCAAGCTCAAGGTTCTTAAGGAAAGCGAAAAAATGGAGCTTTTAAAGAAAGCCCGGGCAGGAGATAAAAAGGCGAGGGAAGATCTGGTTACGGGAAATCTGAGGCTTGTTTTAAGCGTTATTCAGCGTTTTGCGAACAGAGGAGAGAATCCCGATGACCTGTTTCAGGTGGGATGCATCGGACTGATAAAAGCAATAGATAACTTTGATTTATCGCTTGATGTGCGTTTCAGCACATACGCCTGCCCGATGATTATCGGCGAGGTGCGTCGGCATCTGAGAGATAACAATCCCGTCAGAGTCAGCCGTTCGGTGAGGGATACGGCATATCACGCAATGCAGGTTCGCGAAAGACTCATAAACGAGCTTGAGCGTGACCCTACTCCCGAAGAAATAGCAAAAGAACTCGGCATAGAAAAAGAGAGCGTTGTTATTGCTCTTGACGCAATAGTTGAACCCGTTTCTCTGAACGAACCCGTCTATTCCGACGGCGGTGACACAATTTATGTCATGGATCAGATAGGTGACAGCGAAAGCGAAGAAAGCTGGCTTGATGAAATTCTTCTGAAGCAATCCATAAAGGACTTGAATCCCAGAGAAAAGAGAATTCTTCATCTGCGTTTCATGCAGGGCAAAACACAGATGGAGGTTGCAAACGAAATCGGAATATCTCAGGCTCAGGTTTCAAGGCTCGAAAAAGGAGCTATCAAAAAAATCAAAGATAATAACAGGGCATAAAAAAGAGAGTGTTGGAAATCAACACTCTCTTTTGACTGTCGATAAAGTCGCTGAAACATAAACGAAAATAAAAAGTAGGGCGGGATGACCGCATCCCGCCGATTGATTTGCATGGAACTGCTGCCCGAAGTCCCGAAAAATCAACTTATTTCGTTTATTTGACGTTTTTTCTCCCATCGACGTACCTTTGTACGCCATCGGTCGAAGAAAACGCCATTCAGCTTCCTTTCTCAACAGCCGCAGCTTGCCGAAAAACAAGTTTTTCGGCAAGCTGAAGAGAGAGTGTTGGAAATCAACACTCTCTTCAACTATATCAACCGTCTTTTTTCATTTCAATTATGCTTTTCACAAGTCCGAAAACCGCAACGGCAAAACAAACAAGCAGAAGTATAATCTCTTCGGGTGTGTTAAGAAGTCTGAGTGCATTGCTTACTCCGGGCTGTGAACCGCAGCAAGCCGAAAGTGTTCCGAAAACTCCGATCACACCTGCCAGAAACAAAGCAACATGAAAAATAAACTTTTTCACAATATTCTCTCCTTTATTTTTCAGCCACGTAGGTTGCATAAGCAAGGAGCTCGCCTCTGAGGAAATCACACGCTGTGAATACTATGCAATCCTCATAAACGGTAACAATCATACCCTCTGATTTTCGCATATAATTCTCTGTTGTATCATCTGAATCAATCTTTGTTGTTCTGGGTGAAGATACGCTTGAAAGGTGAACCATCGTTGCATAGGTGCCGTTATGGTCAGTTATATTGAGCTGAGGGTTGATTTCCTGCATTTCATAAGCCCAATGCGAATGACCGTTGAAGAAAATAACATTTTCATATTCATCCATCATGCCTCTGAAACGGATTTCATCCGGTGCACCGGGAGTGAAAACAAGGTCATAATGATGTCCTTTTTCCGTAAGAAGATTTCCTTCACCCATCATAGGCTCACCCTCTGCGTTTGCAAGGAAGGTATGGAAGAAAAGGAATACTGTTGAATCCTTATATGTTTCAAGCTGTGCTTCAAGCCAATCAAGCTGTTCATCGGTAAGAATACGGCTTGTTACAGGGTCGCCGTATGACCACTGATACTGCGAAAGGAAGATGAAGGCATCACCCTTCGTTGATTCGGGTGCATAAACAAAGTCAAGTCCGTTATCCGCAACCGATTTTACACCATCTGCCTTTGTTTCGCCGTAAACGCCTGCATTGACAAGCTCCTGCCAGTTCGCAAGAGTGTAATCATCGCTTACATCGTGGTTGCCTGTGCCTGTGTAAACGGGGAAATCGTAATTTGACGAGATTGTGTTGAATTTCTCAAAAGCATTTCTTTCACCGTCTGCCGAAAGGTCGCCCGACATTCCTACAAGTTCAACATCGAATCCGTCAATAAAGTTAAGTGCATTGGGGAATGTGACAGTTGCATCGTCGCCTGAAAGCGAGCCGTTGTATCTGTTGAAATGAAGGTCACTGAGTGCACCGAAAGAATAGGTCTTTGTTCCGAAATCAGCAATCTTATTGTCGGGAATTTCAATAACATCCGCAACAATGCCGTTTTTGACCGTAAGAACGGTTTGAGCACCTTCGGGAATGGCGGTGAAGCTGATTATATCCGTGCTTCCTTCTCCGTCACTTACGTCAACCTTTGCAAACTCACTGTAATAAGCGGTTTTTCCTTTGACATCAACAGAAAGCTTTTCTCCGTTTTCATCACCCCAGAAGAGGTTGTATGTGCCGCCGATTTTCGATTCGACGGTAACGGTGCCTGCCGCAGAGCCTGCATTTTCGTTAGCAAAAACATATTCTGTTTCAGCCGTATCCGCAAAAAACGGAACAGAGATTGAAACACCGTTGATCGCGATAATCACAGGCATAAACAAGGCTAAAAATGATGCAACAAGTTTAGATAAGAACATAGTTTTTTCTCCTTTTATTTCATAAGTGCAACGGACATTGCGAGTAAAATCTGTGCAGGATAATAGGTTGAAAGCTCAACCGTTACCCATACATTTTTTCTTTTGACGGGAGTAAAATATAGCATACCGAGACAGGTGTCGCTGATAAGGAACAGTATCGACCCTATAAAAGCAATTATACCCGCAGGATTTTTTGCTCCGAATGCCATAACGCCTGCAGCTGCCGCTTTGTAGAAGAGAGCACCGTAGTAAACGGCCATAACGATTTTCAGCTTGCCGTCAATTTTCATTTTAAACACTTTCATGATAATCGCCGCAAGACCGATTCCGCATATTCCGATTATAAGTGCAGCTGCATTAAAACCGCTTGTTTCGATGAACGCACAAAGACAGAATATATGGCTCACGAGGAAATACAGCGTTCCAAGCGGAACGAGCTGACCTTTGAAAGTAGGTGCAACTTCTTTGATGCCCAGAAGTATATCGCCGCAAAATCCGAACAGCAGTGCAAAGCATATCAGCACAAAATAATATGTATTGACAGGATTCATTCCGTAGCCTACAACCGCAACGGAAACGAAACCGAAGCTCGCCATAAATTTGCAGAGCATACCTTCAAACGCCTTGTTCTTACGCCGCAGTGTGATACATCCGATTGCAAACGCAACGGTTAAAATTGCCAGCATAACACAAATTGGTGACATAATTTTACCTCCCTTATTCAATTTTTATTTTTCGGATATTGCCCACCTTCCCGCAGGTTCAAATCCGATTTTTCCGTAGAAACGGACAAGGCTGTCATTTCTGCAGAAAAGATAAATTTCCTTGTTGTTTTTTTCTTCCGCAAGAGTGCCGACAAGTTTTGATGCGAGACCCTTACCTCTTGCGGATTCCCTGGTTGCGACAGCACCGAGCAAAACGCTTTTTTCACCCTCGAAAAGTGCGAATGCACAGGCGGAAATTTCACCGTTCACCTCCGCCGCCGCAAATGATGCTGTTTGTTTGTTGAGCCTTGCACAGACATCGGCAAGAAAAGCATTGTAATCTCCAAGCTCAAAGCCGCAGGATACAAGAAGATTATATATTTCTTTTTTATCGCAGTCACGGAGAATTTCTTCCGTTTCCGCTTTTGTGCCGCCGTTATATCTGACGGTGAATGATGTTTTTGACGGCTCAATGCCAAGTTTTGCCATAACCTTTTCATCACAGGTAAGGCTTGAATATCCGACTGCATTTATAAAATACGAAAGCTCTTCATAATCCGCATTTTCACAGCAGCAGACCGTCATATTGCCGTCTGTTTTCGAGATTGCTGCAACGGGTATTCCGTCATCACTCTGCACCCAGAACATCGCAAAATCATAGGTCGTTCCGTAGGTTTTCATGAGTGCGGTTATCCTTGCCGCATAGGGGTCGGCAGGCAGAAACGAAAGTTCGCTTCCGCTTTCACAGAGAGTTACCATTTTGCAAACTCCTCTGCCATTGCCTTTATAAGTTTCAGACTTTCGTCAACATCGCTGTATTTTATAACACAGCTTGGTGAGTGCAGATAACGGCAGGGCACGGAAACGGTCAGCACCTTGACTCCGCCTCTGCTTTTATGAATTGCACCTGCATCGTTTCCTCCCGCAACCATGGTTTTGGGCTGGCAGGCAATTCCTTCCCTTTCAGCAACCTCAAATGCTTTATCGTAAACTTCTCTGTCATAGATTGTGCGTCTGTCCATAAAGGAAACCGTGCCGCCTTTTCCGCAGATGCACACTCTTTTTTCGTCTTTGACACCCGAAATATCCGCCGCCGTTGTTGTTTCAACAACAATTGCATAATCGGGGTTTATCGTGAATGCCGAGGTCTGAGCACCTCTTGTGCCGATTTCTTCCTGAACGCTGAACGAAAACCATGCGTCATATTCAAGCTCGCTTCTGATAAGCTCGATAAGAATTGCACATCCTGCTCTGTCATCAAGAGCTTTTGCCTTGACAAATCCGTTACCGAATTCAACAAAATCGCTTGCAAACCATGCGGCATCGCCGGGTCTTACATATTCTTCAGCTTCAGCCTTATCCTTTGCACCGATATCGATATACAAATCTTCAGCCTTGGGAATATCCGCCTCCGCACTCTTCTCAACAAGATGAACGGGCTTTATTCCTATAACTCCGTTAACGGCTTTGTCTCCGACCTTGACAGGTCTGCCGAGCATAACACGGCTGTCAATTCCGCCGACCTTGGCAAATTTAAGATAACCCTCGGATGTTATTGCGGTCACAATAAGACCGACTTCATCCATATGAGCATCAAGCATAACCTTGTTTTTGGCAGGATTCTTACCCTTTTTGAAAACAATAAGATTGCCGAGAGGGTCAATGCTGTATTCGGCATAGTCCCTGATTTTTTCGATTATATAATCACGAACGGCGTTTTCTCTGCCCGAAATACCTGATAAATCGCAGAGTTCTTTAATCATTTCAAGCATTCAGACCGCCCCTTTCCGTGATATATTCAGCAATAAGCTTTGCCGTGTTTTCAATATCCGCAAGATCGCAGACCTCAATTGCAGTGTGCATATTGCGAAGAGGGATTGAAAGCAAAGCGGTTTTTACTCCCCTGCCCGAAATCTGGATTTCATCGCAGTTGGTGCCTGTTTTACCGCCCATAACTTCGGTCTGACAGGGGATATTCTTGTTTTCCGCAATCTCGGAAAGCTTCCTGCTCATTGCATAATCAAGTGAAGGTGCATAGCCGATCATTGTTCCCTCGCCGAGCTTTGCATACTTTTCGCCGCTTACACCCGGTGCCGTTGCAAAACTTACGTCAACGGCAATCGCTTCGTCTGCCGATGCCGTAAATGCACCCGTCTGAGCACCGCTTCCGCCGGTTTCTTCCTGAACGGAAAACATAACGCTGATTTTGCAGTCAGGCTTTTTATCTTTGATCAATTCAAGGCATCTGAGAATTGCCGCAACACCTGCTCTGTCATCGATTGAGGGCGATGCAACACGGCTGCCGAGAAGCTCGGAATAAGCTCCGTTGAACGTTATTCTGTCACCCGGCGAAACAATCTTTTCCGCTTCTTCCTTTGTCATACCTATATCAACGGCAATATCGTCAAACCCTTTGGCTTTATTGGTATCTTCGGGGTTTGAAAGATGAGGAGGGGTTGAGGTGATAACGCCGAAAACATCCTCTTTTCCGTGAACGGTAACCTCTGCCGCCGCAAGCACGCGGATATCCGCACCGCCGCACTTTGCAACCTTCAGAAATCCGGTTTCATCAATCGCCGTAACAATAAGACCTATCTGGTCAAGATGAGCGTCAAGCATGATATGAGTTCCGCCGTCACCCGTTGTGCCCGTCACGCTGCCGAGTGTGTCAATCTTCACGGGCATATATTTTTCAAGCAGCTTTGCCGCTGTTTTTGCAGCTGATCTCTCCGCACCCGAAACACCTTTTGCGGCACAGAGTTCTCTGAGCAAAGCCGATACTTCGCTGTATTTATTCATCATTTATCACTTCCAAACAAATCAAGGTTGACCCCGAAGAGCCAACCTTACTTTTTACAGTACCTTTACGCCGCCTTCGGGACGGATATTAAGGACATAGCAGGATTTTTCGCCGAACACCGCACAGATTTTCTCTTTGAACTCATCAAGAACATCCATGGGAACAAAAGCCTGGATTGTTCCCGCAAAACCGCCTCCGTGAACACGCCATGCACCCTTGCCGCCGAGAACATTCTGACAGATTGCAAGTGCAACGCTCACAGGCTGATCAGCAGGAGCTTTGCAGGTATAAACATTCTGATTATACATATATGACGAGAATCCGCTTTCGATTATAAGGCTCTTGAATGCTTCGAAGTTGCCGTTGCCGAGTGCATCCGCCTGCTTGTCGACACGGATGTTTTCGTTATAGAAATGCATTGCACGGAGAACTGCTCTGTCTCCTGCCGAATCGCGGATAACGGAAATATTCTTTTCGAATTCAGCCTTATCAACATCACGGAGAACCGCTTTTCCGAACTTAGCCGCAACAGCCTCCATTTCGCCTCTTACAGCCGCATATTCATCTGTGAGGTCTGCATGGTTTCCGCCTGTGTCAACAATGCAGAGAGCGTGATTGCAGGATGCAAAATCAAAATCGACCTTATTGATAACGGGAACGGAGGGGTCTTTGAAATCAATCTGAACAAAGCCGCCTACGGAACAAGCCATCTGGTCCATGAGACCGCAGGGCTTGCCGAAATATTCGTTTTCCGCAAACTGAGCTATCTGAGCAATTTCAACGGCACTGATTTTGCCGTCATTATAAAGATGGTTGAGAATTGTACCGATAAGAACTTCAAATGCAGCCGATGATGAAAGACCCGAACCCGAAAGAACATCGGAAACGGTTGCCGCATCAAAGCCGCCGATTGCATATCCCCTGTTTTTGAAAGCCGCACAAACACCTCTGATAAGTGCTTCGGATTTGCCTCTCTCTGAGGGCATCACGCCGAGATTATTGAGTTCAACCGCATCAATTTTATAGCCCTCGGATTTCACTCTTACGATACCGTCATCATTTTTTGAAACAACTGCAACCGCATCAAGATTAACGCTTGCCGCAAGAACCTTGCCGTGGTTATGGTCGGTATGGTTGCCGCCTACCTCGGTTCTGCCGGGTGCGGAGTAGATTTCGATATCCCTGTCTGCACCGAAAAGAGCTTCAAATCTCGAAACGAGCTGAATGTATCTTTCTTTCTGGAAACCGATATCTTCCTTTTTATAGATTCTCGCAAGAGCAGAGTCATATTCCGCACCTGCAAGCTTTTCTTTCAAAAGATTGGTTTTAATCATTTTCTTTTATTCCTTTCTCTTCAAGTTTCTTTGATTTTGCATATTCAACAATTTTTTCAACCGCTGTCCAGATACCGTTTACAAACAGTACGGAAATGCCCGAAGCAAACAGCAACAGCATTATCGGAACAAGGAAGCCTGCCGATAGCGGATCATATACATTTCTGCCCACAATGGTGAAGGAAATCAGCTTCGGCAGGAACCCGATAACGGAAAAAAGAATGAATTTTCCGTAACCGAAATCAAGCGAGCCGTAGATTCCCGAAATCCCGTTGATCGGCATGCACGGAATCAGCCTCAGAGCAATAAGAACAAGAGAGTTGACCTTACCGTCCTGTTCGATGAGCCGTTTTATTATTTCTGCTTTCGAAATCATCTTCCATGCATTGCCTGCACCGAAACGTCTGCCCCAAAAATATCTTATTGTCAGGAGAACAACAAATCCTGCTATATTTACGGGAATTGCAAAATAAATCGGAAGAACAATGCCCGTCAGAAAACACACAGTAGATGTTGCATATATCGGAAAAACGCTTTTCACGGCAAACAAAAGCATCATTGCACCTATAAATATCCATGTGCGGTCAATATGAAGAATAAAATCTTCAAGCTGGGCAAGCTTTTGCTTTGACTGAGCATACCACCACCATAGGCTGTCATACTGCAGCGAAACCAAAAGAACCGCAACCGCTATTGAAAGAGCAATAAGAATCAGTCCGCCGAAAAGCAGATATTTTTTTCGTTTCTGCTTTGTTTTCAATTCATCACCGCGATTCAGAGTACACTTTTCTTTATAAGTATATTCTATAATATTATTACCTTTGGGTCAATAAGAAAACAAAATATTTTGGTGTTTTATTTTACAGATATTTGTGATATAATATGTTCATAAAACCGAAAGGATTGATTTCCCGTGAAAATAGTTGTTCTTGACGGATACACAACAAACCCCGGCGACCTCTCATGGGATTGGCTCAAAGAATGCGGTGAATGCACCGTTCACGACCGCACTCCCGCAGAGCTTATCGCAGAACGTACAGAGGATTGTGAAATCGTTATTACCAACAAAACTCCCCTTCGCAGAGAGCTTCTTGAGACTCTGCCGAAGCTCAGATATATCGGTCTGCTCAGCACAGGCTACAATATCGTTGACTGGGAATACTGCAAAGAAAAAGGCATTCCCGTGTGCAATATCCCGTCTTACAGCACATCTGCCGTTGCACAGCTTGTTTTTGCTCTTATTCTTGAACACACAAATTCGGTTGCAGTCCACAGCAACTCCGTGCATTCGGGCGAATGGGCACGAAGCAAGGATTTCTGTTATTGGGAAACTCCTCTCACAGAGCTTGACGGCAAAACCATGGGCATCATCGGTTTCGGAAAAATCGGTAAAGCCGTTGCAAAAATTGCATCCGCATTCGGAATGAAAGTTATCGCTTCAACCAATCATCCCTCACCGTATGAAAACGTTGAATTCTGTGATAAGGATGAACTGCTTGCAAAAAGCGATTTCGTTTCTCTTCACTGTCCCCTCACTCCTCTGACCGAAGGAATGGTAAACGCAGAGTTTCTTTCAAAAATGAAGCACTCCGCATTTCTTATCAATACATCAAGAGGTCAGGTTGTTGACGAAAACTCTCTTGCCGATGCACTGAAAAACGGTATCATCGCAGGTGCGGGTCTTGATGTCATGACCGTTGAACCTCCGGAAGCGGACAATCCGCTTTTCAGCCTTTCGAACTGCCATATAACCCCTCATATCGCATGGGCAGGCTTTGAAACAAGAGAAAGACTGATGAGGATTGCAAAAGAAAACGTTCTTGCTTTTCTTGACGGCAACCCCAAAAATATTGTTTATTAAGAAGGTCGTTTAATTTGATTGTTTCCCGGACACCCGTAAGAATGTCATTTTTCGGCGGAGGCACGGATTTCCCCGAATTCTTCAATGAATATTCAGGCTCGGTTATCTCCACCACGTTCGATAAATACTGCTATGTAAACGTACGTCACCTGCCCGAGCTTTTTGAATACAAATCATATCTTGCCTATGCACAGATTGAAAAAGTCAACTCTGTCGATGAGATAAAGCATCCTGCAATACGTAACGCAATGGAGTGGCTGAAGCTTGAACGCATCGCAATGAATTACGACGCAGATCTGCCTGCAAAAACAGGGCTCGGCACAAGCAGTGCATTTTCCGTGGGCCTCCTCAACGCATTATATACCATGCAGGGCATCACAAAAACAAAGCGTGAGCTTGCGGATGACGCAATCCATCTTGAAAGAGTTCTCTGCGATGAAGACGGCGGTATTCAGGATCAGATTGCCGCATCTTTCGGCGGATTTAACCGCATTGATTTTACCCGTGACGGATATACTGTCAGACCCGTTGATTTTTCAGAAAAAAGAAAAAACGCACTCAACGACAATCTTATGCTTTTCTTCACGGGTCTTTCAAGATACTCGTTCCAGATTCAGAAAACAACCAAAATGATGCTCGGCAAACGAACGGCAGAGCTGCTGAAAATCCGTGACATGGTTGACGCTGCCGAAAAAATACTTACCGACGGCAACCGTTCGCTTGATGATTTCGGTATGCTTCTGAATGAAACATGGCAGCTCAAAAAAAGCATAAGCAATGAAATTTCAACCAACATAATCGATTCGGTTTACGATAAAGCCATGGGTGCAGGTGCACTCGGCGGAAAGCTTCTCGGTGCAGGCGGAGGAGGATGCCTTCTGTTTTATGTTCCGGAAGAAAAACAGGATAATGTCAGAAACGTTCTTTCGGATATGCACGAAGTTAAATTCCGTTTTGAAAACGAAGGAACAAAAATCATCTGTAACTATTAATTCATGCCACGGTATTGACTGCCGTGGCTTTCGTTTTCTTGACATTTAATATATAATGTGATAACCTATATTCTGTACAAACAGTTTTATAAATGAGGTAATCAGATGATAAAAATTCTCACTCCCGATTTCGTTTTCGAGGACGAAAGAGGCACTCTTGTTCAGCTTGTTCACGAGGGCTATAATCAGATAAATGTTGTAACCTCAAAGGCAGGTGTCACAAGAGGAAACCACTGCCACAAACTTAACCGTGAGGGTTTTTATGTTGTTGAAGGCTCATTCACCGTTGATGTGCATAAAGGGAACGAAAAAGCTTCCCATACCTTCAAAAAGGGTGATATGTTTATCATCGAGCCTGAAGTCATGCACTCATTTGTTTATCACGAGGATTCAACCCTTATAGGTTTTTATGACAAAGGCGTTGAGCTTCCCGACGGCACAAAAGACATTATTCCGGAGGTTACGGACTGATGGAAGCAATCGTTCTCGCAGGCGGATTCGGCACAAGGCTGCGCCCCTGCATCGAAAATCTGCCGAAACCTCTTGCACCCGTCTGCGGCAGACCTTTCATCTCATATCTTCTTGATTATCTTTATGCAAACGGTGTTCACCGTGCGATAATCTCAACAGGATATATGGCTGATGAAATAGTTAAATCCGTAGGCAAAACCCACAGAGGTATGGTTGTTGATTACAGCCATGAAGAAACCCCTCTCGGCACGGGCGGAGGAATCAAAAAGGCTCTGTCACTCTGCAAAGATGATATTGCGGTTGTCATAAACGGCGACACCTTCTTTGATGTTGACCTTTTTGAAATGGAAGAATTTCACCGCAATTCAGGTTGTGCAATAACTCTCGCTGCAAAGGAAATCCCCGATGTTTACCGTTCGGGATGCATCAAAACAGAAAACGGCAGACTTACGGGTTTCACGGAAAAAGGAACTTCCGGTGCCGGAAAAATCAACGGCGGGATATATTTCATCAATAAATATTCTCTTGACAATATAACCGAAGAAAAGTTTTCTTTTGAGAAAAATATTCTGGAAAGCGGAAAATATGATATCGGTGTTTTTGAAAGCAACGGATATTTCATTGATATAGGCATACCCGAAGCATATAATCTTGCACAGACCGACTGTGATAAGCTTGTTTCAAGAAGAATAAGAAAAGCGGTTTTTCTTGACCGTGACGGCACAATCAACAAAGATACCGTTCATCTTTACCGCAAAGAAGAATTTGAATTTCTCCCCGATGCCGGCAAGGCAATTGCCGATATAAAAAAACTCGGTTATCTTGCAATTGTCATCACAAATCAGGCAGGAATCGCAAAGGGACTTTATTCGTCTGATGATGCGGATACACTCCATAAACATATCGATTCTCAGCTTGCGGAAAATCATTCCGTTATCGCTGACGGATATTATTACTGCCCTCATCATCCCGATGCGGTAATTGAAAAATACAGGGTTGACTGTTCATGCAGAAAGCCTCAGCCAGGTCTTATCCTTAAGGCAGTCGATGATTTCCGTGAAAGAGGAATTGAAATTGACCTCAGCAGTTCATTCATGGCAGGCAACAGAAATTCAGATACCCTCGCAGGCATGAATGCAGGGCTGACAAACAATATTCTCATCGGCTCTGACGAGACATTTAATCCCGAAACGGCTTCGGCTCACTATGAAAGTCTTTATGACTTTTCTCAATATATAAAGCAGGTGTTATAGTTTGAAAAATGTTTATTTCGTTCAGGTGGGTTTTGCATTTGACAAATCCGTCTATCTGCCCTATGCAACGGGAACAATCGTTGCATACTGCAAAAGCTTACCTGAAATAACGGCTGATTATGCGTTCCCGGAAATCATTTTCCGCAGGGACAATATCGATAATATCGTAAACGGTATGGATAATCCGTATATCGCCGCATTTTCAACCTATGTATGGAATGTTGAATTCAACAAAGCTCTTGCAAAAGCCGTCAAAGAAAAATATCCCGATTGTAAAATAGTTTTCGGCGGCCACAGCGTTTCGGACCGCATGGAATTTCTTGACGAAGACTATATCGATATTCTCACTCTCGGCGAGGGTGAAGAAGTTACCGCCAACCTGCTTTTAACTCTAAAAAATTCAGGCAGCCTCAGCGAATGCCGAGGAATTGCATTCAGGGACAATAAAGGAAACAAGGTTCTCACAGAGCCTAACTGCCCCGAAACCGTTGAACACTATCCCTCCCCCTATCTTACGGGTGTTTTCGATTCCATAATCGAAAAAAATCCCGATATGATGTTTGATACAATCATAGAAACAAACCGCGGATGCCCATATAACTGTGCATACTGTGACTGGAGCAACCATAAAAAGCTCCGACTTTTCCCCATTGATAAAGTCAAGGGCGAACTCAAATGGCTTTCCGACCATAATATCGAATATTGCTTCTGTGCCGACTCAAACTTCGGAATGTTTGAACGTGACACCGAAATTGCCGAATATATAGTGGAACTCAACACAAAAACGGGATTCCCCAAGGTGTTCCGCCCCTGCTATGAAAAAAACAGTGCAGACAGGGTTTTCAGAATTTCGAAAACACTCAACTCCAGAGGTCTCGATAAAGGTGCAACAATGGCATATCAGACCCTCTGCGACGAAGCACTGAAAAACATCAACCGAAAAAATCTGACAATGGAGCATTTTTCGGACCTGATGGCAAACTATACAAAGGCAAATATACCGACATATTCTGAGCTCATTCTCGGTCTCCCCGGAGAAACCGCAGAAAGCTTCTGTCAGGGACTCTGCAAGCTTCTGCGTGCGGGTCAGCATAATTCAATCAGCGTTTATTACTGCGAATTATTGCCCAATGCGCCGATGTGCAAACCCGAATATATGGAAAAATTCAAAATCGAACCGATGAAGGTTCAGTTTAATCATATTCATTCCGCAAGCGGCAAAAAAGATATGATTCCCGAGTATTCGTATCTTGTGCGTTCAACAAGCACGATGCCCCGCGATGCATGGGTTTACGCAAACCTTTTCTCAATTTGTCTCCAGTGTTTCCACAGTCTCGGACTTCTGAGATTTTTTGCAATCCACGCATATCACGCAATGAATATCGATTACTATGATTTCTATAAAGGTCTGCTCGATTTCTGCCTTGAAGATGACGGTCTTGTGGGTAATCTTTTCAGAGAAATCAAAAGAAAACTTGACGGCTCGCTTGAAGGCGAATGGAATCACAGCAATCCCGTTTTCGGAAATGTCACATGGTTTTTCGAGGAAGGTCTTTTCCTTGAAATGCTTTATAACTTTGATGAATTCAAAAAAATCATCGATAAATTTGTGAAACCTCTCGGATTCAATGAAAAAGTCTACTCCGAGCTTCTGAAATTCCAGCTCAACGCAATCAAGCACCCCTTTGAAGACGGAAAAGAATTTGAATGCGGTTTTGACTTCCTTTCTTACTTCAAAAACATGGGTTCAAACGAAAAATCAACCCTTGAAGAAAGAAAAACAAGCTACATTTTCAAAGCAAAAACACATTATGAGGACTGGCCTCGCTTCGCAAAGGAAATCGTCTGGTATGGCAGGCGTAAAGGTGCTACACTTTACACAAATGACACTAACCTGATAGAAGTCAGATTATTGTAAGTCCTAATAATATCAAAAGGAGCCGCATTTATGCGGCTCCTTTTTCCTTGCAAGTAAAGCTATATCACTTTACACAGTTTCAATTTTATCTTTGTATGAACGGCTGCCCATTTTGCCGTACCATACAACCTTTTTGCCGAATTCTTCCCAACCCGAGGCAGGATCGCTGTCCGTAAACTCAAATCTGAACCTTCCTTTTACGGGAGGCACGTATTCGTTGACATAAATCTTCTTGAAATAGTTGTTAAAATCAATTTCAGCCTCACAAGATGACGATTTTTCATCGGGTTTTCTGAGCACCGCCCTCTGATATCCGTAAAGCTGTGAAAGAATGCTTTCATCTTCAATAACAGATGAAAGATACGGCATCATTTCTCCATAGAATACATCAAGATTTCCGCAGAGATTGAGGAAGATGTATTCGTAATTCTCCCACACAAGATTGCCTGCAAAAGGCACGGTAAGTCTCGGGTTTTCGCCGTTTGCAAGGCTCGCAAAGTAATTCTTGACCGTTCCGAATACACCGAGCGTAAACGGAGCATTACCGTTTTCAATATATTCAATAAGTCCCTCATAAAAGCTTCTGTAGCTCTTATCAAGCTCATAAAATGCGTAGATTGCAAAGCATCTGAGAAGTCCGCATCCGTGCATCGCCTGAGTAAAACCGCCGAATGCCGCACTCTTCTGCCACATATCGCAGGGCATGCTGTCAGTTTCCGTTATGATATTGGTTTTTTCGGGGATATAATAGGCATCCGCTGCACAGTGATATCTCACTATCTCGGAATTTGAGGTTTTTATTCCGTGTTTTTCCATATATTCCGTCTGCCCGAGAATTGAGTTCGGCAGTACGATACAGTTATAAACCTCAAAAATAAAGTGCTGACCTATTTCAAAAAGCTTGCATATTCCGTCTGCAAAGCTGTCATAGGTTTCGCCGGGCAGACCGAGAATCAATTCGGAATAAACCTGTAAGTTTTCTTCGTGGTATACACCGAAATCCTTACGAAAATGCTCAAGAGACATATTCTTTCTGCCGATGTTTTCGAGCACAACGGGCGAAAGGCTCTGGAGCGATATTGTGGCACCTGCTCTGTCAATCCCCTTGCGGTTGAAGCGTCTTACGATTTCAAGCACCCTTTCACGGTTGCTTTTTGAATAGTTTATCCTCACTCTTTCGGGATAGCCGTATTTTTCCTTGGCATTGACAAAAGCATCCGCAATCAGCAAATCATCGGGGCTTATGCCGAAATTCGCATCCGCACCCCAGACAAATCTGATTTTGTTTCTGCCCATCCATTCAATTTCGGCAAAAACCTTATCAAGCGGAAAAAATCTTGTTTTTTCTTTAAGCAGACCCCAATCACAGTATGCACATCTGTTGGGGCATCCCCTGCTTGTTTCAATGATGGTGTTGAATTCCATATCGGGATATTTTTCAAAAAATCCGTCAAACCAACCGTCAAGATACGGCGATGCATAATCGTTATCGCACAAAGCTTTCACTTCGCTCATAACACATTTACTGCCGTCTCTGTAGGCAATATTCGGCACAGACGAAACATCACCGCCGAGGTTTTCAAGGAGACTGCCGAAGGTTATTTCTCCCTCGCCGAAGCAGAGATAATCAACCTGCGGATTGTTTTCAAGGAACGAAGTGTTATGAGGAATATTGTGGCCGCCGAAAACGGTTATGCAATCGGGATAAGCCTTCTTGATTTCCGATGCAAGAACAAGATTATATTCCGTATTCCAGCAGTAGTTTGAAAATCCGACCACGGCGGGATTTTCCATTTCCGCAACAACCTGCTCAATGCTTTTTCTGATGAATATGAAATCCCTGAATTCATAAAGCGAAGCAACCCGGCTGTTACGCCAGGCATTTGCAACTATCACACCCGCCGTATACGGCAGATAAACCACTTTTGAATCCTTGCCCGATGAAACATCCACCTGGACAAAATAAACATTGGCTTTTGCGGACAAAAAATCACTTACTTTCATTAATTTTAACGGGTGTACATCAGCACACCCGTTTATTTTTATTTGCAGAGCTTCTTTGTTACAGCTTCATCGATTTCATTGAATGTTTTGTTTGCGTAAGTGTTGCAGTTTGCGGCAACAACAAGTGTAAGTGCAACGGAAACAACAATCATATATGCATTTCTTGAAATCATCATGCTCTGAGGAATTGCAGCAGCGGCAAGACATACATATCCGAGTGCTTCGGCTTTGCCGTCTTTTGATCTGAACGCCTTGAACGCAACATACAACGTGAAAACTGCCATAAGAATTGTTACGATTGATGAGAACCAATGAGATTTGAAAGAATTGAATGTGAACGAATCCTTGAATACTTTAAAGCAATATACACCCGCACCGAAAAGAACAGCTTCCGAAACCGCAAAAATGATTTTATCAACAACGGATGATTCTCTGAGCTTATGCCAGTTGATAATGAATCCTGCCGCAAAAAGTACGGGAATTGCGGATATGGATGTATACTGAAAAAATGCGTGAGAAAGAATTGCAAGTGCCGCCGCAACGGGAAGATATCTGATTTCTTTCACAAACATCATTCCGCCTGCATAAACGGCAAGCATTGCAAACACTTCAACGTTGATTTCAAGATAATCGTACACTCCGAGAACAAGTCCGCACGAAGAAATAACGCCGAAAAGATGCCGAACAGTCATGAATTTGCCGTCAGACGGAATATTCATTGAAAGCACAAATGAAAATGCAAATGCACCTGCAATCAAAGCAAGGTAAACATCAGGTTGAGTCATGCCTCTCAACCCTGAACCGTGAAGCCCTTTGAGAATGATAAGAACAAAGCAAAGGATAAACACCGTTATACGGTTTTTTGATTGTGAAACTGTTTTTTCTGCCATTTCCGACACCTCGTTAATCAATATATTTTATTTCGGGATTATAACAATCGGAGATATACAGTGCGGCAGATTTGTTTCTGCCGTACCAGACAACCGAGCAGGCGTAATCATAAAGATTTCCGCACAGCTTGTCATTGTTGACTGTTATAACTGTTTTTTTCTTTTCGGGAGGAGCATATCTGCCCTCATATATGCCTTTGAAGCAACTGTAAAAATCATAATCGGAAACTATTTCCGGATTTTCAGAACACGGTCTTTTCAGAACCTTTCTCTGAAAATCAAAAATCGGCTTCAGATTTTCTTTCCCGAATTTATCGGCAAAGAAGGCTTCAAGCTCATCGTATATTTCATCGGCAATTTCCAGCGATTTGAGAAAACAGATTTCATCAAACTGCCAACAAATATCGCCCAGCCCGTCACACTGTACCGCCCATGAATTTTTGCGGTGTATCATCCCTTCCGCAAAGTGCTTTACAATTGAATAAACCTTATTGCACGCTTTGTTTTCGGGATTTGCGGAAAGCCCGGCAATCATGGAATAAATATCATAATAGCTTATTCCGAATTCATTACGCAGATACATAGCCGCAAGTCTGAAAAGGCCGATATTATGAAACGCCTGAATAATACAGGAAAAAATCACACAGTAAACCCAATCCTCACGGCTGAGAGTGTTTGTTTCGATAACCGCATTGTTGTATTCGGTTATTTCCTGCTTTGTGTCAGCTTTGCAATGAGCCTGTGCAAACGGAGTTTTAACTGTTTTTATGCCGTATTTTTCAACAGATTCTTTTGAACCCATTTCCGAATTCGGGAGCAGGTCGCAGGTATAAACCTGAATTGCCTTGTGCTGACCGTATTCGAGCAATTCGCAAAGTCCGGCGGTGAAGCTTTCTTTTGTTTCTCCCGGAAGACCGAGAATAAGCTCCGACGATGTTGAAATTCCGAGACGGCTGTATTCACTCATGAGTTCACGGAAATGCTCAAGAGGAATATTTTTTCTGCCGATATTTTCAAGCACTTCGGGCGACATACTCTGGAACGAAAGCGTCTGTGCCTTGTCAAGACCGTACTCATTGAATCTCATGCAGATTTTTTTTACGAATTCCGTTCTGTTTTTGGTGAAACACACTCTGAAATTCTGCGGATATCCCGTTTTCTTTTTAAGAGAAATTATGTATTCCGCAATCTCTTCATCACGGTCGAAAAGTCCGAAATTCCCGTCTGCGCAGTAAACATATTCGATTTTATGCTCTGCAATCCAGTCCATTTCAGCTTTTACCCTCTCCATCGGGAAAAGCCTCACCTTGCTGCCGAGAGTTCCCCAGTCGCAGAATGAGCAGTGAAACGGACATCCTCTGTTTGTTTCGAGAACAGCGGAAAACCTTGTTTCGCCGTCTGCGATACCGTCAAAAATACCGCTGAGATACGGCGACGGATACTCGCTCATACAAAATCCTTCTTCATGGGTTTTCACAAGGGTTTCGCCGTTTCTGAATGCAATGTTTGCAACACCGTCAAGGCTTCTGTCATTCAAGAAAGCTAGCACAACCTGCCTGAACGCTTCCTCCCCTTCACGGTAGATTACAACATCAACTTCAGGGCATTCCTCAAAGGTTTCAAAATCACGGAGAACATTATGTCCTCCGAAAACAATTTTCACCTCGGGATATGCTTTTTTTATCTCTTTTGCAAGAGCTTTATTATATTCATAGTTCCACACGGAACAGGAAAACGCAACCATAAACGGATTTTCTGTTTTATTGACAGCTTTTTCAATCGGTTCATGAGTATAAATAAATCCGCCGATTCTGCATGAGCTCTTTATTGTTTCATCCGCAAAAGCATATGCGGCAATACAGCCTGATGCATAGGGAATGTAGACTGATTTTATATCGTTGCCGTAAACATTGTTTGCCTGAACAAAATATATGTTTTTCAACGCATCATCCCCTTTGCATAGTTATTTTTATTATAATACTATATATAAAGAATGTCAATAAAACAAAATATTTGTGTTGTAAATTGACTATTGTATCAAATTGTGATAAAGTATTCTTATAATGTAAATGGAAGTGACTTTAATGCTTGATATTCTCGTAACGGGCGGAGCCGGCTATATAGGCTCAGTTCTTGTTCCTCTTCTTTTGTCCAAAGGTTGCAGAGTGACTGTTCTTGACAATCTTTTTTATAATCAGAATTCATTGCTTGAATGCTGTGCAAATCCGAATTTCAGAATGATTAACGCAGATGCAAGAAATGAAAACGCAGTCAGAGAAGCTATGAAGGGTAAAGATTATATTATACCTCTTGCAGCACTCGCAGGCTTCCCTATCTGCGACAAAGAGGCTTGTTCCGCATATTCTATAAACCTTGACGCAATCAAAATGATTCTTCGTCTGCGTGATAAAGGACAACGAATTATTTTCCCGTGCACAAACAGCGGTTACGGTCTCGGCGAAGGTGAAAAATTCTGCACCGAAAGCTCTCCGATCAGACCTATTTCAATCTACGGCAAAAGCAAGGTTGAAGCAGAAGCAGCCGTGCTCAGCGAAAGCGGTACAACTGCATTCAGATTTGCAACCCTTTTCGGTGCATCTCCCAGAATGAGAACGGACCTTCTTGTCAACGATTTCGTTTACAGAGCTGTTTTTGACAGAACTCTTGTTGTATTTGAAGGCAGCTTCAAGAGAAACTATCTCCATGTAAGGGATGCCGCAAATGCGTTCTGGTTTGCAATTGAGAATTTTGAAAAAATGGAAGGCGGCACTCACAACTGCGGTCTTTCCGATTCAAACCTTTCAAAAATCGAGCTCTGCGAAAAAATCAAACTTATTCTGCCGAAGTTCACTTATATTGAAGCTCCCGTCGGAGAAGACCCTGACAAGAGAAACTATATCGTTTCCAACGAAAAGCTTGAATCACTCGGATGGAAGCCGTTTTATTCGCTTGATGACGGCATCAGAGAGTTAACAAACGCATACGAAATCATCAAAAACAATAAATATTCCAACATATAAAAATCGGGTGTACCTTGGGGGTACACCCGATAATTTTATACTGCCCAGCCTTGCTGGAAACATGATGCATATATAAGGAAATAAACCGCAAGCAGAATTTCTTTGCCCTTGAAGAATGACTTGAGCTGTTCCGTTGTTTTTTCGAAAGCCGGGTCTTTTTTGAAGAACATAACAAAAGCAAAGATAAACTGATTAAGAACACCAGCCTGAGCAAGTCTGCTGTAGTCCGTTGAAATAAGCCAGCTGATGGGAATAAAAAGCAATCCGAGAATAAAGCAAAGGAACACGAATTTCTGAGGCTTTGTTTCCGAATTCTTTATACAAAGAACCCAAACAGGTACGAATCCTGCCAAAACAACAAGCAGAATCATGCAAAGCGATAAGAGACCGTCATAGTTAGTCTCGTGATATTCGCCTATCTGACCTGTTGTAATCATAAATACTGTTTTGATAACTTCAAACGGAGACATGTCTCTGACTTCGTGGCCGAGGTCAGCATCAATCGAGTTGCCGTAGAAGAACATATCAAACGGGCGGATTTCATCATACTCGAATTTTATTCCGCTTTTTTGCTCCATAATCTTCCACATTTCATCAAATGTGACCTTCATAAAATCTCTTGATTCAAAAGCGAAGAAATATGTTGCACCGACTACCGCAACCGCCGTAATGAGGAATATAACAAAATTTGATTTGCTCTGCTTTTCTCTGACTGCGAAATAGAAACAAATTCCGATAACCGCAACAAAATAAGTGAGCGTAAACGGATAATAAACAAATACGCCGGCAAGGGCAAACACGGGAGTAAACCAGCGGAGATATTTGTTTGTCGCACATACAACGGCAAGCAATGCACAGATAAACATATGAATATCAAGCAAACCGAAATATCTTGAAAATCCGTACATTGTCAATGTTCCGAAAACGAAGAAAAGAACAAAAACATAAAGAACATTTCTTTTTTCTTTTTCCGTGCATCTGATAATTCTGCCCAGAAGCAGCGATACCGCAAGCAACGTGAGCACAAGCACGGTAATCATAAATCCCTTCAGCCACGAAGCTGTCGGATTATCCGTTAAAAGATTGACGAACGAACCGACCAGCATTCTTGAATTGAAGCCCATGGAATAATCAAGAAGATAGTAGCTGTTGAAGTCGTTTTCCATGTTTATAATCATTCCGCGGTTAAAGAATGCCTGGATACCGAGAATAATAAAGATGCCAAGCTCATAGCCAAAGTATAATATTATTTTTGAAACCTTGGTTTTCAAGCTTTCACCTGCTTTCTGATTAGATTAGATAAGAACCTTTGAAAGGAACTCCTTGAGTCTTGCATTCTGGGGATTTGCGAAGAAATCCTGAGGATTGTTTTCTTCCGTAATAACGCCCTCATCCATGAACACAACTCTTGAGCCTACTTCCTTAGCAAAGCCCATTTCATGGGTAACAACAACCATCGTCATGCCCGACTGTGCAAGCTCTTTCATGAGTTCAAGAACTTCGCCGACCATTTCAGGGTCAAGAGCCGATGTGGGTTCGTCAAAAAGAATAACGTCGGGATTCATTGCAAGCGAACGGATGATTGCAACTCTCTGCTTCTGTCCGCCCGAAAGAGTTGAGGGATAAGCATTCGCTTTATCCTCGAGACCGATTCTTGCGAGAAGCTTGCGTGCGTTTTCCTCAGCTTCCTTTTTGATTTCCGAAATGCTTCTGACAGGCTGCTTGTTCTTTGAAAAAAGATTTTTCATAACAGCTTTTCTTCTGTCCTGCTTTGCACAGAGCACGGGAGAAAGCATTATATTTTCGATAACGGTTTTGTTGTTGAAAAGGTTGAAGTGCTGGAATACCATTCCCATTCTGCGTCTGTGGATATTGATGTCAACCTTGGGGTCGGCAATATCAACACCGTTAAAAACTATGCTGCCCGATGTTGGATCTTCCATACAGTTGAGACAGCGGAGGAATGTTGATTTTCCGGAGCCGGAAGGACCGATAACAACAACAACGTCACCCTTATTGATTTTGATATCAATACCTTTAAGAACTTCGTTTTTGCCGAAACTCTTTTTGAGATTAGTTACGTCTATCACTCTTCTTCAAGCTCCTTTCCATAAATTTGATAAGCACCGTAATCAGACAAACGATTATAATATAGATAACCGCCATTGCAAGATAAGGCACCATAAATTCATAGCTGTTTGAACCGATATAGTTGAAGGCAACATAAAGGTCCGCAGCACCGATGAACGAAACGATTGATGTTTCTTTTATAAGCACGATAAATTCGTTACCGAGAGTAGGAAGAATGTTCTTGACCGCCTGAGGAATAACGATTTTCATCATTGTTGTTGAAAAACTCAGACCGACGGAGCGTCCGCCTTCCATCTGACCGTAATCAACGGACTGTATACCGCTTCGCATTATTTCGGATATGTAAGCTCCGCTGTTGAGTCCGAAAACGGCAATGGCAACGCTGACCGAAGGCAGGTTGATTCCCATAAGCGGAAGGGCAACATAATAGAACAAAAGCAGCTGAACAACCATGGGTGTTCCTCTGAAAAAGCCTACATAGAAAGTGCATATTGAGTTGAGAACTCTGGGAAGAAGCTTGTACTTGGGTATAACTCTTATTGTTGCAATGAGAGTACCGATAACTATACCTATAATCAGACCGAGAATTGCGATTTTCAATGTGTTTTCGAGACCTTCGATTACTTTGACATAGCCTTTGTAATCAATAAGAATCTCCATAAATTTATTAAATTTTGCTTCAAAATTCATAGCAATTATCCCTTTTGACAGAGTAACCTCACCTTTTCGGTGAGGTTACAGTCTTATTGATTTTTAAAAATTACTGAACAGCGTTGATAGCTTCTGTGATGCAGGCGGCGGGAGCTGAGTCGATGATAACATAGTTTACACCGCCGTTGATGAGGTCCTGAACTGCAAGTGAGCCGTTCTTATAACCTACGCATGTAGCTTCGAAACCTGTGAAGCCCCAGTCTTCGTCACCTTCAACATAGAACTGACCTGTTGTACCGTTCTGAACACCGATTTTTGTTGATGCATCGAATGTGCCGAGAACAGCTTCGATTGCGGGAGCATCTGCACAAGTGTCAAAAGTATTGTCGTCACCCTTAACGATGAGCTTCTGTGATGCTTCGTAATATGAATCTGTGAAGTTTACATATTCTTCTCTGTCGGGCTTGATTGTGAGACCTGCCATTGCAATGTCGCACTTCTGCTGACCTACTGAAAGACAAACTGAATCAAAGTCCATGTTGCTGATAACAAGTTCCTTGCCGAGTTTTTCTGCAAGAAGAGCAGCGATTTCCATATCGATACCGTAGTAGTCTTCGCCTACTGTGTATTCAAAGGGTTCGAATGCAGCGTTTGTTGCAACAACAAGCTGATCCTTTGATGTATCAAGAGCTGCTGACTTAACGGGAGTGGGAGTGCCGTCACCGAAATACTTGTTGCAGATTTCGTCGAATGTGCCGTCTGCTTTGATTTCTGCGATGAATGCATTTACTTCTGCAAGAAGTTCAGGCTGAGTTTTGTCAACACCGAATGCATATTCTTCTTCTGTAAGATCAATGTCGATAACCTTTACTGCTGCTGTTTTTTCAACATCTTCCTTGCCGCCGCAAGCGAAAAGAAGAGTTGCCGAAAGAGCGATAACCATAACTACCGCAAGAATTTTAACGAGTTTTTTCATTTGGAAATACCTCCATATTTTTATATACAATTACTATATCATAACATTTATAAAAAGTAAAGCAATTTTGTATTTTTATAATGAAATTTCTGAAATCAATTTAATAATTATTCATTGCCGATTTGAAATCATCGGGAAAATCTGCTTCGAACTCCATTTTTTCACCTGTTACGGGATGCTCAAACCAACATTTTCCGCAGTGAAGAAGCTGATGACCGATTTCGGGCATGAAATCGCCGTACATCGTATCCCCTGCAAGAACATGACCTTCAAATGCCATATGAACCCTTATCTGATGAGTTCTTCCCGTTTCAAGACGAAGAGAAACAAGGGTTGCACCGTCAAAATTCCTTTCAACTGTCCAGTTGGTCACTGCAGGCTCAACTCCGAGTTCATACGAACACGCACGCAGAGTTTTCATCGGGTCGGGTCGGTAAATGGGTACATCGATTCTGCCCGTGCCGTGAAGCTCACCTCTGACAAGCGCCTTGTATTCTTTTTGTATATTTCCTGCAAGTTTGCAGGCTGAAAGAGGATTGAGTGCGCACACAACAAGTCCCGAAGTACCTTTATCAAGCCTTCCGACGGCTCTGAAGGCGGACTGTTTTCCTTTTTTGGACAGATACGCCGTTACCGCATTGGCAAGGGTGTCGCCCTGATGGTTATGAGTCGGATGCATCGCCATAAACGGAGATTTGTTTATAACAAGTATATCGTCATCTTCATATACAATATCAATTTCAGCTTCGGTTATTTCAGGCACCGCATCGTCATCGGGAATAGATACGCCGATGATATCGCCGGGTTTGATACGGTCAATTGTGCGTGACTGATTTCCGTTGAGAGTAAGCGCATATTTGACCTTACGCATGAGTCTTGAAGAAAATCCGCAGTAACCTCTGAGGAAATGTATGACTTTTCTTCCGTCGTATTCCTCAGGCACGGTATAACTTATGTTTCTCGGCATAATATCCCCCTTCCTTTACGGTATAATAGCATATTTCTGCGTTTTTGTATACGGGAACAATCAAAAATTACAAAAAACACATCAAAAGTTACATATTGCACAAAACTGCAAAATATGTTATATAATAAAATTGTCAACAGGGAAACAAAACCCGACAAAAATTATTGAATATAAGAGGAGGAAAACAACATGAAAAAACGCATCACTCTCATCATTGCACTTGCATTTGCAGTGGCACTTGCAATCTGCGGATCAACCGCTGCTTTTGCAGCAGAGGACACCAACACACTCTATTGGTATTTCGGCGATGAGTCCTGGAAATATGAAGTTCTCGGCGAAACAAAAACAGGCAAAACCGTTATTCCTGCAGAAACGGAAGAATTCGAGCTTGCTTATGAAATTGACATCCCCGAATCAGGCTATTATCTTCTGACCTGGAGCAACAATGATTTCAGTTGGCTCGGCTTTCCCGAAGAAATTGAAGACGGCGTTGCATACAACACAGGCGATTTCAAACATCTCAGCGATAAAGGTAACACCGAACTTCTTTACCGCCTTGAAAAAGGCAAAACATATGTAGGCATCGACCATTATTACAGCGATGAAGAAACTTCCTTCGAAATCGAATTCATGGGTTCGGAAATCAAGGACCTCACCTTCGGCGAGAATGCATTCAATGATTATCTCATGCAGGCGGACATTTACTATTCCTTCGAAGACGATTACGATTATTATACATACGAAAACGTAACCGTTACTTTCAACTCGGGAATAACAATCAAAGCAAAAGACTGTGAACTTTTCTACAACGCAAAGAATGATGAACTCATTACAGGCAAGAACGAAATCACCGTAGATTTTCTCGGCTTCAAAAAGAACGCCGAGCTCACAATCTGCGAAGCGGCAGACCTTGTTTCAAAAATCGAAATGACCAACGTTGAAGATTACTACATGGTTGTTGATTGGTATGACGGTTATGCTGTTCCCGAAATCGGCGAAGAAGAAATCACGATTTACTTCACCGACGGTTCGAAAAAAACAGTCGATTTTGATTACGGATATGCATATGTCAAGTTCCCCAACGGCAGAAAATATGAAGTTTACGCAAGCTACGAAGTTGTCCGCAGCAATCAGGTAAATCTCGTTTTCTTTGCAGCATACGAAGAAATCAATTCATATGAATGCGGAATTGAAACCACCGATTTCATTGAAAACTTCATGCTTCTCAACGAAAACAAGGTTTCAATCATCAACAACACAACAGCACGCATCAGATACGAATATGCAGATTACATCCGTTATTCGGATACCGCATATGAATTCCTTTACAACTTCCCCATCATGGTTGAAAGCTGCTATGAATACAGCTCATGGGGACTTTATGACCTTGTCGGAAACGATATCGGCTTTATGTATCACGCACTTACCGGTGAACAGTATTACTGGTAATCAATAAACAGGTTGAAAAAAATTGATTTTTATGTTAAGGTGTATGGTGTAAATCATACACCTTTTCTTTTAGGAGAGATAACAATGAAAAAAATTGTTTCCTTGCTGCTTACGGCATCATTGATTTTTCTTTGCTCGTGCTCGGACACAAACGACGATATCACCGATAATACATCATCTGCCGAAGTAACGGAATCAACAACACATCCCGATGCGTTTTCCGAATGGGGAACAGATCTCCTGCCCGAAAACTTTCCCGCACCTCCCGAAGGTGCTCACAGTCTTTCAATCGAAACAGGCAAAGCTTCAACGGAGGGTCAGGGTTATCGCTCGGATTGGGTAAGTCTTAATTTCACCTGCCTTGAGAAATATTATCTTGACTTTGCCGCAGAGTTTTTCAAAGCGGGTTACAACGGCAGAACAAAGTATCTTTCAACAACGGGATATTTTCCGGAGGGATACAACGGAAGCTGGCAGGACGGCAAAACTCTTGTAAGGCTGAGCAAAGCAGTCCTCAACAATGACGGTGAGTTTGAATTCCGGCTTGATGTTATGAAGTGCGTTGATAATTTCCCCTCTGCTCTTGAGGAATATTTCCCCAAATTCAACGGATACTCAAGAAATGCAGGCAAATACCTCGGCTACAACGGGATAGATTCCGTTGTTACCGAAAAATTCATCGGTTTCGACCAGAGTGAGCATTGGTATTGGGATTTCGGTTTTGAAAACGCCTTTGTCGGAGTTACTGCCGAAGAGTTTGAGAATTATATTGATCTGCTTATTGACGAAGGCTTTTCGGGCAGGGTTTCCGACACAACTGCCGACGACTGCACCGTAACCTCCGCAGACCTTTTCAAAGAAATCAGCTCCGATGAAGTTTACGGTTGTTTTATGCTTTATAACCGCAGTCTGCAGACACTCGATATCGTATACACAAACCATGTTGAAAGATATGTCGGAGAACTGGTAAGAAGCTAAAAAAATCAGGGCTGTTTCAATAAGATGAAGAAACGGCTAAAAAGAAACATAAAACCGACGGCTTAATTCTAAAATACAATAAAAAGCGACTTGCGAAGGTGTAAACTCCGATGCAAGTCGCTCTTTATTTATTCTGTTTCTTTTGTTCTTCGCTTAGTGAGACAGTCCCTTTGGTTTTTATATTTTGATTTTGAAAACTGCCTTCTTGATTTTGTCTGAGCCTGTTTTTATGCCGGGTTTGTGAGTATCGGCAGGAGCAAGGAAAGCAAATGTGCCTTCGGTAAGCGCAACTCTTGTTGCCGCCGCTGTCTGCTCTGTGAAGAACTCCACATCGGGCTTATAGCCTGTTGAATTTCTTACAAAGTCAATGGGAAGAACATCGATTGCTTCTTCTCCGCAGATAGCATACTGCAAATCGTTATATTCACGGTGAGCCTCAAAATCTCCGCCTGTGCCGGGCTCGTATTCATCGATGCCCACCTTAACGCCCTCTGCAACATCATAGCTGCCGCATTCCATTGCCTTCATGTCGTTTTCGGCAATGAATTTTGCAATTGCTTCAAGCTTTTCATTGATTCCGAAATAAAGGTTAAGATTTTCAATCTTGTCGTAAATCATTTTTTGCTCTCCTTTTTATAAAAAAGATACGACCCGATAAAGGGTACTGCAACCATTATAACAAAAAGTAAAAGAGAAAGCCATACCCAATTTAAAAAAGCTGTTAAAATAAGAATAATTCCGATGATTACCCATACTTTACCTGCCAGACGGTGGGTATAATTCCAGTTTTCAATGCTGTTGAGAGTCCAGGGAATTTTTATTCCGATTGTATAATTCTGCTTGCATTTCGGCAGATAATTTCCGATAACAATGAAGAAAAATCCAAAGAAAATAACCATTGCCGTACCAACATTGAACTCGCCGCCAAGCGCGTAAGCATAGATTACTCCGCTGACAAGAAGAGTGATAGCAGGAATTATCCACAGCACAAGATTCATTGATTTTGCAGTGATGTTCTGCTTTTTCGGGTCAACCGAAGTAACCGCCATGCAAATCCATTGCAATGCAAGCATAAACAAAGGCATTGCGAAAACTGCCATTGCTCTGCTTCCGTAGTCATCGGCTACCCCCTGTGCATTGAAATGAATGGGCACTCTTTCGGGTAGCTTATCCCATAAAATCAACCCTGCAACAATCGGAAGCAGAATAATAATTGATGTTAAAATCATCGTTTTCAAGTTCTTTTTAATCATTGGGTTTCTCTCCTTTCAGCTCGGATATCCAGAGCATGATTTCCTCCAGCACCGATGCATTCAGTTCGTAATAAATGAATTTTCCGTCACGCTCATCACGGATCAACTCCGCCTCCTTAAGCACAGAAAGATGCCTTGAAACTGCGGCAAAGCTCACCGAAAAGCTATCCGATATTTCGCCTGCCGACATCCGTTTTTTCTTGAGCATATTCAGAATTTCTCTTCGTGTCGGATCCGACAACGCTTTCAGAGTATCCTGCAAACTCATATCATCACCTCCAAGTCATTTAACATTTAACTTAATCGTTAAATGTATTCTAACACATTGTTATTCACTTGTCAATGATGTTGACACAAATTTTTTTGTGTGATAAAATTTTCTTATTAAGCCGAAGGGAGAATAATAATGATAAAAAGCTTTATATGTGTTGTATTAGCGGCAATTCACACATTCTTTTTCACCAATTTTTCAGGCGATAAAATCCAGAATATAGGGGTAAATCAATACGTTGAGCATCAGACTTTTGAGGGCTTCGGCACAAGCTCATGCTGGTGGTCGCAGACTATTGACAACGAAGAAACCGCACGCGAAATCGCAAGGCTGCTCTATGATGACAAAACGGGATTGGGTCTTGACATTTACCGCTACAACATCGGCGGCGGAGAAAAAGAAAATCCCGTCTGCCGCATATGGGATGTAAACAGACGCACAGAAAGCTTTTATGTTCTGAACGAGGAAACCGGCGAATATGAATTTGACTTCACCCGTGACGCAAACGCACGCAGAATGCTTGATATGGCTATAGAATACGGTGCAAAGGAAGTTATTCTTTTCTGCAACAGTCCCCATTTTTCAATGACCGCAAGCGGCCATGCATCGGGCGGACTGACGGAGTATGCATCCAATCTTCCTAAAGAAAACTATCAGAAATTCGTGGATTACGTGCTCACAATTGCCGACTGGTTTGTTGCTCAGGGTTATCCCGTTTCCGCAATTTCTCCCATCAACGAGCCACAATGGTCATGGGGCGGTGACTGGGTCGGTCAGGAAGGCTGTCATTACACAGCCGAGGAAACCGTTGAGGTGTTTGAGCTTTTTGCCAAAGAAATGAAAAAACGCAATTCTCCCTATAAGCTCAGCGGTCCGGAAAGCGGTCAGATGTCGCCCGAATACCATGAATATATCGACAAATTCTTTGCAAACGAAACAATCAATGAATTCTGCGACACCTTCAGCGGTCACAGTTATTGGCTTGATAACAACACATGGGTAAAATCCGAAACAGGAAAAAAAATTGCAGAAGAATATCCCGATAAAAAATTCGAAATGAGCGAATGGTGCGAGCTTCCGCTGACAATCGATTCAAAAACAACAGACAGCGGTCTTTACATGGCAAACATCATTGTTCAGGACCTTAATCTGTTCAATGCGGTATCATGGCAGAGCTGGACCGCAGTCAACGGCGACGGACTTATGGAAATCATCAACGGCGTGCTTGTTATCTATAACAGATATTACGCATACAAGCATTTCAGCGGCTTCATCATGCCGGGCATGAAGAGAATCGATGTCATGGACAGCCTTGAGGGTGAAAGTAAACTCGCTTCAACCGCATTCACAGACGGAGAAAAAACCGTTATCGTTCTTGTGAACAATGCAGAAGAACCGCAGGATATCAAGCTTTGGGGCATTCACAAAAGCATGGAAATATACACTACCGATGCAGAGCACAATTGCGAAAACACTTATTCCGGCGAATATGTCCGCAAAAACACTCTTCCCGCAAAAAGCATAACAACAATCGTATTATACTGACAGAAACAGGCAGGTTAGACTTTGCTTGTAGTAAGGAACAACATAAAGTGCAGGCAAACCGGCTGCGCACAGCAGAAACCACGGAAGAAATCCGAGCTTGAAAAGCAATATGTCTCCGCAGATTCCCTGAGTCTTCCTTACGCTCTCTCTTATTGCATCGAACGGAGAAAAGTTTCTGTAGCAGGCAAGATAAAACATTGATTTTGAATATCTCTGAATAAAAACCGAATAAAACATAAAGCCGATTATCGCAAGGGCAGCTATTCCCGCAGAAAAAGCACAGACAGCCTTGACGCTTATCGGCTCTTTTTTTATCTGAAAATACAAAATAATTCCGCCGAGTACGGGCAGAATCTCAAAAACGCAGAACCAGAAAAGCTTCAATGCAAAAAGAACGGCATTGAGCGTTACCGATTTCAGCACACCCGAAACACCTATGCCCTTACCCTTGAAAATCCTGATGTTGCTTGCCAGCATGAGCATTCTTTTCTGAACAGTCAGACCGAGTGCACTTGACAATACCGCCGATAAAATCAGCATCAAAACAGAAACAGCAAACAATACAGCGTTATTCAGATCAAGCTTATTCAGTATCGCTCCGCAAAAAGCAAAAATCCAAAAGACGGTTATCATAACCGCAACCGCCGGCACTACCCTGCCCTGAGATCCCGTCAATACGGATTTTGCGGAAAGCTTTATTCTTGCATTCAAAATATCACCCGAAACAAAAAAATTCCCGAAAGCCTGAGCCTTCGGGATTAGTTTTTTATATTATTGTTGTTTTATACTCACAGACCAAAGATTGCTCTGCCTTTATCGAATGCGGAGAAAAGCTTATCTGTCAAAGGAAGAACATACTTTTCAAGCTTGTTGTAGAGAGCGTCGCCCTCCTCGTATTCGGGAGCAACCGCACCATCGGCAAAGTTACCCATGGGGATAACCCTGAGATTGGGCTTATCGTTCTGAAGGAACTGTGTATACATGGGATTTGTCCATACATCGTAGCATTCATCCGCATACATAAACCAATAATACATTTCCATAATACCGTCATGCGCATTGGAATGGAGCATATCCTTGATGAACCAGGTGTTTTCGGGCAGAATGCAGGTTGATGCATCGATTACGCCGTCGGGTGAAAGATGGTTATGGCCGCATTCTGTGCACTTCTGCTCATAATCCTCGCCGAGTGTTTCGCCAAGAAGAGCAACTGTTGCACCTGCCGATGCATACTGTGTATCAACGGTTGCGTCGCTGTTTGTGTGCATTGTTTCAACAAGAGGAGTTCTCTGAATATTGTAGCCTGCAACAATCATAACACGAACGCCTGCATCCATTGCACCGTTAAGGATTTCATCTGCACGGCTCTGAATCTGATAATGATAATAGTCAGCCTTTTCAATCAGACCTGCCTGAGTTTCGGGGTCAAGATTGATTTCCTTTGCTTCTTCATATGAGCAATCGGGTACGAATGCCCAGAGTCCGAGAAGAGTGCCGAAAACGGGAGTCATAAGCTCATCAAAAACTCTTTCCTGCTGGCTTTCAAGAATGATTTCGCCTGCAAAAAGAACAACATCAACAAGTCCGCTGTAATAAAGAGTGTTGAAAAGAGTCCAGAGAAGGATGCTTTCGGCATCAAAGGGAGGATATCCGTCTGTTGCATAGTCAAGGAGTGCCCTTGCATCGAGAGCAAGCTTTCTTGTGAGAAGGTCGCCTGCTACGGCTGTACCGAGAAGAGGACAGCTCTGGAAAATGCAGGCATCAACAGCGTCATAGCCGTATTCGTTGAAATATGCAAGTGTTACAACACCGCCCATTGACGATGCACGGAAATGAACCTTGTCATGGCCGGTAAGAGCCATGATGTGCTTGACAAATTCATCAAGCTGACCTGCAACCTCAACGGGGTCAAGTCTCCAGTCATAATGGAAATAATACTGATTGCCTTTGCTGTGGTCGGTTTCTGTGGGTAGGTCGATTTTAACGGTTACGTTTTCAAGCGAATTTCCGTTGCCGTCAAGAGCCATTGCACCGAATGCATCGCCGACTGCCTCAATGAGAGCATCGCCGAGATGGTCAAGGTTCATTGTGAAGCCCACTTTAACAAGTGAGGGAAGGACCTTGAGAACAATCTGAATAATCGATTCGGTTGAAGGTCTGAAAAGGGTTCTTTCATTCTCGGTATCGGCATTCTCGTAGATATCGGTATTACCGAGAGGGCCGACATAGATTACGGGCAGTTCGCCGCAGTTGCATTTTCCGCTTGCTGCCGATGCGGCAGGCATCATCATGCAGAAAAGCATAACGACTGAAAGTACCGTTGCTGTTATCTTTTTCACGTAAATCATCCTTTCGGAATTTTATACGGTATATTTTAACATACGTTATAGAAATAAACAATATATTTTAAAATATTTTTGCTAAATTTTACTTATATATTGAAAAAATACACACGACTGTGTTACAATATCCAAAATATAAAATTGTCAGGGTGAATGAGTTGAATCAGACAGAAAAGAAACAGGAAGGTCTTGCGATAAACAAAAAGACGGTAATCATGATTTGTGTTATCCTTGCGGCTGTTATGGCTTTCGCGGGAGTGCTAACACAGGTATTGCCCAGAGGTGTTTACGAGACCGATGCCAACGGAACAATCATCAACGGCACATATACCGAAATCGAGGATAAGCTCCCGATATGGAAAATAATCCTTTCTCCCATTCTCGTTTTCGGAACGGAAACCGCATTGACGGGTGTCGGAATAATTCTGATAATCACTCTTATCGGCGGCACATTCCTCATTCTCGATAAATGCAGCGTTCTGAAATACATAATGGCAGTTATCATCCGCAAATTCGGCGATAAAAAATATCTGCTGATGAACCTTATGATTCTTGCCTGTATGTTTTTAAGCTCAACGGCAGGCATTCTTGAAGAATCCGTTACACTTGTCCCCATTGCGGTTGCGATTTCCCTCGCTCTCGGCTGGGACTCCTTTGTGGGACTCGGCATGAGTCTTATAGCAGTTGCCTTCGGCTTCACTGCCGCAACCTTCAACCCGTTCAACGTTGCAACCGTTCAGAGAATGGCTGAAATTCCCGTTTTCTCGGGCACACTTTTCAGAATTCTTGTTTTCATTGTTGTTTATGCCGTTCTCGCAGGATTTCTCACCGTTTACGCAAAGAAAATCGAAAAAAATCCGCAGAAATCCCTCTGCTACGAAACAGACCTTGCTCTGCGTGAAAAATACAGTCTCGACGACAGCATGGCTGTGCTTTCGGACCCTAAAATCAAGAAAGCCTCCAAAGCGTTTCTCATCTGTCTTTCCTGCGTAATTATCACAATAATCACAGATTTCATCACGGGTGCGGAAGGCGGAATTTCTCTTCCCGGCATGGCAATTCTTTTCTTCACGGGCGGTATGCTTGCAGGCAAATTTTCGGGAATGAAGGGCAAAGAGCTTGCAAAAAGCTTCGGCGAAGGAATCAAAACCATCGCTCCCATCGTACCCATTATCGTTATCATCCTTTCAATCACATATATTCTTGATCAGGGTAACATAATCCCCACAATTCTCAATTTTGTTTATAACCTTATCAGCGGTGTCAGCCCCTATGCGGCAATTCTGATGCTGTTCCTGTTTATTGTTATTCTTGAATTCTTTGTGGGAAGCGGCACTGCAAAAGCATTCCTTGTCATGCCCATCGTTCTCCCCCTTGCCGATATGGTAAACGTTACCCGCCAGAGCGTTACTCTCGCATTCTGCCTCGGTGACGGCTTCACAAATCTTCTCTATCCCACAAGCGGAATAATGATTGTTGCCATAGGTCTTGTCAATATCTCATACGGCAAATGGCTCAAATTCTCATGGAAGCTCTTCGCTCTTGAAGGCATCGTTTCCGTTGCACTCATGCTTATTGCAATCGCTATCAATTACTCATAAGGTGATAAAATATGAAACTCAAATTCAAAGACGGTAAGTTCAAAATTCTTCTCTTCGGCGATATCCATGAGCATACCGACTACAAAACCAATCCCAAATTCAAGGATATGCAGAAGCTCATGGTTGCGGCACTTGATGAATATAAACCCGATTTATGCGTTCTTCTCGGCGATAACTGCAACACGGGCTGTATTGTTGATAACCCCGGACTTTTTGAAGAGATGCTCCGTGCGGTCATCGCTCCCATAACAGACAGAAAAATCCCCGTTGCGGCTGTGCTCGGAAATCATGAGCACGACCACGGCCATGAGGATGAAATCGTTAAGATTTATGAAAAAATCGATTATTGCTTAACACGAAACGATGCTCCCGACGAAATCACGGGCAACGCAAACTTCAAGGAGCTTATTTATTCCTCCGACGGAGAAACTCCCGTTTTCTGTCTGTGGTTCATCGATTCGAACAACTGCCACGAAGACAGATCGATTTCCCACTACGATTATGTTCACACAGACCAGATTGAATGGTTTGAGGAAGAATGTGCAAAGCTCAAAGAACTCAACGGTGGCAAGCCCATGCCATCATTTATCTTCCAGCACACTCCCGTTCCCGAAGAATACAATCTCCTCAGAAAAGCAAAGTTCTGGGAGCTTCCCGTTGCCGTCAGAGGCTATAACACAAAAAGGGAAACATGGTATGTGGGCAAAGACGGAGTTGCGGATGTTGTGGGCGAAGGTCCCTGCTCTCCCGATGTCAACAACGGTCAGTTTGAGAGCTGGAAAAAGGTCGGCGGAATACTCGGTGCATTCTTCGGTCACGACCATCTCAACGATTTTTCGGGCCGGACAGACGGAATATTCCTCGCTCAGCACAGAACTGCAGGGTTCAGAGCATACACAGACGGCTGCAGAAGCTGTGTAAGACTTGTTACCATTGATGAAGAAAATCCCGAGAAGTTCACTCATGAACTCAAACGTTTCAAGCAGTTCGGTCTCAAAAGTGAAAGTCTGGGACCGATTCTCAGGAACTTCACCGACAGACAAAGCCTGTTCATGCATATTGCAGGATATGCGGCAGGCGGTATTGCAGGCGTAACGGCAATCGGATTTTTAATAAAATATCTTCTTGAAAGATTCGGAGGTTAAACCATGGAAAACAAAGGTAAACTCAGCAAATCACTTATACTCAACATCATTCTTTTCGGCTTTATGGGTCAGGTTGCATGGGCAGTTGAAAACAACTTCTTCAACCTTTTCCTCTTCAACGAAATCGGCGGTAACTCAACCGATATTTCAAACATGGTTGCCGCAAGCTCGGTTGTTGCCGTTCTTACTACCCTTTTTATGGGCAGCCTCAGCGACAAAATCAATAAAAGAAAAATCTTCATCTGTGCAGGCTACGTCATCTGGGGTGTAACGGTTATGGCTTTTGCCCTCATATCCCCCGAAAACGTTGCCAAGGTTATGGGTACAACTCCCGCAGCCGCAGTCAGCACAACCGTTATTCTTGTTATCATCATGGACTGTCTGATGACCTTCATGGGTTCAACCAGCAACGACGCCGCCTTCAACGCATGGATTACCGATATCACGGCACCCTCAAACAGAGCCAAGGTTGAATCTCTCCTCGCTCTTCTTCCCGTTATTGCCATGGTCGTTGTTACAGCCGCTTTCGGTTCGCTTTCGGGTAAATTCGGCTATCCTGCTTGTTTCGTAGGTCTCGGACTTATCGTTACTCTTTGCGGTGTGGTCGGCATTTTCTCAATCAAAGAATCAAGAAACGGTGTTCAGTCAAACGTAAGCTTCATTGAATGCCTTACCTACGGTTTCAGACCTTCGGTTATAAAGAACAACAAGGGTCTTTACATTTCTCTTATCTGCTCAGGCATTTTCTCAATCGCAAGCCAGATATTCTTCCCTTATCTTTTCATATATGTTGACCACTACATCGATATGTCAACTCTTGAGCTGACCGTGCCCAAGATTATTCTTGCTGTTGTTGTTATAATCGGTTCGGTTGCAGCACTCATCTCAATCATTATTCTCAGCGACAAAAAAGGAAAAGCTCCTTTCCTTTATCCTTCAGCAGCATTCTTTATCATCGGTCTTGTTCTTGTTTATTTTGCAGACAAGAACATCATCTGGTTTGCTCTTTCGGCAATCATTGCAATCGTTGGCTACGGACTTCTCATGATTATGCTCAACGCTGCTATCCGTGACTTCACCCCCGAAGATAAAGCAGGTCAGCTTCAGGGCATCAGAATGATTTTCTACGTTATGCTTCCTATGATTATCGGCCCCAGAATTGCGGCTAAAATCACAGATGTTTATGCAACAGCACAGTATGCAAACGATTACGGCGAACTTGTTAACATTCCCGCACCTCACATCTATCTCGGCGCAGCAATAGCAGGCGCAACAATCGTTATTCCTCTGTTCTTCCTTGTTAAGGAATTCAAAAAGTCAGAGAGCAAATAATCTCAGTCAGAAGAAGGTATATTTTAATGAATATCATTATTGTAGGTCTTGGCAAGCTGGGCATAACATTAACAAAGCAGCTTAACTCCGAAGGTCACAATATTACGGTTGTTGACATCAACAGCGATAAAATCTCAAATGTTGTGGACACCTATGACGTTATGGGTGTCTGCGGAAACGGCACAACCTGCGAAACTCTCGAAAATGCAGGTGCTTCAAAAGCAAAACTGATTATTGCGGCAACAGCTTCGGATGAAGTTAACATTCTCTGCTGCCTTATCGCAAACAGAATGGGAACAGAAAACACAATTGCCCGTGTGCGTAACCCCGACTATGCGGCACAGATGCAGTTCATGCGTAACGAACTCGGTCTGAGCATGCTTGTTAATCCCGAATACGAAACCGCAAACGAAATTTCAAGAATTATCCGTTTCCCGTCTGCAGCCAATCTTGAATCGTTTTCAAGAGGCAAGGTTGAAATTGCGAGCATCAGAATTCATTCGGACAATATGTTCTGCGATATGCCGCTTTATGAAATCAGAAAAAAATGCAAGGCAAAGGTTCTTGTATGTGCCGTTCAGCGTGATGACAATGTTTATATCCCTTCAGGTGATTTCGTTATAAAGTGCGATGATGTAATAAGCATAACAGGAACCCGTTCCGAGCTTTCCACTTTCATGAAGCAAACGGGTGTTTTCAAGCAAAGAATAAAAAAGGTTATGATTATCGGCGGCGGAAGAATCGGCTATTATCTTGCGAAGCTTCTTTCCGACACAGGCAGAAACATCAAGCTTGTGGAGCAAAACGAAAGCCGCTGCTATTATCTTGCCGATGCCCTCCCGGATGTTACTGTTATCCACGGCGACGGAACAGATCAGGATATTCTTGATGAACAGGGTCTTGAATATCAGGATTCTCTTGTTTCTCTTACAGGCATTGATGAAGAAAACATCATCGTTTCAATGTACGCCGAATCAAAAGGAATCAACAAGGTTATTACCAAGGTTAACCGCCATTCATATTCAATTCTCAACGATATCGGTCTTGATACAATCGTATCTCCTCAGATTGTTGCAGGTAATCTTGTCACCCGTTATGTGCGTGCACTTCAGAATTCCGCAGGGAACTCACAGATACAGACTCTCCATAAGCTTGTTAACGGCAAGGTTGAAGCGGTTGAATTCATCGTTCCCGAAGATGCGGGATATCTTGACATTCCGTTCAAAGACCTTCGGCTTCTGCCCAACCTGCTTATCGGATGCATCAACCGCAACGGAAAAATCATTTTCCCCGACGGTTTAGATGTTCTCAAAGCCAACGACAGCATAATCGTTGTCACCGCAGGAAGAATTCTTGAGGATATTCATGACATTTTTGTCTGATTTTGCGGAGGCTGATTTATGAATTACGCAATGATTTTTAACAACATAGGCAAAATCCTTCTCGTTGAAGCAGTTTTGCTTGTGTTTCCCGCAATCGGTGCAGTTATATACGGAGACGACACTCTCTTCTCCTTTTCTCTTACAATTGCCGCACTTGCCGTAACAGGCTTGCTTTGCTTGAGAAAAAAAGCAAAAAAATCAGCGATTTACGCCAAAGAAGGCTATGCACTAGTTGCACTTTCATGGATTCTCATGTCACTTTTCGGTGCACTCCCCTTCTATATCAGCGGATATATCCCGAACTTTATTGATGCGTTTTTCGAAACCGTTTCGGGATTCACAACAACAGGCTCAACCATTCTTTCCAATGTTGAAGCATTGCCAAAAAGTCTGCTTTTCTGGAGAAGCTTCACTCACTGGATTGGCGGCATGGGTATTCTTGTTTTCATTATTGCGGTTATGCCGAAAACGGAAAACAGTTCCATGCACGTTATGCGTGCGGAAGTCCCGGGGCCTACGGTAGGCAAGCTTGTTTCAAAGCTTCGTGCATCCGCAAGAATTCTTTACGGAATTTACTGCGTACTCACTCTGGCTGAAATAATAATGCTTTTTGCAGGCGGTATGCCGCTTTTTGACTGCATAGTCAATTCATTTGCAACGGCAGGTACAGGCGGATTCGGTATACTGAGCAACAGCATAGAAAGCTACAACAGTCTTTATGCTGAAATGGTTATAGCAGTATTCATGCTGATTTTCGGTGTTAATTTTAATCTTTACTACATGATTATTATCAAGCAGGGCAGACAGGCACTCAAAAGTGAAGAACTGCGCTGGTATCTCGGCATCGTTACCTGCTCGGTTATTATAATTGCTTTAAGCCTCATCAATACAAAGCATGACATAGGTGAAGCCTTCCGATATTCTTTCTTCCAGGTTGCTTCAATCATGACAACCACCGGCTTTTCCACCACGAATTTTGACACATGGCCTGTTATCGCAAAATGTGTTCTTGTTTTTCTTATGGTAATCGGTGCGTGTGCAGGTTCAACCGGCGGCGGAATCAAGGTTTCCCGTCTTATGATTCTTATAAAAAGCAGTCTGCGTGACATAAGAAAAGCAATCAATCCCAGAAGCATTGAAACCGTCAAGATTGACAGACATTCCGTTGAAGAACCCGTTGTTAAAAGTGCTTCTGTTTTCTTTGCAACATTCATGCTTATAACTGCTCTTTCGGTTATGGTTGTCGCCATAGACGGCAGAGATATCGTAACAACCGTCACATCCGTTATCGCCTGCATAGGCAACATCGGACCGGGTCTCGGCGCTGTCGGACCTTACGGCAACTTTGCGGATTTCTCAACCCTGAGTAAGCTTGTTTTAAGCTTCGATATGCTTGCAGGCAGGCTTGAGCTTATCCCCATGCTGATGATATTCTCACCGTATGCATGGTCGAGAAAGCACTCATAAAAAGTTATCTCATATAAAAAAGAATTGGCTTGAACGGGAATTAACCTGTCCAAGCCAATTTTGATTTTGCGTCATGTCTCTGTGCATCACTTTGGATTTTATTTAATTTTAATCAGTTTATCACCCTTGACAAGATATGCATTCTTGGCAAGCTCTATAAGAGGCTTGTCATTGAGTGAATCCGTATAGAAATTATCGATTTCGGCATCGGGAAATTTCTCTTTGAATACCTTGACCTTGTTTTCACGGTAGCAGAAATTGACAAGCTTCATATTTTCACGGTCGGTTTCGCTGCCCACATAGTTTTTGATGTTGAGTCTTTTGCAGATTTCCTCAAGCACAACATCCACGCACGCTGAGATAATTATATCATCATCTCTTCTCTGCCTGAGATAAAAAGGCTTGATTTTACAGCTGTTCTTATCCCAGAATTTCTGAACATTCTCCTCAATGTTATCAAGCTTTGCGGCATAGCTTTCAATAACACCTGCGTAGTTATCAAGTGCATCCTGCAAAGTCATTTTTGTTGCCTTGTATTTGGTTATGCAGCTTATTGCCCACGGAAGTGCCGCTATGAGCTTGGGGTCTTTCTTCAGGAAATACCAGAAAAGGTCAACACCCGATTCTCCTCTGTAAATTGTGTTATCAAAATCATAAACGTTCATTTTCTTACCTTCTTTTGTATCTTTTATCTCTGATTGAATTATATCACCGTCAGAAAGCTGCATTTTTCTTATTCAGAATAAATTTCTTAGGGTTTTATTAAGATTACCATAATATTTTTTAAAATCATACATTCAGCATTGATTTGATACATTGAATTTTGTGCTTTGCGGTGATATAATATCGGCGACGGGAGAGATAAAAATGAAAATCAGGAACAAAACTCCGGACAGCGGATTTTACAAAACATTTTTTATAATGACAATAACCATGGCACTCCAGAATCTTATAGTTTTCGGTGTTAACCTTGCAGACTCGGTTATGATGGGTGCATACAACGAAACGGCACTCAGCGGCGTCGGCATCTGCAATAATATTCAGTTTTTCCTCAACATGGCGGCATCGGGCGTTGCGTCGGGAGTGACGGTTATTGCATCGCAGTATTGGGGCAAAAAAGAAATCAGACCCATCCACCGTGTTTCTGCGGTAGGAATGTGGATTGGCATTATCATAACTATGCTGATTTTTGCCTTTGCAGCAATCGCACCCGAAGCTCTCATCAGACTTTTCACCGACAAGGAAAGCGTTATTGAGCAGGCTGTGCTTTATCTTGATATTATTAAATATACATATTTAATGTTTACCGTTACAACAATCCTCCTTGCAATTCTCAGAAGCGTTGAAACGGTTAAAATCGGATTCTATGTTTCTCTTTCCTCTTTTGCGGTTAACATTTTCCTCAATTGGGTGCTGATTTACGGTAAATTCGGTGCACCTGAAATGGGTATCAGAGGTGCGGCGGCGGCAACACTCGTTTCAAGAGCGATTGAGCTTATCGTCACCGTTGTTTATGTTTTATCCGCAGATAAGAAGCTGAAATTCAGACTTCGTGACCTTTTTGTGACGGATAAAGAAATGGTCATTGATTATTTCAAAACAGGGTCGCCCCTTATGATGAGCAGTATCTCATGGGGCATTGCGATGAGCATTCAGGGTGCAATCATCGGCAGACTCGTTGAAAGTGCCATTGCCGCCAACAGCATTGCAACAACCCTTTTTCAGGTTGCAACGGTTGTGTGTTATGCATCAAGCAATGTTGCATGTGTGCTTATAGGAAAAACCATAGGCGAAAAGAAACCCATGGATATAATTAAAAGCAGGAGCAAAAACCTTCAGCTCATTTTCCTTGCAATCGGTGTTGCATCGAGTGCAGTTCTCCTGCTTTTCAAAAATCTTATTCTTGATTTTTACAACGCAAGTGCAGAAACAGTTGAATACACAAATCAGTTTATATGGGTGCTTTGCGTGACCATTATCGGCACCGCATATGAAGCACCTGCCCTTTGCGGAATTGTTTCAGGCGGCGGTGAAACATCATTCGTGCTCAAAAATGATATTATTTTCATGTGGGGAATTGTTCTCCCACTCAGTGCCCTCAGTGCATTCGTTTTCAAATTCCCCGTTGTTGTTACCTTTGCCTGCCTTAAAGCAGACCAGGTGCTCAAATGTGCCGTTGCATATTTCAAGGTCAACAGCTTCAACTGGGTCAAATCGGTTACAAGAGAATAAAAATTCTCCCTCTGTCGGTGACAGAGGGAGTTTTTTTCAGAACAAATCTTCCTGATTGGCTGTTTTTATTCCTGCACCTGCAAGCGCCGCAGATGCAATCAGATTATCGTCAACGCGGAAAATCATATATGCACCTGCCTTCGATGAGTTGAATGCATAAGTATATTCTACAACAACATTTGCCTCCGAAAGCACTTCAAGAATTGTTGCAAGGCTGCCGGGAGTATCCAAAATTGCAGCGGCAAGAACATCCGTTACGGTTGTGATATATCCGCCGTCTATGAGTGCCGCATTTGCCATTTTGGGGTCATCGCAGATTATGCGGAGAATTCCGAAATCCTGCGTATCTGCAATTGAAAGAGCTTTGAGGTTGATATTGTGGTCTGCAATATATCTGGTAGCTTCCGCAAGCTTACCTTTTTTGTTTTCAATAAAAACAGAAATCTGTTTAACGCTCATTTCTCTGACTCCTCTCTTGTTAATCGTGAAGCTTTCTTCTGTCGATAACTCTTACTGCCTTACCTTCACTTCTTGTAATGGTTTTGGGTGCAACAAGATGAACCTTGGGATTGATGCCGAGCATAACCTTCATTGCGTTTGCAAGTGATTTTTCCTTGCGTGCAAGGTCTTTGACGGTATCCGAGAAGCTGTCGGGAGTAAGCTCAACCGAAATATCGAGAGTATCGGTGTTGTTTTCTCTGTCAACCTCAATGAGATAGTTTGAAGTATATCCTTCTTTGAGAAGAACGGTTTCAATCTGCGAGGGGAATACGTTGACACCGCGGATAATCATCATATCGTCGCTTCTGCCCATGGGCTTTGTCATCTTGATGAGTGTTCGTCCGCATGAACATTTTTCTCTTGAAAGAATACAGATATCTCTTGTTCTGTAACGAAGAAGAGGGAATGCTTTCTTATCAAGGCTTGTGAAAACAAGCTCTCCCTTTGAGCCTTCGGGAAGAACCTCGCCCGTTTCGGGGTCGATGATTTCGGCAAGGAAGTGGTCTTCGTTGATATGCATACCCTTCTGTGCTTCACATTCAAAAGCAACGCCGGGTCCGCTTGTTTCGGTAAGACCGTAGATGTCATAAGCCTTTATGCCGAGCGATTTTTCAATATCACGGCGCATCTCTTCTGTCCAGGGTTCAGCGCCGAAAATGCCTGCCTTAAGGTCAAGGTCATCGGCAGTGAGACCCATTTCCTTGAGAGTTTCGCCGATATATGCCGCATACGAAGGTGTGCAGCAGATAATTGTTGAATGAAGATCCTGCATAAACTGAATCTGACGCTCTGTGTTACCCGATGACATGGGGAGAGTCAGACAGCCTACCTTGTGCGAACCGCCGTTGAGACCCGATCCGCCCGTGAAAAGACCGTAACCGTATGCTACCTGACAGACATCCTCGTCTGAACCGCCTGCGGCAACGATTGCTCTTGCACAGCAGTCCTCCCAGAGGTCAACGTCCGGCTGGGTATAGAATGCAACAACTCTTTTACCTGTTGTTCCGCTTGTGGAATGAATTCTGACACAGTCTTTGAGGTCTGCGCCGAGGAGACCGTAGGGATAAGCATCACGAAGGTCTGTCTTGGTGAGGAAAGGAAGCTTGTGAAGGTCGTCGATTGACTTGATATCGTCGGGGGTTACGCCCTTCTCGTTCATAAGATTGCGGTAATACTCAACGTTTTCATAAACGTGCTTTACCTGCTTTACGAGTTTTTCGTTCTGTATTTTTCTGAGTTCTTCAACCGATGCGGTTTCAATCTCAGGCTGGAAATATCTGCTCATTGTTCCACACTTCCTTTATATGCTGTAGCCCATTTCAAAAGCTTTGAGGTTGAGCTCAAGGAACTTGGGAGGAACGCTCTCTTTAAGTGCCTTAATCCATGTTTCTTTTTCAACAAAAGCCATGCTCTTTGCCATTGCACCGATAAGCACAACGTTAACCGCTTTAGCTGTACCTGCTTCAACCGCCATGGGAAGGGCGTCAAGCTCAGCAACATCGGCACCCGATGCCTTAAGAGCTTCAATAACTCCTTCGGGATATTCAGCAGCACCCATAACAACGGGCATGGGGTCCATCTTCTGAGTATTAACGATTATTTTCCCGTCGGGTTTAAGGTATTCAAGCCATCTTGCCGCTTCAAGCTGTTCGAATGCAAGAATAATATCTGCCTCACCTTTTTCAATGATGGGAGATGCAACGCTTTCGCCGAATCTTACATATGTAACAACCGAACCGCCTCTCTGGCTCATGCCGTGAACCTCGGAAACCTTAACATCGTAGCCGCAGTCGAGAAGTGCTGAACCGAGAATACGGCTTGCAAGCAATGTTCCCTGACCGCCGACACCGACAATCATAATTGACTTATTCATTATTATATCCTCCCCTCTTATTCAATAGCACCGAACTTGCAAAGCTGACTGCATACGTTGCAGCCGAGACACTGTGTGAAATCGATTTCCGCCTTGCCGTTCTTCATGCTGATGGCAGGGCAGCCGATCTTCATGCACATTTTGCAGGATTTGCACTTGTCTTTGTTAACCTTAAGGGGCGGATTGTGCTTGACTGTTTTAAGCAGTGCACAAGGACGTCTTGAAATAACAACAGCGGGGCCGTCTGCTTCAAGAGCCTGCTTGATTCCTTCTTTTGTTTCTGCAAGATTATAGGGGTCAACAACGATAACATTCTGAATTCCCACTGCTTTCGCAAGAGCCTCAAGGCTTACCGCATTTGCAGGCTCTCCCTTGATGTTCTTACCTGTTGTGGGATTCTGCTGATGGCCCGTCATGCCTGTGATTGAGTTATCAAGAATAATAACAACGGAATCGGTTGCATTATAAGCAATGTTGATAAGACCTGTTACACCCGAATGGATGAAGGTTGAGTCACCGATAACGGCAACGCTCTTTTTGGCATTTGCAGGGTCAGCGGCGTTTCTGCCGTGAAGAGCCGAAACGGATGCACCCATGCAGAGAACGGTATCGATCATGCCGAGGGGCTGCGAGAAGCCGAGAGTGTAACAGCCGATATCGCCGCTTACTGTAACATTAAGCTGCTTGAGGGCATAGAAAAGACCTCTGTGGGGACAGCCTGCGCAAAGCACGGGAGGTCTGGGCACGATGTTGACATCAGCCTTGAGGCTTTCTGTTTCCTTGCCGAGAATAACCTTTGCAATAAGGCTCTGCGAATATTCACCCTGAAGAGTGAATGCTTCCTTGCCGATAACTTCAATACCGTTTTTACGGCAATGAGTTTCAAGATAATCGTCAAGCTCTTCAAGAACATAAACCGTCTCGCATTCTGCGGCAAAGTTCTTTATAAGGTCAACGGGAAGAGGATATACACAGCCGAGCTTGAGGTAGGATGCATTCTCTCCGAGTGCTTCCTTTGCATACTGATAGCAGATACCCGATGTGATAACACCGATTTTCTTGCTGTTGTATTCAACCTTGTTCAGTCCGTTATCAACTGCTTCCTTTTCGCAGTAAGCAACCTGGTCAAGAATACGCTGTTCAACAACAACGTGCTTTACCTTTGCATTTGCGGGAACCATAACGTACTTCTGAGGATTTTTTGTATATTCCTTAAGACCGTTGTCAACTCTGTCTGCAAGAGGGGCAACGCTTCTTGAGTGAGCGACCCTCGTTGTGAGACGGATAATAACGGGAGTATCGAATTTTTCGGAAAGTTCGAATGCTCTCTTTGTATAGTCAAGGCATTCCGCAGAATCCGAAGGCTCAAGCATCATTGTTTTTGAACCCATTGCATAGTGTCTTGAATCCTGCTCGTTCTGTGAAGAATGCATTCCGGGGTCATCGGCAACAAGGATAACCATGCCTGCGTTGACACCTGTATATGATGCGGTAAAAAGAGGGTCGGCTGCAACGTTAAGACCGACGTGCTTCATCGCACAGAAGGAACGTGCACCTGCAACGCTTGCACCGAAAGCAACTTCGCAGGCTACCTTTTCATTGGGTGCCCACTCTGAGAATATTTCATCATATGTGGCAGCAAACTCGGTAACCTCAGTGCTGGGAGTGCCGGGATAGCTGGATACTACTCGGCAGCCTGCCTCATAAAGACCTCTGGCTACCGCTTCATTACCTAAAAGAAGTTTCATTTTTTCTTCCTCCTTCTTACTTATCAAGCTTCATTTCAACCTGAGTTGCAACAAGGCTTTCGCCGCAATAAATCTTGCGGAGCTTGGGTTTTTCTATCTTACCCGTGGGATTACGGGGAACATCTGCAAAAATAAGCTTATGGGGACGCTTGTATCTGGGAAGGTCTCGGCAGAAATCCTTGATATCATCTTCATCCGCCTTATATCCTTCTTTGATTTCAATGATTGCAGCAGCGATTTCGCCGAGTCTCGCATCGGGGAGACCGATAACCGCAACATCCTTGATTGCTTCATGCTTACGCAGGAAGTCTTCAATCTGTACGGGATAGAGGTTTTCACCGCCTGAAATAATAACGTCCTTCTTACGGTCAACAAGATAGATGAAGCCGTCTTCATCTTCCTGAGCCATGTCACCGGTAAAGAGCCAGTTGCCGTGAAGAACTTCGTTGGTGGCTTTTTCATCGTTGAAATAGCAGAGCATTACGCCGGGACCCCTTACCGCAAGCTCACCAACCTCGCCTCTGTTAACGGTATTGCCGTTTTCGTCAACGATTTTGGTTTCCCAACCGTAGCCTGCTTTACCTATAGCACCGACCTTATGTACGTTTTCAACGCCGAGATGAACACAGCCGGGTCCGATTGATTCGCTCAGGCCGTAGTTTGTGTCATACTGATGATGGGGGAATATCTTCATCCATCTCTTGATGAGGCTGGGAGGTACGGGCTGTGCACCGATATGCATAAGTCTCCACTGGTCAAGATTATAACGGCTGAGGTCGATATCTCCTCTCTCGATTGAATCAAGGATATCCTGTGCCCAGGGAACAAGAAGCCATACTATTGTGCACTCCTCCTCGGAAACAGCCTTGATAATCCATTCAGGCTTTGCACCCTTGAGGAGAACGGACTTTGCACCTACAAGCAGACTGCCGAACCAGTGCATTTTTGCACCTGTGTGGTAAAGCGGCGGAATGCAGAGGAAAACATCGTCTTTGCTCTGCGAATGGTGATTCTGCTCAACCTCGCATGAATGAACAAGTGCTCTGTGTGCATGGAGAATAGCCTTGGGGAAGCCTGTTGTTCCCGATGAGAAATAGATAGCTGCATGGTCATCGTCGGAAATCGTTATTTCGGGATTTCTCGATGTGCAGTATTTGACAAGCTTATTGTAGCTTTCAGCAAATGTGGGGCAATCCTCACCAAGGTAAAGACGGAGCTTTACATCGGGAATTCTGTCACAAATATGCTCCATTCTGCCGATGAATTCGGGACCGAAAACAATTGCATCGCTTTCCGAAAGCTTGAGGCAGTATTTGATTTCGTCCGCTGTATAACGGTAGTTAAGAGGCACAACAAGTGCACCCGTCTTGAGAATTCCGAAGTATATGGGGAGATATTCGATGCAGTTCATGAGAAGAATTGCAACTCTGTCTCCCTTTTTGATTCCTCTGGAAAGAAGAAAGTTTGCAAAACGGTTGGCTCTTCTGTTGAACTCATCCCATGTAATTTCGCTTCTTCCGTCACGGTTTGCACCCTGCTCGATGAGAGAATATTCCCTCCATGTCACATGGCTTTTCTCCTGCACTTCAGGGTTGATTTCAACAAGGCTCACATCATCCTTATAGAGCGTTGCGTTTCTTTCAAGAAATTCAATAATAGGCATGTCGTCATTCCTTTTCTTTTTACTTTTATAAAACATATTGTTGATAAACAGGAACAGCATATTAATATAACACAAGTTATATCAAAAGTAAATGATGTTTTTAAATATTTTATAAATAAAAAGCACTGCGTTCGGGTTTATCACTTTAAAGCTTTTATGCATTAAAGTGTATTCTATATAATATAACAACATATACGATTTGTCAACACATTTTTTCAAAAAACACAAAATAAAAACACGGTAAGCACAGAGTGACTGCACTCTAACCTTACCGTGCCTTTGCTGTCAGCTGTAAACCAAATCTTCGATAATATCAAGAACATGGTTTGACTCCACTCCGTTTTCATTAAGCAAACGGATGATTGTTTCGGCAAATTCCTTGTCAGTTGTGAAATCGCAGATTATTCTGCCGTTTTCCTCAACGGCATAAATCTGCACCGTTTCATCTTCAATTTCTTTTTCTGTTTTTGTCAGTGAGTACAATGTCAGGACCTCCGATTTTTGAAAATATGTGCCAATCCGTCACAAAGTATACACTATTTATCTTTATAAATCAACCCTGAAACACAGAAAAATGGTGTTTTTGACAAAAATTGGATATTTTAAACATTTGCAGCACTGCAAAATTGTAAATTATTACCATTAATCACACGAAATCCGCAATATCCTTTACGGTTTCCGCTATATAATCAGCCTGAGCATTCTCCAATTCTTCACGGTCTCCGTAGCCATAAAGCACACCGATGCTGTCAATACCGACTGTTTTTGCTCCAACTATATCATGCATTCTGTCTCCGACCATAACCGATTTTTCTTTATCCGTTATTCCGCACGATTCAAGTGCATAGTCAATCACCTCAGCTTTAACGGTGCGTGTGCCGTCAAGGTTTCCGCCTGCAATATAATCAAAATATTTATCCAGACCAAAGTGACGGAGCACCTCTTTTGCAAAAATCTCAGGCTTTGATGTTGCAACTATCAGCGTTTTCCCATTTGTTTTAAGCTCCTTCAGTAAATCCTCAACGCCGTCATAAACAAGATTTTCATATAATCCTCTGTCACGGTAATACTCACGGTAACAGTCAACCGCTTTATAGGACTCTTCTTTTGAAAATCCGTAATATTTTTCAAACGATTCCGCAAGAGGCGGACCTATAAATTTATAAAGCTCCGACCTGTCCGAAACCTCAATGCCGTATTTTTTCAGTGCATACATAACAGAATTTGTTATTCCGATACCTGGGTCGGTCAGCGTTCCGTCAAGGTCAAAAAGTATTGTACCGTAAGTTTTCATTGTATTTCCTTTCAAAAAAGAGGCTGAAAAATCAGCCTCCGTGTTAATTGATTATTCTGCATAAGCCTTCTGCACTGCGTAATATGCGGGCTTGGGATTACCCTGACCGTCAACGAGACCCCAGCCTGTTTCAACGGGGCAGTCAGCCTGACCGCAAACATAGCAGCTGTCACTGTCACCCCAGCAGTAAACACACATACCGATAACATAATCAAGACTGCGTACCTTGGGAATTATATATTCAAAGAATTCAGCCTGACCCTCGGGAGTATGGGGATATTTATAAAGTCCGGTACCCTCTGCAAGCTCACAGTAGAGATGGTTTGAATATTCGCCGTCAAAAATGAGGTCCGCGCGTTCTTCGGGTGTTCTGTCGCTGTAATCCTCAATGATTTCTTCCTTCATATCCTCGGGAAGATTGTTGATGAAATCATCGATATTCGCTCTTGCTTCTTCTTCGCTGTTATATCCGTATTTCTGAAGAATTGCAATCTTCTCTTCCTCTGTTTTGGGTTCGCCGTAACCGATATAACCGAACTCGCAAAGAATAATGGGTTTGCCTGTTATTTTTCTTACGAAGTTGAGAATTGTTACATACTGGTCTGCATTCTTAAGCACAGGTTCAAAGCAGCCGAGGTACATATCAAGACCCACATAGTCGCAATATTTATGATACTTCATCATTTTGAACGGAAGCTCAAGAATTGAAAGACCGCCGAGGTTATAGCCGATTATAATATCTCCTCTGACGGGATACATCGCTTCAAGCTGCATTCCGATGAACTCGGCAGCCTCGTCAAGAGTAAGAGGAAGAGTGAAACGGTCAATACCCATTTCGTTTGTAATCTGGAATGCGCCGACTATACCCCTGAGGTCTTCAACATAAAACTTTGCAATTTCCTGAATTCCTTCTCTGCTTTCGGGTTTACGGGGGTCAAGTCCGTATGCGATGTAATCATCGGGATAAGGTGTGATACCAAAAATTCTTATGCCGTTGTCAACATATTTCTGACTTTCAGCCTTCCAGTTTGTATAGCTCTGCGAGATTGTTCCGTCTGCGTTATAAGGGAACGGAATATCGTCTCTGAACCACTCGATATTACCTTCTTTGATGAGGTCATAATCGGGATCAAGATGGCAGACGCCCTTCATAAAGCCGTCAATTTTCTCTTCCGCAACGGGAACTTCCTTATCAAAATAAGCTGTGGGGTCCCATACAATCATCGATGCAAGAGGAGTGATGAGAGCAAGGATAAAGCCGATAATTCTGAACAAAATTGTCATATTTATTCTCTCCTTTTATTTAATACTGTAATTTTATCACAGCAAATCCGCCAATTCAATCAATTTTGAACAGCGGATTTATTTTTGGTATTATTTACAATTATACTTATTGATTTTTGTTAATTAGTCACAGATGCTTTTATCACTTTTTCGGCAATCGCGCGCAGCTGATCCATGGTTTCAAGAGCACCGATTTCCTGCCTCAACGCCGCCGCACCGCGAACCCCTTTTACATACCATCCCGAATGCTTCCGTGCTTCACGCATTCCGATATAACCACCCTTATACTCACAAAGTTTACCGATATGGCGAATCATAATTTCCATTCTTTCTTCAATCGGAGGCTCGGGAATGATTATTCCGCTTTCGAGGTAGGCGTTCACACGGTCAAACAGCCACGGTGCACCGAGAGCACCTCTGCCTATCATTATAAAATCACAGCCCGTTGTTTCGTACATATTCTTTGCGGATTCGGGGTCAACTATATCGCCGTTACCTATAACGGGAACACCGACCGCTTCTTTGACCTGCCTGATAATATCAAGATTTACGGGCGGTGCATACATCTGCTTTCTTGTTCTGCCGTGAACGGTTATCGCCGCCGCACCCGCACTTTCGAGAAGCTTAGCCATCTGAACGGCATTGATGCTGTTTTCATCCCAACCCGAACGGATTTTAACGGTTACGGGAAGCTCAATTGCCTTAACGCAGGCTTCGGTTATTCTTGCGGCAAGGTCAGGTTCCTTCATAAGAGCAGAGCCGCCGCCGTTGCCTGCAATTTTCGGTGCAGGGCAGCCCATGTTGATATCAACAGCCTGACAGCCGGTATCCGCCGCTTTTTTTGCCGCTTCCGCCATTGTTGCGGGGTCACAGCCGAAAATCTGCACCGCTGCAGGCTTTTCCGTTTCTCCGAGAAACATCAGGGAATCGGACTTTCTGTCATGCATTGTGAGACCCTTTGAGCTGACCATTTCGGTTACAACATAAGCTGCACCGAATTCAATGCACAGTTCACGGCAAGCTCTGTCCGCAACACCCGCCATGGGTGCAAGAGCCGCATATCCTTTTATTTCAAAGTTTCCTATTTTCATAAGTTCTCCAGCAGTTTTTATTAAACGTACGATTATATTATCATTATTTTAAATTATTTTCAATAATTTTCAAAAAATTGCTGAAATTTACAATTTATATGGTATAATGTAAAATGAGGTGATTTGGAATGAAACTTTTAGCCCTTGACGGCAACAGCATTCTTAACCGTGCGTTTTACGGAATCAAACTGCTTACAACCAAAGACGGCACAAAATTCACAAACGGAATCTACGGATTTCTCAATATACTTTTAAAACTTAAGGAAGAGGTTTCCCCCGATGCGGTGGCAATCGCTTTCGACGTTAAAGCTCCCACCTTCCGCCACGAGATGTATTCGGGTTATAAGGCAAACAGAAAAGGCATGCCTCCCGAGCTTGCTCAGCAGATGCCTCCCCTTAAGGAGCTTCTTTCCGCAATGGGTTATAAAATCCTTGAGGTGCCCGGCTGGGAAGCCGATGACATTCTCGGCACTCTTGCCGCTAACTGCGGAAAAGATGATTTCTGCTACATCGCTACGGGTGACCGTGACTCACTCCAGCTTGTGCGTGACAATGTCAACGTTTTGCTCGCTTCAACAAAAATGGGCAGACCGCAGAGCGTTAAATATGACTGCGATAAAATCATGGAAGAATATCTTGTCACACCCGAGCAGATGATTGATATCAAAGCTCTTATGGGCGATACTTCAGACTGCATTCCCGGCGTTGCGGGTATCGGTCAGAAAACAGCGCAGGATTTAATCAGCCGTTTCGGCTCGATTGATGAAATTTATGCAAATATCGATACAATCGACATCAAAAAAGGTGTTCACGATAAGCTTGTCAACGATAAGGATATGGCATATCTGAGCCGTGACCTCGGCACAATCCGCACAAACGCTCCGATTGAAGCCGGCTACGGTGATTATATCCCCTCCGACCCCGATGCATTCAGGGTTACAAGTCTCCTTGCAGAGCTTGAAATGTATAAAATGATTGAGCGTCTTGAACTCAAAGTTCCCGAAAAGAAAGAAGAAAAATGCGTTGAAACGGTTTGTGTCAACTGTTTCGAGCAGGATGACCTTAAGCTCCTTTTCAATCTGCTCAGGAAATCCGGCAACGCATATTTTACATTTGACAGCGGTGAATTCCTTTTTGCAACGGATAACGGAGTTGCAAAAGTCTGTGCATTGAATGCGGGATATGCGGAATTCTGCTCCGACTTCCTTTTTGCTCCCGAAATAAAAAAATACACCTATAATGTCAAACAGCTCTATTCGTTTTTCTACGATTACGGCAACGATATAGAAATCAACAGCATCTGCGGCGATGCAATGCTTTCCGCTTATGTTATAAATCCCTCATCGGGGGCTTATGACCTCAAGAGAATCATTGAAGAATACGCAAGCACCGCTATTCCGGAAGATAATGAAAACGCTTTCTTCACTGCATATCTTCCCAAGGCATTTGAAAGAATGAACAAGCTCATTGACGAGCATAACCAGACCCGTCTGCTTGAAGAAATAGAGATTCCTCTTGCAAAGGTTCTTGCATCAATGGAGTGCGAAGGATTTCTTGTTGATGCAGACGGCATAGAAAAATTCGGCAATGATTTGCAGAAACGAATTGAAGTTCTTGTTGCGGATATTTATGAAGAAGTCGGCTGTGAATTCAATCTCAATTCTCCCAAACAGCTCGGCGAAGCGTTGTTTGTCAAAATGGGGCTTCCCGCAAAGAAGAAAACAAAAAGCGGATATTCCACCAATGCAGAGGTACTTGAGGGCCTTGCACCGGATTATCCCGTTGTTGCAAAAATTCTTGAATACAGAACTCTTGCAAAGCTTAAATCAACCTATTGCGAAGGTCTGCTTAAGGTTATCGGTGATGACGGCAGAATTCATTCAAGCCTCAATCAGACCGAAACAAGAACGGGCAGAATTTCATCAACCGAACCCAATCTGCAGAATATTCCCGTACGTTCAGAGCTTGGCAGAGAGATGAGAAAATTCTTCATGGCAAAAGAGGGATGTGTTCTCGTTGACGCCGACTATTCACAGATTGAGCTTCGTGTTCTTGCCCACATGGCAAACGATAAAAACATGATAACCGCATTCAACAACGGTGACGATATCCATGCAATAACGGCATCTCAGGTTTTCAATATGCCTCTGATGATGGTTACTCCTCTTATGAGAAGCCGTGCAAAAGCTGTCAATTTCGGCATTGTTTACGGCATCGGTGCGTTCTCGCTGGCAAAGGATATAGGCGTTACCCGTGCCGAAGCAGACAGCTACATCAAAGGCTATCTTGCAAACTTCGGCGGTGTTCGCGACTACATGAAAGATGTTGTTGAAAAAGCCAAAGAAAAAGGCTATGTCGAAACGGTTTTCGCAAGACGCAGATATCTTCCCGAGCTTACATCGTCAAACGCAATGATGCGTGCATTCGGAGAAAGAGTTGCTCTCAATATGCCTATTCAGGGCACGGCGGCGGATATAATCAAAATTGCCATGATAAGAGTATACGAAACACTCAGAAAGCAATGTCTTAAAGCTAAGCTTATCATGCAGATACATGACGAACTGATTATCGAAGCACCCGAAGAAGAAGCAGGCGTTGTTGCCGGCATCATCAAGCGTGAAATGGAAAATGCAGTCAAGATGCGTGTAACAATGCAGGCTGATGTAGGCATAGGCAAAACATGGTATGAATCAAAGTAAGGTATAGATTATGAAAATATTATTTGTATGCACAGGCAACACCTGCCGCAGTCCGATGGCTGAGGGTATGTTCAAAAAAATCCTTGCCGACAAAGAAATCAGCGGAATTGAATGTTCAAGTGCGGGTCTTTTTGCAATGACGGGCGATGAAGTCACTCCCAATTCCGTCAAAGCCTGTGAAAGATTCGGCGTTGATATTTCGGCTCACAGAGCAAGAAGAATAAATGAATATATTCTTGACGAAACCGATAAATTTGTATGTATGACAAATCAGCACGCTTCAAGTCTTTCACTGTATGTTCCGCATGAGAAAATAACTGTTCTCGGAAACGGAATACCCGACCCCTTCGGCGGTGACATTGAAACTTATATGGTTTGTGCAAATTCTATAAAGGAAGCTCTTGTTTCTCAGTTTGACGAAATCGTTTCGGAGGTTTCTGAATGAATTTTGAAATTGTTGAAATGAAAGCGGAACACATTCCCGAGATAGCACGATTGGAAACCGTGTGTTTTTCCTCACCGTGGAGTGAAAAAGCCTTGTCCGAGGAGCTTGAAAACGAGAACGCTCATTTTCTTGTTGCCGCTTCGGATACCGTTCTCGGATATATCGGCGTTCAGGAAATCTGCGGCGAAGCGTACATTACAAACATTGCGGTTTTCCGTGAATACCGAAATTGCGGCATCGGCAGAGCACTTCTGAAATCGGCCTGCGCAGGTGCAAAAGAAAGAAACTGCGAATTTATCACCCTTGAGGTGCGTGAAAGCAATCTTGCCGCAATCGCACTTTATGAATCAGAGGGTTTTGAAAAAGCAGGCATAAGAAAGAATTTCTATTCCGACCCCACGGAGAACGGAATAATTTACACTAAATATTTTTAAGGTGATATTTATGAAAATCCTTGCAATCGAATCCTCATGTGACGAAACGGCAGCAGCCGTTGTTGAGGACGGAAGAAAAGTTTTATCAAGCGTTATAGCTTCTCAGGTAAGCGAGCATATAATATACGGCGGTGTTGTGCCCGAAATCGCATCAAGAATGCACGCTCAGGCAATCAGCGGAGTTGTTTCAAAAGCCATGAGCGATGCAAACGTTACTTATTCAGACCTCGATGCAATTGCAGTAACCTACGCACCCGGTCTTATCGGTGCATTGCTTGTAGGTGTCAACTTTGCAAAGGGACTTTCTTATTCAACGGGTCTGCCCCTTGTTCCCGTTCACCATCTGCGTTCACACATAGCCGCAAACTACATCACAACTCCCGAGCTTGAGCCGCCTTTCCTCTGCCTTGTTGTTTCGGGCGGACACAGCCACATCGTTGCAGTCAACGATTATACCGATTTTTCAATCATCGGCAGAACCCGTGACGATGCCGCAGGTGAATGCATGGACAAAGCCGCAAGAGCGATGGGTCTCCCCTATCCCGGCGGTGTCAACCTCGATAAAATCAGTGTCGGCGGCGATTCATCGGTTTATAAGCTTCCCCGTCCGCGTGTTGACGGCAGTGAATACGATTTCAGTTTTTCGGGTCTCAAAACCGCAGTTGTGAACATCATTCATAACTCAAAGCAAAAAGGAATTGATATCAGCGTTCCCGACCTCGGTGCAAGCTGCATAGAAACCGTTGCGGACTGCCTTGTCAGCAACACGGTAAGAGCCGCCGAAGAATACGGATTCACAAAAATAGCACTTGCAGGCGGTGTTTCCGCAAACTCACGCTTAAGAGCAAGAATGAACAAGGTCTGTGACGAAAAAGGATGGCAGCTGTTTATGCCCGATCTGTCGCTCTGCGGAGATAATGCGGCAATGGTAGGCGCACAGGGATATTTTGAATTCATAAAAGGAAATATTGCAAGTCTGAACCTCAACGCCTTCGCAACGATGCCCATAGACGAGCAAAATCAGTAAATAATATCGATAAAATGAATTTTTTGTAACACTTTTATGCAAAATCTACCTTTTATATTGACTTTACAAAAATGCATGATATAATTATAATGGGTTAGGTTGAAAAAGAGATAAATACCGACTGTCAACAGTCACAAATAAGGCTTTTTTATCCTCATAAATTTGTTAAATTTTGTTGGTTTTCTGAAGAAAGGAGAAACAAACATGGAAAATATGACTTCCAATAAAAGCGTTCTTTCATGGATTAACGAAAAGGTTGAACTCGTTAAGCCCGAAAAAATCGTTTGGATCGACGGCAGCGAAGAGCAGATTGAAGCTCTCCGTGCAGAAGCTTGCTCAACAGGCGAAATGATTAAACTTAATCAGGAACTTCTTCCCGACTGCTACCTTCACAGAACAGCAGTTAATGACGTTGCCCGTGTTGAAGGCAGAACCTTCATCTGCGCTCCCTCAAAGGAAGAAGCAGGCCCCACAAACAACTGGATGGATCCCGCTGAAGCTTACGAAATGCTCTATGCAATCGCTAAAGACAGCTACAAGGGCAGAACAATGTATGTTATCCCCTATTCAATGGGTCCCGTTGGTTCAAAGTTCTCCAAAATCGGTATCGAACTTACCGACTCAATCTATGTTGTTCTCAACATGGTTATCATGACAAGAGTCGGCAAGGATGTTCTTGAAGCTCTCGGCGACAGCGAAGACTGGGTTCGCGGTCTTCACTGCAGATGTGACATCGACGAAGAAAAGAGATATATCTGCCAGTTCCCCCAGGACAACACAATTATCTCCGTTAACTCAGGTTACGGCGGAAACGTTCTTCTCGGTAAGAAGTGCTTCGCTCTCCGTATCGCATCATATCAGGGTAAAAACGAAGGCTGGCAGGCAGAGCATATGCTCATCCTCGGTCTTCAGAAGCCCGACGGCGAAATCAAATATATCTGCGCTGCATTCCCCTCAGCTTGCGGCAAAACAAACCTTGCTATGCTCATTCCTCCCGAAGGATACTATAAGAACGGCTACCGCGTATGGTGCGTAGGTGACGATATTTCATGGATCCGTAAGGGCGAAGACGGCAGACTCTATGCCATCAACCCCGAAAACGGCTTCTTCGGCGTTGCTCCCGGCACAAACGAAAAGTCAAACCCCAATGCTCTTGCTTCAACAAGAAAGGGCACAATCTTCACAAACGTTGCTCATAACCTTGATAACAACACAGTTTGGTGGGAAGGTCTTGACAAGAATCCTCCCGCAAACGCAATCGAATGGAAGGGCAACCCCTGGAACGGTCAGGAAAGCGAAGAAAAGGGTGCACATCCCAACAGCCGTTTCACAGCTCCCGCAAAGAACTGCCCCTGCATCAGCTCAGAATTTGAGAACCCCGACGGTGTTCCCGTTTCAGCAATTGTATTCGGCGGCAGACGTGCAAAGCTTGCTCCCCTCGTA